>NZ_JBWBKF010000055.1:0-178223 GCF_057657925.1 Lederbergia sp. B243.17
TTAACCATTATATGGTCTATTATAATAATTATCGTTATCAGTGGAATTTAAAAAAGATGACCCCTATTCAATATAGGAATCATCTTCAAACTGCTTAATCTCTTTTTTTATTGTGTCCTTGACATAGGTACCACTTTAATATAGCCACTTGTTTTTCTTAATGCGCCGCATCAGTTCCGACCGGTATGTGGATTTGCTGACTACAGGCGCGGTTGATTCAACTTCTACTTCTGCGTTCATGGCTCTCTTCCTTTCTGCTAAAAGTCACTATTTTCGGCAATGGCCCGTCCATAGAATTTCTATGAAGCGCTTACATAAAAACTAGCGGACTATTTGAGTTCCGTAAATAATCAGTGGACCATGTTCAATTACCAAAACCCAATAGCACCGCGCTTTTTTCGACACTCTAAGAAAATGATTATTGGAGCCGTCCCGATACCTTCCAGGAAAAAACAGGAGAAAGAAAGGCCGCCCCATCAGGCAGCCTTCACTTCGATGAAGGGACTGCTTCCCCGTCACCTTCCAGCATTATTTTACTTCGCTGAATGCTTCATTAAATTCCTTTATGATGTCATCTCCGCCGCCTTTTTTCCATTCTGCAACCGCCTTTTCAAAGCCGGCTTTGTCAATTTTGCCAAGGATAAATTGATATGTGGCATCCGAGATGATCTGGTTAAGCCTTTCCCCTCTTTCAATAAATGTTGGGGAATCAAGGGCTACCGTCGGATCCTGGATCAGATAGTCTTCATTCTCGATTACCAGCTCATCTGCTTTTGCTTTTGCTTCGTATGTCGCAAGTCCTTCATATCTTCCATTCGTCTGCGGCTCGCCGATTTCAAGCGACATATATGGCTTCACTTCTCGGTCTGTCAGTTCTTTGTCTTCTGTCGGAAGAGCTTTTCCATCTTGGACGGTGTAGTGCTCCCCTTCTACGCCCCAATAAATAGCGTTTGACAATTCAGGAGACATCAATTGATCGAAGAATGAAAGAATCCCTTTCAGCTGGGCCTCGTCCTTTACAGCCGATTTAGGAAACATTACCACGTTCCCATAGCCCGGAAGCGACCAGACACGATACTCGCCGTCCGGACCGACAATCTTATTCTGAACATCAAACTCAATATCCGGGTTGATTTTCACTGCATCCTGATACAAGCTCTGTACATCATGCATCGAACCTACATACATCCCCGCCGTGCCATTTTTCAGGAACGCCTGCTGGTCTTCCTTGCTCGCTACCGGGAAATCCTGATTGATATAACCGTTGTCGCGGAGATTTTTAAAATACTCCATCGTGTTTATATATTCGTCGAACATGAACTCCGGCAGCAGCTCTCCATCCTTCTCGCCCCAGCCGTTTGGCGTATTATGCCAGGATGCGACCGTTTTAAAAGCACCGTAGATGAGATCGCTCCGATCTGTCAGTCCGAATGTATCATCTTTGCCATTGCCGTCCGGATCATCTTCCGTAAATGCCCTTGCCATCTCGTAAAATTCCTCTATATTTGTTGGTGCGGAAAGCCCGAGCTTATCAGCCCAATCTTTTCGGTAAATCAGCCCTTGGCGCGAAGATGGCCTTCCGGAATAAAGTGTATAGATCTTTCCATCTACCGCCGTATTCTTCAATACTTGCTCATTCAGCTTGCTCAAATTCGGGAACTCGGAGAGATATGGCCCAATCTCCCAAAACTGGCCGTCACGGATCGCCTCTTTAAATTGAAGGAAAGTCGTGATGTTTTTCATGAAAACCGCTTCAGGAAAAGTTCCTGTCGCAAAGGATGTGCTTAATTTTTCCTCATAGTTGCTGTCGGGCGTCCATTGGAGTGTCAGATCAGCGCCGGTCTTTTCCTCCAAAATCTTTTCGATCTTATCAGATGGCACTTCCGGTGTATGCAAGTTCGCCATGATCGTGAACTTAGCCGGTTCCGGTGTACTGCTCTTTTCCGCATTCGCATTGCTTCCCTTATCAACGGGTGAAGCGCTTTCATTTGAACACGCAGCTAATGAACCGATTCCCATCATAAGCGCAAAGCTGACACTAAGCACTTTCAACTTCTGTTTTTTCAATTTCCTTCCCCCCTGTTTTTTTGTGATTGCCCCTTAAAAGTAAAGCTGTAGGGTTCATTCCGTAAATAATCATTTCTTCAGCTCTGGCCAAAAAGCCCCATGGGACAGGCTTTTTCTGGGGGTGTCTTAGGAGATGATTATGAAATCACTAAATTTTTTGTCTTCTCTTCAAAGAATAACAACCTGCCGCTGAAGGCGGCAGGTTGTTATTCTTCCAATACATCAATTGCATTTTTGAGTGATTCGAATCCGAGTTCCTTTTTCGCATTTTCCGTTGACCACGGCTTTCCAGGATTGTCTGAGACGCCATAGTAGATGCCGAATTTTACGGTGGATTCAATCGCCAAGCCGAAAATCTGGATCGTGTCCTCATGGCTGAGCAATGTCTTTTTAAGACGCTCCTGTTCCTTCACGGTTTTTTCCTCATCGTCACGGACGCTGCCGATCCGGATATTGATGACCGACAATTCATTGTCCTTCTCCACTGCCATAATATGACCGATGCTCTCCGAAGCGAGCTTCAGCACGCCATATAAGCTTTTAGACAGCGGATAATCATGTTGGTTAATTTCCCTGCCGAGCAAGGAATCCCCGTCCTGTTCATAATAATCCGTTACATGATTTGTCGATGCAAACACGACTTTTCGGATGCCCAGTTCAACAGCCGCATGAAAAATGTTAAAAGAGGCGATAAAATGGACCTCCGTCATCTGCCTGAATTCGTTTACCTTTTCAAGGTCATCCTCTTTTTTCACCTGAAGAAGATTGACCAGTACATCGGCATCCTTTGGTATGGCCTCAAGCAGTTCGGAAAAATTCGTTGCATCCACTTTAATGAAATCGCCCTGCTCCGGCTCATGCAAGTCCATGATCGTCAAATCATACTTCTCATGCAATCCCTCATATAAAATCTTGCCGACAGTCCCTGCCCCGCCAATCAGCACCACTTTTTTTCTCATGACAGCCTCCTTGGACACAATGGTACCTACATGTTCCCTTATTACGAAGTTATTTAAACCTTCCTAAAAAAACCGGAGGGCAAACGATATGACAATCGCGAGAGTAATGGAGCTGAAAGCCGTCGAAGCGATCACTGTCTGTGCCGCAAATTCCGGCTCGTTTCCATATTCCTGGGCGATCATCGCACTGTTGACAGACGTTGGCATCGCCGTGGAAATGAGAAGTGCCTGAGCAAGTATCCCTTCAAAGCCAATGAACCTGATTAAGAGAAAAGCGATAAGCGGACCGGCCAGCAGCCGCACGAACAGGCTGAGATAAAGCGGCGCATAAGATAGGTTGATCTTCAGGTTGGCTATCTGGGCTCCTAGCGTCAAAAGGACAATGGCAATAAGCGAATTTGAAACATATGTAATCGGCGTCAGCAAAAATACCGGCAGGTCTACCTCCAGCATATTCATGCTGATTCCGAGCAGCAGCGCGTAAAACAGCGGCATTTTAAAATAATTCAATAGTGCTTTCAACTTCCCGGTCTGCATCGAATCGAGGGCAAATACGCCATATGAGAACAAAAACGTATTTTGGAACACCATGACGGCAATCTGGATTGACATGGCAAACGGATCATGGCGAAACACAAGATCATTGACCGGAATGCCGTAATTTCCTGAATTGTAAAAGAGTATACTGTGGGAAAAAGCCGTATTTAGCCTCCGCTCCAGCTTCATCCACCTGCCGAGCCAGTAACTGATCAGCCGGAGAAGCAGGACGAACAGCGAAGTAAAGCCGATCACACCGAAGAAAACAGACAGAGAAAACTCGCTTTCATACAACTTGTTGAATATCAGGGCAGGAGTCAAATAGTAAATATTTAACTTTGACAGCGTATACAAATCCAGCCGGAACTTTCTCTGCAACAGTACTCCTGCCCCGATCAGCACAAATACCGGAAGCAGCACCTCCACAAAAATAAACCACACACTCTCTCCCATCTTCCACCTCCTCCCGAAATGGGACGGGTCCCTTTAGCATTATATTTATTGTACCGCAGTTTTTTGTCTAATGGCTGTGCATACTTTTCTGTTATATTGCCACATTATGAGGAGAAAGGGGGTTCTGTGATGGAATCTTATGCACCGGGCGATGTTGTATATGTCATGTACCGCAATCCCCATACGCAGAATGTTGCAGGAATCCAGGAGGCGGCCGTTGTCAATGACCCGGATCATCCAGGTCAGCTGGCTGTATTTTTATATGAAACGTATTATCCGCTCACAGATGAAATGGCGATATACAAATCTGAAGAGGAAGCGTCTGAAGCCTATCAGTATTACTTCGGCAGCACAGATGACGGGCAAGGAGGCGACGCCTTTTGGTAAGGCCGTTCAATCCGCAGCTCGTCTATTTTGAGCCAAAAGCGCTCGAATACCCATTGGGCGAAAAGCTGCTGAAAAAATTTCGCGACAACGGAACGGAAATACGCTATACGACCTCCCATAACCAGGTGAGGAATTTGCCGGGCGACAATGATTTCCAGCGGTATCGGATTGCCAAGTCCACACTCGTCGTCGGGCTTCGCAAAACGCTGAAATTTGATACTTCCAAGCCCTCGGCCGAATTCGCGATACCATTCGCGACCGGCTGTATGGGCCACTGCCATTATTGCTATTTGCAAACGACAATGGGAACAAAACCGTATATCCGCACCTATGTAAACGTCGAAGAAATCCTCGACGCTGCCCAGGCCTATATGGAAGAGCGGGCACCAGAAATTACGAGGTTCGAGGCATCGTGTACATCGGACATCGTCGGCATCGACCACCTTACCCATACGCTGAAACATGCAATCGAGTATTTTGGGAAATCCGACCTCGGACGGCTTCGATTTGTCACTAAGTTTCAGCATGTCGATCACCTGCTTGATGCAGATCACAACGGGCGCACTCGCTTCCGGTTCAGCATGAATGCCGACTATGTCATCAAATACTTTGAACCCGGCACATCCAGGCTCCACGAACGGATTGAGGCCGCTGTGAAAGTGGCAAAAGCCGGCTATCCGCTCGGCTTTATCATTGCCCCTATTTACTTGTTCGATGGCTGGCAGGAAGGATACAGGGTGTTGTTTGAAAGACTGAGCAAGGACCTGCCTGACGAAGCGAAAAAGGACCTGACGTTCGAACTGATCCAGCACCGTTTCACGAAACCGGCAAAGCGTGTCATCCAGAAAAACTACCCAATGACCAAGCTTGAACTCGATGAAGAAAAGCGCCGCACCAAATGGGGCCGTTACGGAATCCATAAGTATATCTATCCGAAAGACGAAGAAGATGAAATGAAAGAAGCTTTGTATCACTATATTGAAAAATACTTCCCCCACGGTAAAATTGAATATTTCACCTAAAACAATAGAGCCGGCACTCCCTGCGTTAACGAACTTTCGTTAAGAGAGCAGGGGGGTCGGCCAATTATCCCATTAGGCATCCTTTTCCATTGAAGCTTCTCCGATGATGTCCCCATGCTGGCGGATTTGGACGTCAATGGTGTGCTCTTTGTATTTGTCTTTCAATTTTCCCGCATATTTCTCGGCCAGTTTATTTGCTTTGTCCTTATCAATCGATTCATTAACAGACATTTCAGCAATCACATGGTCTTCTTTGTCCTCATTGACGGACAGTTTCGCCTCATTTACACCATCTTCTTTTTCCATCTCTTCTTTAATTGCGCCGTCTGTCATTTCGGAATCCGACTTATCAATATTTTCATTCACCGATTCCTTAGGAGACTTGTCCGCCGTTTGCTGCTCACTTTGATTCGGCTTCGCCTGCTCCTCGCTGTCCTTATCCTCGGCCTTATCTCCACAGGCCCCAAGCGACAATACCAATCCCATCACAGCCGCCGTTCTCCATACTGTTTTGATCATAAAATCTCACCCTCCTTACCCTCCTTCTTCCACCTTCTGTCTCGCCGAAAACTCCTCCATAAAAAAGAAAGACCGACGGATTCCAGCTCCGTCGGTCTTAAGCTTCTTTTATTCAGTTTCGGTCTCAAGTGTTTCTTCCATCTCTTTCAAATACTCATCAAAGCTTTTTGCATTTTTAATGACTTCTTCTGGTATGGTGATCGGTTTTACGGAATTAAAGTTGCTGTACTTACCTGTCATCACCTGATTTGTAACAATTTCTTCCTCATCCATTGTCATTACCATTTTCATCTTGCTTGATGTGTCAACCGGGAACAAGGTCTTCTTATCAATTGTTGTGATTGCATAGAATTCTTCGATTTTCATCGACATGCTGCCCAAAATTTCTTCCAAGTCCTCTTCGCTCACAGCATCTTCGAGTTCTTCACTCACTTCGCCTTCTTCAACGGCTTCTCCGTCTTCTTCAATTGCAGGCAAGCTGCCCTCAAGCATCCCGGCAAAATCACCTAAGATACTGGAGAGTAATTTTTCAAAGTCCTCATCCGATACCGTATATGTCATTACATATTGGTCTTCGTATTCGAACACGTTAAGCGACGAGATGAATTCCTTCATCATTTCCAATTGCGCCAGCGGGTCTGCCTGCGCAGCCGTGCTGCCGAGAATGTCTTCAATCAGGTTCTCATCAAACTTGAACCAGCCTTCGCCGTCATTTTGGAACAGCCCTTCTTCTGTCATATATGCTTCTGAGCTCGTCGATATTTTGTCTTCATCCATAACCATTTCCATTTCAGTAACCATATGCATGGAGAGCGGGTCCTGAATTGCATCCATCGCCAGCTTCATTTTCATTGACATTGTTCCAAACTCATTCGCCTGCATCGTCTGTTCGATGTCCATAGTCGCCGAATAGCTGTTCAATTCAGCAGCAACAAGCTTCTCCAAAAACGCATCGACATTTTTCACTCTGTTTGTGCTGACTTCAACCTTTTGTCCATCTTCCGAGACAACTGCATCAAAGCCTGCCAGTTCATTCAAAAAGGTTACAGGTATGTAATTGCCCCCGTTTTGTAATGTCAGCGGGAACTCCAAATCCGCCTTCTCTCCGTTTACGGTAACACTTTTCGCGCTCGGATTAAATACAACCGTTAAATAACCATTCGTAGCCGTTGTAGCTTTTCCGTCCTCACCTTTGGAAACATTAAAGCCTGCTGCAGAAAATAAACTATCCGCTAGAACAAGCATCTGGCCCTGTGAAGTGAACAGCTGTTTAAACCCTTCCATCTCAACCCCATCAACAAACAATGCAGGTTGGCCAGTCTCCTTTGCTAAAGCAGTGTATTGCGGCAAAGCCATCGACAATGCGAATGCAGCCGCAATCAACCAGACCGCCAATTTCTTCATGTACGTCTCTCTCCTCTACCTTTTATTTTTACTTACAATTACCTATACGAGCAGGAATTGAAAAGGTTTCGAATAATTTCATAAAACGAAAAATCCCAATCGGATTATTATCATGTGGTATTATGACTAGGTACCATAATACTTTTCGCCCAGGAACAAAGCGACAGAAGGGATTGAGCCATTTGTTTATGCCTGATGAAATGAAAAAGGATGCAGTTGATTACACAAAAGTTCGCCTAAGCGATAACCAGCTAAAAAATTTATTAAATGAAGCGGTAAACATTTCAGAGCCGATGACGATACCAATAAGTAAGGAAGATCTTTGGATTCTGAAAAAAGGAATAATTACTACACTGCTATGGAGCTGTTTGTCCAGATACAAACTGACTCAGCTGCTGAATGCTTTATCCATTATCAAGGAGAGAGGTTCCGATCCTGCTCCCTTCATTAAACACCTCATTATAGGGATATCCCATACGGAAGCAGCTCGGCAATTAGTAAAAGAATATACAGAAAAAGGGGTTATGTTCTCATGAAATCCGTCAAACAGAGTGTTGCAGGCAAGCTATTGACCGCCGCCACTCTTCTTTTCCTCGGAACGACCGTCGTCATGGGTGCAGTCAATTATCTGCTGATAAGCAGTTCGGACGCCAATTCGACACAATTCATTATCGTCAACCTTCTTCTTTGCATCGTTCTGAGTACTGTGGCAGCCATTATTTTCTATGCATTTGCGAAGAAGAAGCTGGGCGGTTTGGAAAAAGTTAAGTCCTTTTCCGATGGGCTTGCTGCCGGAGCTCTTGATATCGAGCCTTTGCCTGAAACAACTGATGAAATTGGGCTTGCCTCTGCATCCCTCAATGCCTTGAGAAGGAATAGCAGCGTCTCCGGCAGTTTGCAAAGCTTATCCAATGATCTGGTTGCAGCCACGCAAGAACTGTCAACCACTTATGAGCAAAGAAATGAAAGCAGTTCGGAAATAAGCAAAGCTCTTTCGGAAATTACCCAAGGCATTGTTACCCAAGCGGCCAACACTGAAGAGACGAGCCGAGGAATTGAAGTGCTGACAGAATCTATCGGGAAAATGAATGATCATTACCGCGTGTTGAAGGAGATTACTTCTTCATCTGAAAGAGCGGCCGAAAATGGCATACGGATGGTTGAACTTTTAAAGAAAACAAATGACGATTCGGAAACCTCTTCTGATAAGATTAGCATCGGCATTACAAATCTTTATAACAAAATCCAGAACATATCCCAGATTACAAATACAATCCACGGCATCACAGCCCAGACTAACCTGCTTGCTCTTAATGCGAGCATCGAGGCGGCTCGAGCAGGTGAGCATGGGAAAGGCTTTGCCGTTGTCGCTGGTGAAGTTAGAAAGCTTGCAGAAGGATCTAATCAGGCAACGATTGAAATCCAGCAGATGATCGCCGAGATCGAACAGGAAACTGAAGCAACAGTCCTTGCGATGTCAGAGACGATGACGCACTCTCTGCAGATGAATGATGCGGTTGCAAAAACAGAAGTGGAATTTGGAAGTATTCACAGCACAGTTGTTGACTCAGTAAATGCGATGGAAAACATTTCCACTGAAATTGACAAAATCATCGGCCAAAGCTCACATATCCAAGCGGCGATCCAGAATATCTCCGCCATCTCCCAAGAGGCGGCAGCATCTGCCGAAGAGGTCCGTCACTCGATTGATGAACAAAGTGCGGCAAACAGTAAAAGCACAACGCTCGTTGAACAAGTGAAGGAGTTAACGCAGACACTCAACGAGGCAATGAATCGATAAGGGGCAACTGTCCCGGTTGTCATGCAGCCGGGGACATGACCTCATTTCATCCTTTTCAATAGTAAAGCGCCGGGACAAGACCCCGGCGCTTTACGTGTTTAGTGGGACAAAGAATTAGACGCCGCCCACTCGCTTATTATTTTTTGCCTTACTTGATTTGTGGCAGTGCGGCCGCCATTCCGGGCAGCAGGGGAGTTTCTCCGGCTGGAGAGGTTCCGTTTCCGGTCAGATTCGATGCCTATTATCGTGCTTTCTAATATAGCAAGCACTTTGTCTCGCTCCTTTTCCCCCGGAGCACCAGCTGAACCACCGGCGATCAGATGGTGGACTGCCCCCAGGCTTGCAAATGAGCGCACATCAAAAGCACACGCCTTTACTTTATCCCCTGTCTCCATCAATTCCTCGACCGATCTCCCCGTCACCCGGGAAATTGATGATTTTGACATCACCTGGATGTGAACTTCCGGATCATCAAGGGCGACAATCCGGTTCGCCTGCATTCCATGAGCGAGAAAAGCGCCGCCATTGGCATTGCCAACAAGCAGCGATACAATCGGATGCCCCGCCATTCTCGCAGCTGCATACGCATCAACGGCTGCTGCCAGCGACAAATGGATACCGAGCAGCTCCTCCACATAACCGAATGCCTGGCTCGGTACATCGACGATCGCCACAATCGCTCGGCGTTCCCCATGTATATCCTCTTCCATCGCCTCCCTCACGTACTTTGCAATCATCCATCCCTCGAGAAGTCCGACTTCCCCTCCTCCTGCCCGGGGAAATCGGTTCTGCGGATCGGCCACAACCGCTATGAAACGTGTCTTTTTCCCGCCTATCCAATCATCTGCCACTTGCACGGACGGAATATCACTTCTATTCTCGCCGTCCTTTGTAAGAAGGTTGAACCAACTCTTGCCCTTGTGCCTGACTTCTGCCTGCCATGCGGAGCCAATTCCCTTATGAGTAACGATTCCCCCCCGAGCAGTCCCCGGGTTTAACCGAAGTTGAACGGCCTCCTCCGGCGTAAGTCTCCCATACCGTGAAGCTGTTTGTAAAAATTCCAAATGCTGCTCAACCATGGTGCTGCGAGGTGCATGGTCTCTATTCTTTTTTTGCAAAACAGTAAGAATTCGGCTCCGGATCTCTTCAGCATCGTCTTCCACGAGTTTATCCGCAAACCTCATGGCGACCCTTTGCTTACCACTGATCATGGCCTCAATCCGGCCGCGGTCGGACGAGTCTAATTCCGTGCTTCCTGCCTCCTGCTCAATCACTTTAGCCCCGCTCAGCCCAAGCCGTCCGGCTGACGTCATCAACAGATCACTGCACAGTCCTGCAATGACAGACATGCCCCCATAGGCACCGATCTTTCCGGGAATGACCCCAATCACAGGAACATAGGCGCGGAGTTCAATGAGTGCGGAGGCGATTTCCGCAATGGCAAGCTGTCCATAATTCCCTTCCGGCAATCTGCCTCCGCCACTGTCAAACAAAATGATAGCAGGCAAAGCGCCTTCTCCTTCTTCTGCATCCCCCAAGGCGAGCTCTAGAGCGCAGGAAATCTTTGCGCCTGACACCTCGCCGATGCCGCCTCCAAGGAAATGGCCGTCAATGGAAATGATCAGAACCGCTCTGCCTTCCATTTCCCCTTTCCCAATGACCACGCCATCATCGTTTTGTGGCAAAATTCCCTGTACTGCCAAATGCGGCGAGAGAACGTTACAATCAGGACCCGCAAGCTCCGAAAGGCTTCCTCTGTCCAGCAGAGCCCGACTGCGATTCCTCGCTCCCAATTCCGAAAACATCATTACAATCCCTCCCCTGCCCTTCACCACCGACTGACGCATTCGAATAGCTGGGAAGGGCCGCTGCTTTTCAATCAGTTTACAATATCCGGCGGCATAGAGACAGGGGGTAAGCGGCCGATCGATCGAGCCACGGTTTGGCGACGTGCCCGCCTCCGCTGAAATACCTGTTACCCAATGGGTAGCCCTTTCTTTTTGACAACTGTGGATTTTCAAGGGTAAATCGTAAATAGCCGATCTCCAGAACCTTTTCGTAAAATAGAGGCTGGGGATCGGACTCGCATCAACACTCTAAGCTTTCACATAATCATATGACAAAACAAATTAGGGCCTGATTCCCGGCGTTCTAATGCATTCATGCGTTAGCTCGCCGGGGATCAGGCCTCTTAGCTTATTTGTCTTGCCGGGATATGGAATCCAGTCATTTCTTCAAATACAATCGATTCGTTATTCGCTGTTTCGAGCATGGTCAGAACAAGTCCCAGATGCTGTGCATAATATTTCTTTGTGACAAGGACTCCTGTTCTCTCATGTACTTCAATACAATTTTCAAACACGCCCGCTTTAATTTCAATTTTTTTATTGATATCTGTAATCATGCACTCTGATTCTTCATCCCTCGTCCACTTGACCGCCTTTTTAAGACAAGTGACTCTTTGGTCGAATTCTCCGAACATGCTGCTGTAAGAATGTATGAGAACAATCTTTTCCTCCGTCACTTCATACGTATAACGCCGGACAATGTCGACAGGATCTGACTCGGGAAACCACTTCAGCTGTTCCTCGACTACAAAGCGAGTCTCCAAAGCCTCTCTTCTGCCTGTCTGCGGAACAACCGTGTTCGTACTGTTGCCTGCGATAATCCCGTCTTCACCCAGCATCTCGAATTCCCGGTATGTCCCTCCGATGGTTGGAAAGTAATTGAATATATTGATGGCATCCAACTTACTCTCTATGTCTATTGTCATCGCTGCACTTCCTCATTTCGGTTTTCGGATGGTGCCTATGTCACCTTGTTTTTTTGTCATATTCTAGCAACTTAATCATACCTTTTTCCTATACCTCTGACAATAGAGAACGAGAAACAATTGAAAATAAAACCAAAAAACTAAGATTTTATAAGTATTTATACCTATATTAGCAATAAATTCATCTCGAATTCGAAACCACCTTTTGTAAAGAAGTACTTTTTACCTATATCTTCCGAATCCATTCACTTCTATTAATCATCTGACTACTGGTACACAGGTCATTGCTTGCGATTGCTTAATAGGATAAGATGGCTAGAAGAAGATAATTCTAAAAATACGTGGGGAATTTTTACTGCAAGGAGAGATCGAGTCGTGAGTTTGAGTGATACCCAGTTGAACCCGATGTACAACGAATTTATTGAAGCGGCTGCGAAGGTAATTGAGAGGGAAGGCGTTCATAATATTACAGTCAGAAAAGTGGCAGAGCAAGCTGGTTATACAGCTTCCACCATTTACAATTATTTTGATGAGTTTTCCCATTTGGTCTTTTTTGCGTCCTTGCGATTTCTGGAAAACTACAACGAAGAGTTTGCTGCGTATATTGCCAGAAGCGACCAACCGGTTGAAAGGTATTTGCTAGCTTGGGAGTGTTTCTGCAAAAATTCATTCGAAAAGCCCGATATTTTTAATATCATCTTTTTGTCGAATTTAGGAACCAATCCAAATACATTAATTGAACGATATTATTCTTTTTATACAAAAGAGTTGGCACTGCTGCCAGACTACGTAAAAATAATTATTTTGGAAAACGACTTACACGAACGCAACAAATTACTCATATACGCGGCCGAAGCATGCAGCGGTCTAGACCGTAAAAGAGTGGAAATCCTGCTCTCATCCACCATCCTGGTTTGGAAAGGAATGCTCACCTCTGTAATCAACAACCGGATCACTTACTCACCGAAAGAAACTGCTGACATGACGATGGATTACATCCGTACACTGACAATGGAATTCTTGGCCACTGACCAAAAACAATCAACCTGATCAAGGGAGATTGTTTTTACTTTTTTCAGGGCCTGACCCCCCACTACATTAACGTAGTTTACAAAAAGAGAGTCAGACTCCCGGCTTTTTTAAACGTTTGACTTTACAATCGGCAGCAGCATCTGCGTTATGTCGTTAATCATATCTTCTAAAGTTGTGTGGTCTAGTTCCGCCTTTTCAGTTGCGGCAATTAAAACTTGTTTGAAGATCTCCTGCTGACTTTCAACACTACTCAATCTATATCACTCCTTGCCTGCAAGGTATGCCCAGATCTCCATTTTGGCTACCCGATCTGTTTACCCGCATCGAACGCTAATTAACCCACCCTGTATAAAAACAAGCATCGGGAAAAGATCACTTGCAGGCAGGAACTCTTTTATTTTGATTGCTGTACCAAAGCACTCCATTACCCCGACAACCTGCAAAGTAGCAGCTTTGTTTACTTCCTTTCACTTTTACCAATCTTCTTTTCATTGCCACGTTTAAAGTTCCCTGTAATTTTAGCTAACAATAACTGAACTTCAATTATATTATCCTCGACTTCATTAATTCTCGCTATTAGGCGTTCAGCCTCTCTATCCTTTATAGTTTTAATTTGCTTGCCTTTGTAAAAGATTGTTACCGTTCCTTTTTTCGTTGTTTGATAAGTAAAAGGTTCTTCACTCAATCTGTTTCGTTTGTCTATTTCGCTCACTGAATCAACTCCCAAATTATTATCACACTATCCTGCTCTACGACAGCTATATTACTCCAACGTATTCAAAGTTTAATCGTTTCGTCCTGTTTGATAACAAGACAAGCAAACGCTTAGCAGTTTATTCTTTTAATGAACACACCGCCTAATAAAGAATACACGCATTCTCGTCTAAACGTTCCTGTTTTATTGTATCACAGAACGCTTTCCCATAATCGGAATATTCCATAAACTAAAGCAGTAGTAAATGAGCGCATTTAATAGATCAATAAATAAAAAGTACACCACTTTCATATAAGTGATGTACTAATTTTTACAGTATGTGTCGACATTGGAGACCCGTTCAGATGTCCTTGCTAACTGGCTTCTTTCTGCACGATCTTAAAGACATAAAGGATTAGACGCCCATTTTATAGACACGAGCTTCATATGGCCTGAGGGGTGCCACGCTGATGCCGGTTGTGTTTTCTGCCGGGTAGTTGGACAAGCAGAGCTCCAGCTGTGCATTCTGCAGTTCTTCCGGAAGGTTGAAAGGAGCTTTTTCGGCGAACAGATTCGTCAAAATGACGAATACTTCATCACCGAGTGTTCTCGTATATCCGTAAATTTTGTCGTCATTTTCCAGAATCAGATCATAGATGCCGTATACAAGCGTCTCCTCTTTCTTCCGCAGCTCGATCAGCTTCCGATAATAATGATAGATCGAATCCGGATTGGCAAGGGACTCTTCCACGTTGATCTCCGTATAATTCGGGTTGATTTTCAGCCAAGGCTTGCCGGTCGTAAAGCCTGCATTCGGTTCCGCACTCCACTGCATCGGCGTGCGTGAGTTGTCACGGCCCGTTTTCCAAATGACTTCCATTATTTCTTCATGCGTTTTTCCGTTCTCCAGTTCATCCTTATACATATTGCGGATGGCGACATCGTCGTAATCGTCGATGCTGTCAAATTGGACATTCGTCATGCCGATTTCCTGTCCTTGATAAATAAACGGCGTCCCCTGCATCAAGAAG
Organism: Lederbergia sp. B243.17; assembly: GCF_057657925.1. Classification (NCBI taxonomy): domain Bacteria; kingdom Bacillati; phylum Bacillota; class Bacilli; order Caryophanales; family Bacillaceae; genus Lederbergia; species Lederbergia sp. B243.17. Next base: position 14,680 of record NZ_JBWBKF010000055.1, read on the forward strand.
TACATTGTCGCCAGGCCTTTTGCGGATTTATCGCGCAGTTCCCCGTCGTTCCCCCAAGTGGAAACCGAGCGCGCCTGATCGTGATTCTCCAGAAACAGAGCATTCCAGCCCCTGCCTTCCAGACCCTTCTGCCACTTGGTAAGCGCTGTTTTCAGGGCATGTATGTCCAGGCCGCCTGAAACACTTTTCGCCCAGAGACCGAGATGTTCAAATTGGAAAATCATATTGAATTTCCCGTTCTCTTCGCCGACCCATTCATCAGCCTCGGCAATCGTTACGCCATTTGCCTCGCCAACCGTCATAATGTCGTATTTAGCGAACGTTTCCCTTTTCAGTTCCTCTAGAAATACCTGAATCCCTGGCCGGTTCATATGTCCGTCCATCGAAGAAACATATTTCCGGTTCTCCGGATTCGGCATGTCTGGGAAGCCTTCCACTTTTTTAATATGGGAAATCGCATCGACTCGGAAACCGTCAATCCCCTTGTCGAGCCACCAGTTGACAGTCTCATAGAGATCAGAACGCACAGCCGGATTCTCCCAGTTCAGATCCGGCTGCTTCCGGGAAAATACATGCATATAATACTCACCTGTTTGTTCATCGAACTCCCAAGCGGAACCGCTGAAAATCGACTCCCAATTATTCGGCTCCTTTCCGTCCTTGCCCGGATGCCAAATATAATAATCGCGATAAGGATTATCCTTCGAGGACCGTGATTCGATAAACCATGGATGCTCATCGGATGTGTGGTTGATGACCAAATCAAGAATTAGCTTCATGCCGCGACGATGCACCTCTTCAAGCAGCCTATCAAAATCGTCCATCGTTCCGAACTCTTCCATAATCCCTTTATAATTGCTGATATCATAGCCATTGTCATCATTCGGGGACTCAAAAATCGGGCAAATCCAGATCACATCGATACCGAGTTCTTGTAAATAATCAAGCTTCGAAATTACTCCTTGGAGATCGCCGATTCCGTCCCCGTTTGAGTCCATGAAGCTACGCGGGTATACCTGATACGCGACTGCTTCTTTCCACCATGTTTTTTTCATGAAAAAGTCCTCCTCATTCAATCAACTGTGCAAAAGATGGGAAATCGTTTGCACTAACAGCAAAAATAAAATTCATATGCCTTTTCGGCAAATGAATCTCATTTTTTGCCTGAAAACTTCAATCAGTCCCGCCTGCTCTGCACGGAATCACGGTGAATGATCTTATGCTGAATGATAATTCGTTTTGCCGGTTCTTCTTTCACCGTCGTCATTTCAATCAACGCCTTGGCCGATTGTGCGCCAAGTTCATAAATTTGAATATCTACCGTTGTTAACGCCGGGCTGGAAATCTCCGACAAATACACATTGTTAAAGCTGGCAAGCGAAATATCTTCGGGAACCGAATAACCATGCTCCTTCAGCATGCCAAGTACGCCGAGGCTGATCAGATCATCACTGACCACCAGCCCTGTCGGCGGGCTTTCGAGGGCAAAAAGGCTTTCCACTGCCTCCTGTCCTCCAGACCTCAGAAATTCTGTATAAATTTTATATTCATCTTTTATTTCAATATCTGCATTTTTCAATGCCAATTCATATCCCGCTTGCCGGTCTGTTGTCACGAGCCTGTCCCCCGAACCCCCGATAAAGGCGATTTTCCGGTGGCCTTTGCCAATCAGGTATTCCGTGATCTCCCGGCCTGCCCGGAAGTTGTCGTTGTCCACATAGGTGATTTCGTTCTCATATTGTTGCGGCTTGCCGACAATCACGAACGGAAATTTACTTTCGTGCAGGAAGTTCGTCACCCTGTCATTGACACGGGAATATAGCAGGATAATCCCGTCAACATAGCTTCCATATACCATGCGGGTCACTTCGTTGAAAATTTCATCCTCTGTTTCTCCTGTTGATAGGAGCATTGAATATTCCATCTTATGAATAACCGAACCGATGCCGCGCAAAATCTCCGGAAAAAACGGGTTTTGGAGTGCTTTGTCTGCTGAAGAGGGCATGACGACACCAATCGACTTGGTCGATTTGACAACGAGATTCCTCGCATTGATGTTCGGATGGTAGCCTAGCTCTTTCATGATCTTGCGCACTTTTTTCTTCGTATCTTCACTGATTCGCGGGTTATCGGCAATGACTCTCGATACTGTAGAGGGTGATACCCCACTAGCCTTTGCCACATCTTTTATTGTCACCATCATGCATCAGCCCTCTACCTTCAAATTTTTTCCTATATCAATACTATGCGTCCTGCAGAACCTTTTTTCAACCCTAATTCATGGCGATCTAAGAGAATTATCCCTTCGTTGCACCAGAAGTGAGGCCGGAAATCAAGTATCTTTGCAGCAGGACAAAAACGAGAGCAATCGGAAGGGCAATTAAGATGGCACCGGCAGCAAAGATTGTAAAATTCGTCGAGAATTTATCATTGATGAAATTGAACAATCCCAACGCCAGCGTGTAATTTTTCGGACTTGTGAGCACAATCCGCGGCAAAAGGAAATCCATGAATGGCGCCATGAAGTTGAACAGTGCGACAACCGCCAGAATCGGCTTTGCCAATGGAAGTATGATCGTCCAAAAAATCCGCAAATGCCCCGCACCATCGATTTTCGCAGATTCATCCAACTCTTTCGGAATCGTGTCAAAATATCCTTTCACAAGCCAAGCGTTAAACGGAATCTGACCGCCGAGATAGATCAGGAGCAATCCCCATAGCGAGTCAACAAGGCCGATCGTATTCAAGAGGATATAAAGAGCGACCATCCCCATCAAAGCCGGGAACATCTGCAGCAGCAGGAACATATACAACCCGTATTTGCGGCCGATGAATTTATATCTTGAGAAGGCGTACGCGATCAAGGATGTGATCGCAACCGAACCGACCGAGTTGAGAACAGCGACAATCAAGCTGTTTTTATACCAAAGCAAGTAATCGCTCTTCGGACTTGTAAACAGCCATTTGTAATGGGCCAGTGTTGGATTCTTCGGGAAAAGCTCTGTCACAAGCATATTGGAGCCTGGATTTAGGCTCATCATGATTGCCCAAAACAACGGATAAGCGATGATAAGAAACATAATCAGGAAAAACAGGTAGATGAACGTTACTTCCAGTCTTGACTTCAATTTTCGGCTCATCAGTAACGTCCCTCCTCTTTAAATGCTGCTGTCTTCCGGAATTGGAAAAAGGCGAAGCCCATGACCAGAAGGCCCATGATGATCGTGATGGCAGCAGCCATATTGTAGTTATTCGTCTCAAATGTCAGTTTGTATACCCATGAAATCAGGATGTCCGTACCGCCGGCATTTTGTCCGCGGATCGCCGGGTTCCCTTCATTGAACAGGTAAATAATATTGAAGTTGTTGAAGTTGCCGGCATATTGCATGATCAATAGCGGAGCAGTCGCATACAATACATGCGGCAATGTAATGAAGCGCAGTTTCTGCCATCTCGTACCGCCGTCAACATCAGCCGCTTCGTACATATCAGCAGGCACACTTTGGAGCACCCCGGTAAACAAAGCGAATACAAACGGGAAGCCAAGCCATGTCTGAATCATGATCAGTGCGACTTTTGCCCAGAAAGGATCGGAAAGCCAAGGGATCATCAAATTGAAATGACTGAGAAGATCTCGGTTGATCGCACCGAAAGTCGGGTTGAACAATGCTGAGAAAATCAGGATTGATACAAAGGCGGGCACAGCCCATGGCAAAATGAGAACCGTCCGGATTGTCCGCTTGAACTTGATCCGCTTGTCGTTCACCAGCAGTGCCAGGAACAGGCCGAGGACAATCTGCATCGTTGTCGCTATGACTGTCCAGACAATGGTCCAAGTAAAGACGCTGAAAAAGGTGTCTTTCCAAATGCCAACATCGACGAGATTGACGAAGTTGTCAAATCCGACCCAATGCAGGAGATTCCTTGGCGGCGAATTGTATTGGTTATAGTCTGTAAATGCCAGTGAAAGCATAAACAGCAATGGCAGGATAACAATGAACGTAAGCATGATAAGGCCAGGCAGAATCATGAAATAAGGGAAGCCCTTATCATAGAAGGCTCTGATGCCTTGCCAGAGCGTCATTTTTGGCTCGCCTTGTTCACGCCTGATCGCATCTTGGCGTGCATCGCGGATATTGTAAATATAAATGGCAATCCCAAAAGCAAGCACGATTAGTGCGATTAAACCCTGCAACAGAAGCTGAATCGAGTGGTGTTCACGAGGGATCGTTCCTAGTGTGAACAGCCCCCAGAGGCCGATATCAATAAAGTTCCAAGTTGTTACTAGAAAGGAAGCCGCAATGACCATCAACAGGATTCCTTTTAAGAACCTTCTATTATAAAGCTGTCCAAGACCGGGAATCACAACAGACAGCAAAGTAGCCAGATTGCGGGGCTGCCCCAGCTTTCCCTTCTTCTTTTCTTCGTTTTCCATAAATATGCCTCCTAAATGGCTTTTGAAACGAAGCCGGTTTCCGTTAAACATGATATGGGGGCATATGCCCCCATACCATTCCAAAAATTATTTATTGGCTCCAGAAGCATCAATTTGATCATGTATAGTTTGAACTGCCTCACTCAGCACTTCTTCAACCGGCTCTCCTTTAGAGATAAAGTTAAGCGCATTGTTGAATGGCTCCCACACTTGCTGCATCGCAGGTACGCTTGGCATAGGCTCTCCGTATTTCGTCTGCTCTGCGAAAGCGGAATAGATTGGGTCTTCAGCAATAACAGGGTCTTCCAAAGAATCGGTACGGGCTGGCATTTCTCCGGCCACGTCATAGTAAATCATAGCATTCTCTTTGTTTGTGATGAACTTCATCAAATCCTGTGCCCATTCCTTGTTTTCCGAGTAGTACGAAAGCATGTAAGACTTCACGCCGACAAAAGACTTTGCATGTTCGCCGTTGTCCAAAACTGGCAGCGGAACAGTTGCAAGATTGTCGCCAAGCGCTTCCTTGTATTCACGAACCATCCATGGACCGTTCAATACAGTAGAAACCTTACCTTCTCTGAATAGGCCGTTCATAATATCAGGCGTCAGATCCTGAGGGATATAGCCATCTTTATACCAGGATTGGACGAGATTCCCGCCCTCGATTGCTCCTTTGTTATCAAGGCCGATATCGGAAATGTCATACTTTCCGTTATCATTGGCAAAAACATAGGCACCGTTTCCTGCGAAGAATGGATATACAAAGTAAAGATTCGCTGCTTCCATTAGGAAACCGAATTTATCCTGAGACGCATCAGTATCTTTCTCTGCAATCGCAAGAATTTCTTCCATTGTCGTCGGCTCTTTTTCAACAAGCGATTTGTTATAGTACATCGCATATGTTTCAACTACTGCCGGGAATCCCCATTTGTCCCCATCATACGTTACCGCCTCAAGTGCCGTATCCGTATAATCGGATTCTACATCTCCGAGATCAACAGGATCTACAAGTCCCCTGTTCACTAGGTCCCCAATTCGGTCATGCGGTTGAAAAATGACGTCCGGGCCTTTTCCTGCAGGACCTTCAACGTCGAGCTTTTCAATTTGGTCAAGCATGCTGATCGGAACCATCTCTACTTCAATACCAGTCTCTTCTGTGTATTTATCTGTAATTTGTTTAACTGCTTCCTGTTGCTTTTCTTCCGCGTTCATCCACAGTTTCAGAGATTTAGGCTTTTCAGGCATCTCACCTGCAGTTGGAGATTTCTCTTTTTCTCCCTCACTTGACGGTTTGGCATTGTCGGGACCGCAAGCTGCCAGCATTCCAACAATTAGAACCAATGATAAAAATGACCCTAACCACTTCTTCATTCGATTGACCTCCCCAAAATTTTGATCTATTAGTGAAAACGTTTGCGCATCACTTGACTTTATTATACATAATTTTTTCGCCTTTACAACTATTATTTTATTTTTTACTAATCTAGTATTCATAATGAATGTACCGCTTTCAATTTTAAATAGGGGTTGTTATACTAAACTTGTTCTCATTGAATTTCGACAATATCAATGCTTTTTATGCACAATTAATGCAAACGTTTGTACAAAGGAGGAATAAATATTGTTAAAAGAAGCGATTTACCACCGTCCCAAAAATAATTTTGCCTACGCTTATAATCACGACGTCTTGCACATCCAACTGCGGACAAAGAAAAATGACGTGGAACAGGTTGAGCTGATTTACGGTGATCCGTATGTATGGGAAGACGGCAAATGGCTCCATCATTCTTTACCAATGGATAAAAGCGGTTCGACTGCTCTTTTTGACTATTGGACAGCGAGCGTTTCTCCTGAATTTAAAAGAATGCGCTATGGCTTCCGCTGTATCAGCGGTGAGGAAGCATTCACGTATACGGCCGCAGGGTTTTTCGGTGAAACCCCTGCAGATACATCGTTCTATTTCTGTTTCCCTTATCTGAATAAGGCGGATGTATTCAACGCTCCTTCATGGGTGAAGGATACAGTCTGGTACCAAATCTTTCCCGAGCGTTTCGGAAATGGAAACCCGGCAAACGACCCGGAAGGCACTCTTGCTTGGGGGGAGGCTGATCCGACGCCGGAGAACTTTTTCGGCGGCGATTTCGAAGGCATCATCCAGCACCTTGACCATCTAGTCGACTTGGGCGTAAACGGAATCTACATGACACCGATTTTCAAAGCATATTCCAATCACAAATACGATACGATCGATTATATGGAAATCGATCCGCAGTTTGGTGACAAGGAGACATTCCGGAAGCTTGTAAAAGAGTGTCACAGCCGCGGTATCCGGGTGATGCTCGATGCTGTTTTCAACCATAGCGGCTATTATTTCCCGCCATTCCAAGACGTGTTGAAAAACCAGGAGAAATCACCTTATTCCGAGTGGTTCCACCTGCGGGAATTCCCCGTCCGTCCTGAGCCGGTTCCAAACTATGATGCGTTCGCCTTTGTCGGAGCAATGCCGAAACTCAACACGGAAAACCCCGATACGAGAAACTATTTACTGGATGTCGCACGCTACTGGATTGAGGAATTCGACATTGACGGCTGGCGCCTTGATGTGGCGAACGAGGTCGACCATGCTTTTTGGCGTGACTTCCGCAAAGTTGTAAAAGAGGCAAAGCCGGATGCATACATACTCGGGGAAATCTGGCATGATTCGATGCCTTGGCTCGGAGGCGACCAGTTTGATGCGGTTATGAACTATCCTTTCACAACAGATGCGATCGACTTTTTCGCCAAACAGTCCATCAAAGCAACGTCTTTTGCCGACTCGATCACAGAAGTGATGCATATGTATCCACAAAACGTAAATGAGGTCGCCTTCAACCTGCTCGGAAGCCATGATACGCCGCGGGTATTGACACTTGCCCAAGAGAAAATCGAGCGGGCGAGGCTAATGTATCTTTTCCAAATGACGTTCATTGGATCACCGTGCATCTATTATGGAGATGAAATTGGCATGTCCGGCGGCCAGGATCCCGGCTGCCGCGCCTGCATGATCTGGGAGGAAGAAGGACAGAATCTGGAGCTATTTACGTATATGAAATCACTGGTTGCCCTAAGGAAATCGGACTCTATTTACCGGAACGGAGCAAGTTTCCGCTTCTTGCTTGCTGACGACGAACAAAATATCGTTGCCTATGAAAGAGTCAATAAGAAAAAACGGGCGATCATTATCATTAATAATGGCGCAACACCAGCCGTCCCGAAAATCGGACTTCCGGCCGGGCTTGAAGAAGTCGTTTTGACAACTGATGGTTTCCTGAAAAAACAGGCAGACCTCCAAGATATACAGATCGAGCCATACGGCTTCAAAATTTTAGAAGAAACGACAGCAGAGGAGATTGACAATGAGTAAGAAATGGTGGAAAGAAAGTGCAGCCTATCAAATATACCCCCGCAGCTTCCGCGACAGCAACGGGGACGGGATCGGCGATATTAACGGTATCACTGAAAAACTGGACTATTTAAAGGAACTCGGGATTGACGTAATCTGGCTCTCCCCTGTCTATGACTCGCCGAATGATGACAACGGATACGATATCCGCAACTATCAGGCGATCATGGATGAATTTGGAACGATGGCGGACTGGGAGCGGATGCTAGAAGAGATCCACAAACGAGGCATGAAGCTGATCATGGACCTCGTTGTGAATCATACGTCAGATGAACACCATTGGTTTCTTGAATCCCGGAAGTCAAAGGACAATCCCTACCGTGATTACTACGTATGGAGGCCGGGAAAAGATGGCGCTGAACCGAATAACTGGGAGGCAGCCTTTAGCGGGTCGGCTTGGCAATACAGTGAAGAAACGGATGAATATTTCCTCCATCTCTTTTCAAAAAAGCAGCCGGATTTGAATTGGGAGAACCCCAACCTGCGAAATGATGTGTATAAAATGATGAAATGGTGGCTCGAGAAAGGCGTGGATGGGTTCCGGATGGACGTCATTAACTTCATCTCAAAAGACCCTCGCCTTCCAGACGGCAAACCTCAGCAAGGGAAAAAGTACGTATCCGGTCATGAGTATTTTATGAATGGCCCGCGTGTCCATGAATTTTTAGCGGAAATGAACGAGAAGGTGCTTTCACATTACGACATCATGACGGTTGGGGAAATGCCGGGTGTCACCCCTGAGGAAGGAAAACTGTATACAGCAGAAGACAGAAAAGAACTGGATATGGTCTTCCACTTCGAGCACATGGACATCGACTCTGGTCCCGGCGGGAAATGGGATATCCAGCCATGGTCGCTCGTCCAATTGAAAAACATCCTCTCCAAATGGCAGACAGAACTGGAGAGCGTTGGCTGGAATAGCCTGTACTGGAACAATCATGACCAGCCCCGAGTCGTTTCCCGGTTCGGTAATGACGGACAATACCGCCTTGAATCGGCAAAGATGCTCGGTGCGACTCTTCATATGATGAAAGGAACGCCGTACGTATATCAGGGTGAGGAAATCGGGATGACGAATGTAAAATTCCCGTCCATTTCCGACTACCGTGACATCGAAACACTGAATATGTATCAAGAAAAAATCGAAGCCGGGGCCGAAACGCAAGCGATCATGGAAACGATTTATATTAAGTCGCGGGACAATGCAAGAACCCCGATGCAGTGGGATGACAGTGAGAATGGCGGATTTACAGACGGCAACCCGTGGATCGGCGTCAATCCAAACTTTAAGGAAATCAATGCAGCCCAAGCGATCAACGATCCTGATTCGATCTTTCACTTTTATAAAAAACTGATCAATCTGCGGAAGAACATGCCGCTCATCCAGCACGGCTCCTACGAGTTACTGCTTCCGGACAGCGAGGAAATTTTCGCCTACCGGAGAAGATGGCAGGATGAGCAGTTGCTCGTCGTCAGCAACTTTACCGAAAACAGCATAACCTTCCCTCTGCCTGAGGGAGAGGCCGACTGGATGCAGGCAAACCTTCTAATCGGAAACTACCCCGGCTCCGCACAATTAACGGAAACCGAGCAAAACACTCTGCATTTGCAGCCATACGAAGTCAAAGTCCTTCATAAAAAATCCAGAATTTGACCCCGGTGCAGCAAGGGAAATTTGTTAGGGTCTGTCCAGAGAGCCAGTGAAAACTGATTTTTACTGTGGCAGCCCTGCTTCTGTGTATGTAGAAACCGGTTTGTGGTTCCGGTTGCTTTCCGTTCCGGGGCACGCTTTCCGCGGGGCTAGGCTTGAGCCCCGCGGAAAGCGCCAGCCTGGAACGTAGATCCACGGATTCAAAGTGAAAAACCGAGAATGAGGAATGGAGTTGTTCAATTTGTCCATCTTCCTCTCTTTTGCTCTTGTCCGGCAGGATGGATTGTGATAGCATTCAATTTGAAGATAACGTTTGCATTTTTCTGCCTTTTTGTGCAAACGTTTTCCTAAACTACAAGTAAAGGAGCGAAATGATTTGAAAAAGTTCTCTGTTAGTCTAATTGCACTCGTGCTTTTTTTGTCGACTTTTGTGCAAACGATTGCACAAACGAGCGATACCACTCATGACTCATCCGCAAGCAAAAATACATACGAGTCTGTTGTATTGCGCGGCAATGCAGAAGGGTTGGATTGGGCTTCGAATAACAACCCTCTCCGCTTCAACGATCGGGAGGCTGTTTGGGAAAGTGCACCTATTCAGCTGCCGGGCGGCAAAGAAGTAGAGTACAAGTTTGTGATGGATGGGAATTGGATGGAAGGTGAAAATCTTGTATTTACTCCTTCACAGTCCGGTTTGTACACTTTTGTTTTTCACCCTGACAATGAACGTCAGGTCGATGTCCGGCTCGACACCGCCGGATATACTGGAAAAGCGGTATTGGAAGTCACATTGCCGGAAAATACACCGGATTGGTCCACCCCTACTGTCGGCACTTCGTTGAATGGGTTCAACTATGAGGTTGCCAAACTGACAAAGATAGATTCAGGTACTTGGACGATTGAGCTTTCAGGAAAGGCCGGCGACACCTTTGAGTATAAATATGCATTAGGCAGCAGCCGTCTTGTTGAAAGCGGAAACACAAGAAAAGCAACATTTACGGAAGAAGGAACCCGTTACGAAGATAAAGTGGAGGAGTGGCCGGCACTGCCTGTTGCCCACAATGTCCTCCATGATTTCAGCTTCTCCCCTGCCGTTCCCGGCGAAAACGATCCGGTTGAAGTGACGGTGACGGTCGAGCATGCCGGCCCGATTACAGACGGGGCCATTTACTATACAACTGACGGCACCTCACCAAGCGGCGAGCGCGGCAGCAGCGAAAACGGCCAGGCCACCCCTTTGGCAAAGCATACTGAAAAAGATGCAGACGGAAAACGGATCACGACTTTCAAAGGGGCCATTCCACAGCAGCCGAACGGCACACGTGTTAAATACATCATTGATGTATGGGACAAAGACGGAATCGGATCGCAATTTGCCGATACGAACAGCCTGCAATCAGAGGATGCAACGGAATTCGCCTATTATGTAGATGATTTCACATCTCCCCAATGGGCAAAGGACGCAATCATTTATCATGTTTTCGTCGACCGCTTTAATAACGGAGACAAATTGAACGACGACCCGGCTTCTGCCGATCTTCCCGAAGATGAAAAACTGAAAGGCTGGATGGGCGGCGATTTGCAAGGACTGCTGGAGAAGATCGATTACATCGCAGAACTTGGCGCCAATACGATCTGGGTTTCCCCGGTGTTTGCCGGTCCCTATTCCCATGGCTACCATCCTGCCGATTTTAAGAAAATCGATGAACGATTCGGCGACGCAGATTTGATGAAAAAAATCATCGACAAAGCCCATGAAAAGGACTTGAAGGTCGTCTATGATTTCGTGCCGAATCACACCTCGAACCAGCATCCATTTTTCCAGGATGCCTTGAAAAATGGTCCGGACAGTCCCTACTATAACTGGTACAAGTTCACAAACTGGCCTGACAAATATGAAGGATTCTCCGGCATATCGGAGCTGCCCGAGTTGAATAACGACAACCGTGAAACCCGTGACTATATGCTGGGTGACGTTTTCCCATTCTGGCTGACGGAACTCGGCTTTGACGGATTCCGCCTCGATTATGCAAAAGGGCCGAGCTACAGTTACTGGGTTGATTTCCGCCATGCCGTTAAACAACAAAATCCGGACGCCTTCATTTTCGGCGAAATTTGGGATAACCGCGAGAAGATCAATTCCTATGCGGGGAGCCTGGATGGCGCTCTGGACTTCGGCGTCAGGGATGCCATGATTGAAACCTTTGCGAAAGACGGCTCGATGAGAAAAATCGCCGATACGATCAAAGAAAACGTGAGCACATACCCGAAGGAATATGTGATGGCCTCCTTCCTTGACGGCCATGACCACTCCCGCTTCTTATTCGAATCCGGCGGCGATAAGAATAAATTGAAACTGGCAGTTGCCGCACAATTCACCTTGCCGGGTGCGCCGGTCATCTATTACGGCGATGAGGTCGGCCTCTCACAAAGCAAGGACCACAATAGCGTGGCCGACTGGAAGGACAGATACTTCAGGGAAATGATGCCTTGGGGGGAACAGCAGGATCAAGAGCTGCTGCAATTTTACAAAGAGATGACTGAATTGAGATCTTCCCATGCTGCACTTCGGACTGGAGACTATAAAAAGATCCTCGCAGACCAGGACCTCTATGTGTACGAAAGGCAAGCCGGCGAAGAACGGATGCTTGTCGCCATCAACAAGGCGGGCAAGCCGAAAGAAATCAATCTGAATGACCTATACAATCAAGACCAGCTGCCGGAGCTGACATTGAAAAATGTGCAGAATGACGAAACGGTCCGTGTGGAGAACGGACAGCTTTCGTTTACACTTGGCAGTCAATCGTTCGCAGTGTATTCCATTTCAGGGACGCTCGAAGCCGGGGATAAACCGGTTGGTGACAAGGAGATCACAACCGATGTGAAAATCCACTTCCAGCCTGCAGAAGGAGACAAGAACGACTGGAACCTCTGGGTCTGGCCGGATGGCATGAGCGGAAAGATTATCCATTTACAGGCGAAGATGACTTCGGCAAAGTTGCCGACATCTCCCTCCCTGGCGATCATGACAAGGTTGGGTTCATTATCAAGCACGGAGACTGGATCAAGGAATCGGACGACCGGTTTATTGAAGGCATATGGTCCGGGAACGATGAAGTGTGGGTGAAAGCAGGAGATAAACAGGTCTACACTTCAAATCCCGACGAGAAACCTAAGACTTTTACCGATCTTGAAGTGACTTTCCACTATTACAGATACGACGGGAATTACAGGGATTGGGATATTTGGCTATGGCCGGATGGACAGGATGGACAGGCCCTCGCCTTCGACCAGGAGACCGATTTTGGCAAAAAAGCGACCGTGAAGCTTTCCAATTTGGAGCCTGTGCAAAAACTCGGCTTCATCGTCCGCAAATCGGATTGGTCAGAGAAGGACATCGCAGAAGACCGATTCATCACCAAATTCACAGATGACGGCAAGGCCGAAGTATGGCTTGTCCAAGGACAAAACAGGATATATGATCATCCCGGAAAGGTGGACCGGACACAAAGAATCACGAAGGCCGCCATTGATGAAATGAATGAAATTACGATTGAGACAAACGTCCCTTTCGCCCTCTCAGACGCCGGTATTGAACTGGAAGGCGCAGAGATTCAACAAATCACACCGGTTGACGCTGTTGATGGAAAAACGAGAAAAGCGGTCATCAAAACGAAACAGGAGCTCGACCTTGGTAAAGATTACGTTGTAAAAATCGCTGGATACGGAAAGGCGACGGTAACGATGGGAAAAGTCGTCGGCAGCAAAACCTTCGATGAAAAATTTTATTATGACGGCAAAGATCTCGGCAATCAGTATGCAAAAGATGCGACCTCCTTCCGTCTTTGGGCACCGACTGCAGCAGAAGCTAAACTTGTAACCTATGAAAAATGGGACAGCGACTCCGGCACTGAAGTTCCGATGGAGAAGGCTGAAAAAGGTACGTGGACTGCCAAGCTAACGGGTGACCAGCTCGGCACTCTTTACACGTATAAGGTGAAAATCGGCGACAAATGGAGCGAAGCGGTCGATCCGTATGCGAAGGCAGTAGCGGTTAACGGAGACAAAGGAGCAGTTGTCGACCTGAACGCAACCAATCCTGACGACTGGTCCTCAAGCAAGCCCGCCTTCAAAAATGCGGTCGATGCTATCATTTACGAAGCCCAGATCCGCGATTTAACCATCCATCCAGAAAGCGGAACAGATGACAAATGGAAAGGTAAGTTTTTGGGTGTGGCCCAAGCCGGGACAAAGGGACCGAACGGTGTAAAAACCGGACTTGACCACATCAAGGATCTCGGCGTAACGCATGTTCAATTTTTGCCGATGTATGATTTCAATACAGCGAGCGTCGATGAAACAAAACTCGATACCCCTCAATACAATTGGGGCTATGATCCAAAAAACTATAACGCGCCGGAAGGCTCTTATTCCACAAACCCTTACGAACCCGCTGTCCGGATCAATGAAATGAAACAAATGATCCAAACCTTGCACGACAATGATCTGCGCGTCGTCATGGATGTCGTCTACAATCATATGTTCAGCGCGTTCGAATCGAATTTCCACCAGCTTGTTCCAGGCTACTTTTACCGTTACAACGAGGACGGCACACTTGCCAATGGAACAGGTGTCGGAAATGACACAGCTTCCGAGCGCAAAATGATGAGAAAATTCATCGTCGACTCTGTCACCTATTGGGCGAAGGAATACAATCTTGACGGTTTCCGATTTGACCTGATGGGAATTCATGATGTGGATACGATGAACGCAGTGCGGGCTGCTCTTGATGAAATCGACCCTTCCATCCTCATCATCGGTGAAGGATGGGATCTGGCAACGCCGCTTGACCCGGCCCTCAAGGCGAACCAGAACAACGCCGGAAAAATGCAAAGGGTTGCGCATTTTAACGATGACATCCGGGATGGCATCAAAGGCAGCGTGTTTGACGAGAAGGACGCCGGTTTTGTCAACGGCAAAGCTGGAATGGAAGACCGGATCAAAAAAGGAGTGACAGGCGGCATCAAATACAGCGATGACATCCGCACATTTGCAGACCAGCCTGATCAGACAGTCACCTATGTCGAAGCCCATGACAACCATACGCTTTGGGATAAGCTAATGCTGACGAACCCGAACGACAGCGAAGCCGACCGGAAGAAGATGCATAAGCTCTCCTCCTCGATCATCCTGACATCCCAGGGCATTTCCTTTATCCATGCGGGACAGGAATTCATGAGGACGAAAGATGGAGACCATAACAGCTATAAATCCCCCGATTCCGTCAACCAGATGGACTGGGAGCGCAAGGCGGAATTCGCGGATGAGGTTGAGTATATGAAGGGCCTGATCGAGCTGCGGAAAAGTCATCCTGCCTTCAGAATGACGTCAGCGGAACAAATCAGGGAGAACCTGGACTTCTTGGATTCACCAGAAAACACGGTCGCCTTCACATTGAAAAACAACGCAAACGGTGACGAATCTGATGAACTTGCCGTCATTTACAATGCAAACAAAGAACCGGTGACCGTCACACTGCCGGCAAATGCTGAGTGGCATACATTAGTGAACGGGGAAAAAGCCGGAACAAATCCGATTGAAACGATTACCGGGAACAAGGTCCAAGTCGACCGGCTTAGCGCCCTTGTACTGGAACGGAAAAGCAAAGGTTCTACAACGGTTATTCTTGATAAGAACAGGATCGGTGAGAAAGGAAAAACGACGGTAGTTTCCCTTCCTGACGCTGGCTCATTCGGCACCGTGAAAGCCGAGATTCCTTCCGACGTTTTAACGGAACTGGTGAACGAGAGAAATACCCTTGTTCTTGAAAAAGGCAAGAAGACAACTATCTCCATTCCGAAACAGACTTTAGCGGAGCTCGCCAAACAAAAGCAGGATAAAACAGTCATCTCTCTCAGCGTGCAACAGGATAAGACATATGGAACGATCCATGAGCTGAAAATAGAAACAGTCAAAGACGGCAAGGCGACTGCACTGAAAAATGCAACACCGCCGATTGACGTGGAGCTGCCATTCGACGGGTCCGCTGTCGCGGACAGCAAAAAGGCAGCACTCTATGAACTAGGAGATAACGGGGAACTGGTTCGGCTTGGCGGCCAAGCCAAAAACGGGCAAATCACTGCCAAGATCAAAAAATTGCTTCCCCTAATCATCAAGTAAGAGGCATGCCCTCACCGCTCTAAAACAATAAAGCATACTGGCCAAACCTCAAAAAGCGCGGATGCCCGACATGGGCACCGCGCTTTTTTTACATAACGAGGCCCTTTTACACCAGTGCCAACGATGTCAGCAAGCCCATCGAAGCGACGAAACCGACGATTGGGCCGCCTTCATTGAAAGCTTCCGGCATCATCGTGGAAGCCAGCATCGAAATGATTCCTCCTCCTGCGAACGAGGCAATGATAGCAAGAGTAAAGGCTGAGGCGCCGTCAAGCAACACATAGCCACCCCAAGAGCCGAGCGTTGTAGCCAATAGTACCGCCATCCACAAAAACCAAATCTTCTTTCTCGAATACCCGCTCTTGATCATACCGAGTGTACTCGAAAGCCCTTCTGGAATATTGCTGATAAAAATAGCCACAACAAGAACGAGGCTGACCGTGTGGCTGACAACCAGACTGGCTCCCAGCATGACAGCTTCCGGAATCGAGTCCATAATCGTACCAAGGAAAAGTCCCAATCCGGAGCCTGCCGTTTCCTCACGCTCCGACCGCTTCCTATTCCCCCCGCCTTTTCTGGCTAACAGCATATCAAAAACAGTAAAAATAAGTGCACCGGTGACAAAACCGATTATAATCGGCTTTAACCCTGCTTCTTCTTCCCATTCCCATAAAAGCTCATAAGCGGCAGCTCCCATCAGGACGCCCGTCCCATAACTCATTATGTAACCAACGAACTTCTTCTTGATCGGCACATAAAGCGATAGGAAGGCTCCAATCAAAATCGCTGAACCGGCAACCACTCCCCACAACATTGCCTGCAACATCTACATCCCTCCTCTACAAACTGTGTATACCCCAATTTGCAGAGGTCTGACCCCTGCTCGTTCAAAGCGCTAAAGGGGTTGTCAGATCTTTCAATTTCTCTGCCTGACTGATTGATGCCTGCCTCCCTCATTCCATTACGTTTAGTAAGCTCAAGTTTGCCGGAGTTATCCTGACCACTCCTTTGTTGGTGCAAGTTTAATTGATCAAACAAAAAAGGAGTTTAACCCCCCGCTTCGGTAAGGCGCTGAAGGCTTGGTGTAAAAACCCTTCTTTGCGCTGTTAAAGCATCGGGAGTCAAACCCCTGGTCTATAAATATACCCCTGGCTTATACGCCAGTGCTGATTTTGCCGTCTTTTTTAATCACACGTTTCAGCTTTGGATAGCCGATGAGAATAGCGATGACGCCGCAGATACCCATGAGAAACGGATAAAATGAGTATGGAAGGATGCTGACTGGCGAAATGGACGCCAGTCCCGCGGCAGCAAGCATTTGCCCTCCATACGGAACAAGCCCCTGCCAGCAGCTGGAAAACAGATCGAGCAGACTGGCCGATTTTCTCGGGTCGAGTTCGTATTCATCCGCTATGCTTTTCGCCAATGGTCCGGTAATGACGATCGATATTGTATTATTGGCAGTTGCGAGATCCGTTACGCTCACAAGGCCAGCAATCCCGAATTCTGCCCCTTTCTTCGATTTGATTCTGCTTGTGATAAAGTGAAGGAGAAAATCTATTCCTCCGTTATGCCTTATGATTTCCACGATTCCGCCAATCAGGATGGCGATGATTGCCAGATCCTCCATGCTGATCATTCCTTCACCGACCGCTTTCAAGAAACTGCTGAATGTATAGGAGCCGTCAAAGATGCCGATTGCACCGGCAAAAATGGTCCCGCCAAGCAGGACAATCAGTACATGCACCCCTGCCAATGCAGCGACCAAAACGGCAAGGTACGGAAGGATTTTTATCAGTTCATAGGAATACTCGGTTCCCAATGAGGCGGAATTCCCCTTGGTGATCAGCCCGAGAATCAAAGCTGTCACAATCGCACCGGGCAATACGATGAAAAAGTTCACCTTGAACTTATCACTCATTTTCGTTTGCTGAGTCCGGACTGCGGCGATCGTCGTATCTGAAATCATTGATAAATTGTCACCGAACATCGCTCCGCCAATGACTGTGGCCATTGCGAGCGCCATCGGAATGCCTGTCTCTCCGGCGATTCCGATGCCGATCGGCGCGAGTGCGACAACTGTCCCCATCGAGGTTCCCATTGAAACGGAAATGAAGCATCCAATTACAAACAGACCGACCATCAGTAAATTTTCAGGCAGAAGAGACAGCCCTAGATTCACCGTTGAATCAACCGCACCCATTCCTTTGGCAACGCCGGCAAAAGCTCCTGCCATAATGAAGATCAAACTCATCAGAATAATATTCGGATGCCCTGCCCCCTTTGCGAACCTCTCCACCTTATCAGCGAATTTTTCCTTGCGATTCATCATCAATGCTGCGGCGGCAGCGATCACCGCTGCCACATTCAGTGGCAGATTGGAAAAATCCTTTGTAAAAATACCTGTCCCGATAAAAAGCAGGACAAATAAAATAAGTGGCATCAGTGCCAACGGACGGCCTTTTTCCATAACTTGCTCCACCATGTTCCTTCCCCCTCCTCGTATGAGTTGCGGCTTTATATCATAGTAATCCAATGTGAATAATTGATTTATATGTTATCTCCTGGACATGGAATCTGTCAATATTCAATTTTCTATTTACTTTTTGCCGATGGATATGTTAGCTTAAGAATCAAAATGTAAGGGGGAGAGAAAATTGGCAGAAGTTGAAAGTTTTCAGCTTGACCACACGATTGTAAAAGCACCGTATGTACGCCTGGCAGGTACGGAAAAGCATGATAAGGGAAGTTCCCTGCAAAAATATGATCTTCGTTTTTTGCAGCCGAATCAAGACGCAATGCCAACCGCAGCCGTCCACACTCTTGAGCATCTTCTCGCGACATATTTGCGCGATGAACTCTCGGGCATTATTGATATTTCTCCGATGGGATGCAGAACAGGTTTCTACTTGATCATTTGGGATGAGCATGAACCAAAGGATGTTGCAGCTGCGCTGACCCGCGTGCTCGAAAAGGTGATTGAGACGGACTACGTCCCGGCCGTTTCAGCGAAGGAATGTGGAAATTACCGCGACCATTCGCTGTTCTCTGCACAAGAATACGCCCGCCAAGTGCTCAAAGCAGGCATCAGCGATGATCCATTCAAAACAAAGGAATTCGCAAAGTCATAAAGCAAGACTTCTTTTGAAGGTTGAAAACAAGCAAGAATTGAATAAGCAAACTTCCTTATCCAAAGAGGTGGAGGCACTGGTCCATCGATCCCTCAGCAACAGACATACATGCACTGTGCTAATTCTATTAGTGCAATGCTTGAAGATAAGGAGTGCGGATTTTCTAGAGACCTCTTCTTTTAACAAGAAGGGGTTTTTGTTATTTTCAAAAACTCGTTGGGAAGGAGGAAGGTATACATTGATGAAGTTGCCTTTTAGAGCGGATTATGGCAAGCAGATTAAAGTTGGGTGTGAGCTGGTGACCGAGGAAGAGTTCCGCCGAGCTAGGTTGCATCTTGAGTTTCTTGAGCAGCGGACGATTTTAAGAGGAAATCATCGATGACTGGCCTGTTCCGAAATAAACGATTCCAATTGATCGGCGTGACACGCAGGAGGCTGTTCATCACGGGCCTCATCCAGGCTGAAGTGATAGTGCTTAGTGCGGCCGTTTTCGGTTATTTGGGGGCATCTGAAATGTTTGGGGATTGGAATATGGAGTGAGGGATGAATGGGAGAAGACTAGCCAGGGGTCATCTATTCCCCTGGCTGATTCCTGTTTCTTCACCATGTCAGCCTCTTGCAGTCGAGAGTCAGTCTCTATTTGTTTCTACTTTTATCGTAATTGTGTCAACCCTTACATCCAAATCTTGATATTTGTGTGCCGGCCGATCTAGTTTGATATGGATTGGTATGATCTCATCTTTCGTGTCTATTGTGAACGGCCCTATCTTGGTGTTAATCAGTTCGTCACCACTGACGATCTTCGTTTCAGGTCCTAATTGAATCGAATAGAAGAGCCCTGGGTTTACCTCTCCCTCTATTTCTACGAACGCCTGGCCTTCCTGTGAGTTGTAAAGGTACGCAGACAGCCTGACATTTGACTGGGACAGGCTCGTGTAGTTTCCGTCGTCCATAAAATTGTACCCTTTTTCTAAATCAGCAGAATGGAGTTCCCACTCTTTATCCGAATTAGCTATAACCATACTTGGAAGGAGGTATAAATCACCTGCCAGTACAACTTTGACCGTTGTAACCAGTTCATCCCAAGGTTGATCAGGGAGTGTAATTTCAATATCCTGCCCCTTTTTTATCCAGTGTAGTTCCCGATTGGAACCGTCTTCCACAATACGCTCGACATCGGTTACCAGTCCCGGAAGCACGATTTTCCCATCATCAGGTGATTTGATTACATGCAAGAAGAGTTGTTTTCCCCTTGCTGTAATCTCTCCCCATGGCTGCTGGCCAAATCTGGTAGGATTCGTTCCTAGAACAGCATCAGGATGGCGGCTGATCCACTCTCCTATTTCAGTCAGCACCTCAGCCTCGAACTCTACGACTGAGCCGTCGCCTCGCGGTCCGATGTTCAGCAAGTAATTTCCTCCGCGGGCACGGACCGAAATCAAACATTCTAATAGGTCGCGGACTTTCCCCTCAATATCATTTCGCTCCTGCCAGCTTCTATACCCCCACGTTGCATGGTAGATGGATGCTGGAGTCTGCCATGCACCATCTAGATTTTCGGTTGGAATTTGATTATCATCCAGCGTTCGGAAGTCTCCTTTATTATTCCATATTCTTCCATTTATAGCGGCATCAGGCTGATAGCGGCGGATCACCTCGGAAAACCTGCTGCTCTGTTCAGCGGACGGGCTCGACATATCAAACCACACTTCTGAAATCGCCCCATAATTCGTCATTACTTCTTTTAATTGTTCCTCGATAACCGGCTCCATCGTTGCCGGTATCGCATTATTGTTGTTATAGTCAAACTCATGGCCGAGATGCCAATCAACCAGCGAGAAATAGACACCGAAGCCTAAGTCCTGTCTTCTGCATTCGTCTGAGAGCATTTTCAGCAGGTCCTTGCCAAAAGGCGTTGATTTTACAATATTGTAATCTGTTGTTTTTGTATCAAACATGCAAAAGCCATCATGGTGTTTGCTTGTTACCACTATATACTTCATTCCAGTCCGTTTGGCCAACGTGCAAATGGCTTGTGGATCAAAGTTTTCCAGCGTCAGCCGGGCTGCCACTTCCATATACTCTTCCTCAGGAATATCAGCCCACATTTGTATCTGCTCACTATACCCCTTTTTAATCGGATCGCCTTTCCATACACCGCCAAGTTCAGAATACAACCCGATATGTATGAACATGCCAAACTGAAGATCTTGCCAAGCTTTTATCCTATCATTATTATCAAATATGATTTCACCGGAAATGCCTTTACTAAGAGTTTCCATGGTTTTTTTGCCTCCCAACTTCTCCACCCTCTAATCTGTAATTACAGTATTTGTGGTAACCTGATATCAGCATCAGGGGCTAGGCTGATCACTTCCCATCCCCTCTCATGAATCGTCCCGTCCTAAATCATCATCCCACTCACGAGGCTTATTCCGCCAAGCCTTGAATATCGGCATGCATAGTCTTGAAATGGGTCTTCATTATAGCGGAAGTGGCTATGCGGCCTAATCTGATTTGCAAGGGGATGGTTGTCTGTTCAGCATACCTTTGATTGGGCTGTAACTCGGTGTCAATCCAGCTTCATCAATGCGTGGTCCAAGCGACCTGCCTAAAGGGCTTGGGACAGCTTCTCCACCTCTGCATTCTGTACGTTGACTTCAATAATCAACCCTTTGTCTCTTCTATCACAATTTCCGAAAGCAGTCTGACTCCGAAGCCAGAAGCTCCAGCAACATGATAGCCTCTCACTCGCCAAGGGCTGACCGTGTTTGCCATATCAATGTGAATCCATTTCCGGTCCTTCTGTACAAAGTTGCTTAGGAAGACTGCAGCTGTTACCGCTCCGCCGAATCGGTTGGAGCTCATGTTGTTAAGGTCTGCGCTTTCGCTTTGCATATAATGCATATACTCTTGGATGACCGGCATTGGCCATACCGGGTCGCCTGTTTTTATTCCCAGTTCCTTCAGGCTCCAAAGTCCGTCTTCTTGATTGCTGAATACGCCTGCGACTTTCAGTCCGAGCGCCTGGCCAATCGCCCCGGTTAACGTAGCAATGTCAATGACTGTTTCCGCGCCGAGCTCCTGCACATGAAGCATGCCGTCAGCCAGAACAAGCCGTCCCTCTGCATCGGTATTGCCGACTTCTACAGTCAGTCCATTCGAATACTCGATAACATCCGAAGGCAGAAATGCATTCCCGCCTGCCACATTTTCCACCAAAGGCAATACCGCAGCAACATGAACTGGTGCTGCAAGATCAGCAAGCAGTTTCATTGCTCCGACAACGGCTGCAGAGCCGCCCATGTCCATCTTCATCTCGGCAATATCGCCGCCCGTCTTGACATTCGTGCCGCCCGAATCGAAGGTGACCCCTTTTCCGACGAGACCGATTTTCTTCCCTTCCTTGTTCTTCAACTCGAGGACCGCTACTTTCGGTTTATGGCTGCTCCCTTTCCCGACCGTGGCTGTTGCCGCGAAGCCCCGCCTTTCCAGCTCGTCTGCTTCAATAATTTCAACGCTCACGTCGGTATCTGCAAAGATTTCCGTCAGCCTGCCTGCATACAGTTCCGGAGTCAATTTGTTCGCAGGCTCATTGCAAAGATCCCGAGCAATATTGACCGCACCCGCACGGATGGATGCCAAACGCTCGTATTCTTTATACGATTCATCAACGAGGAGGACCGTGTCTCCTGATGTTTTTTCCCGCTTGTACGTTTGGAATACATATCCGCCCAAATACCAGCCTTCGAGGAAAGCAGGAATAAGTTCATCCGCACGAAACCCGTCGCATTGATCGATCATGTTGGCAAAATCAACCGTTATCCGTTCCGCTTCAACTTTTCTCGTTTCCTTTCGAATAGACCCGCCCAGATTTCTGATGTCATCCAATGTCAGTTGTTCTTTGCGGATGCCCGCATACAGAAAAAGACCCTCTTGTTCCCTGACAAGGCAAAGGCTTCCGAATGAAAGGCTCTTTTCGCCCAGCCCCTCTATAGTTTTATCTTTGACTGTCACGACTTGTAAGTTCATCGTCCATGCCTCCCTCTCCATATAAATGACAAGCTGCGACTTGGTCATTCCCAAGATCGCGAGGCACCGGCACCTGTTGCTTGCAAATGTCCATCGCAAACGGGCAGCGTGTATGGAACTTGCAGCCGCTCGGTGGATTTGCCGCATTTGGAATTTCCCCGGTCAGTACAATCCGTTCTCTCTTCTTTTTTGGATCCGGCTGCGGAATCGAGGCGAGCAATGCCTGCGTGTATGGGTGCTTTGGACTCTTGAAGATCTGCTCTTTTGTCGCCACTTCAACGAGATCGCCCAAATACATGACACCTACCCGGTCGCTCACATGCTCGACGACACTGAGGTCATGCGAGATGAATAGATACGTAAGCTTCAACTCATCTTGGAGATCCTTCATCAAGTTTAGGATCTGGGACTGGATGGACACATCCAAGGCGGATACAGGCTCATCGGCAATGATCAGCTCAGGCTGCAGAATGAGCGCCCGCGCGATGCCGATCCGCTGCCGCTGCCCGCCGCTGAATTCATGAGGAAACTTGTTCAGATGGAATTCGCTGATCCCGCATTTTTCCAGCAGTCCCCTGACAATATTGTTTTTCTCAGCATAGGACATTTTCGGATAATGCACGGTGAGCGGCTCCATCAGGATCTCCTTGACCCTCATCCTTGGGCTCAGGGAAGCGAGCGGATCCTGGAACACCATCTGCATCTGCTTTCGGTAACTTTTCCATTTTTTATCCGAAGCACCCGCCAAATTTTCCCCTTTAAAGATGAGATCCCCGGAATCAAGTGTGATCAGGCCGTTTATGAGCCGGCCAGTCGTTGACTTCCCGCAGCCCGATTCACCGACAAGTCCGAAGGTCTCCCCTTTTTTAATCGAAAAAGAGACACCGTCGACCGCTTTTACATATTTCCTCTCTTCAAACCAATTTTTAGCGAGGGGAAAGTGTTTTTTTACGTTTTTTACTTCGAGCAATACTTCACTTTCCATATGCAAACTCCCTCCCTTCCGCTTCCTCTTCCGTTTCGTACAGCCAGCATCTTGTTGAGTGGCCCTCTACATTGACGAGATCCGGTTCTTTCTCATGACAAATGGCCATCGCATGTTTGCATCTTGGCGCAAATTTGCAGCCCTTTGGCATAGCGGACGGATTTGGCACGGTTCCGGGAATCGAGTAAAGACGCTTCGCATTGGAACCAAGCTTCGGCACGGAACTGATCAGCCCTTGCGTATACGGATGCTTCGGGTTTTCAAACAGATCATTGACCGTCGTTTCCTCGACAATTCTGCCTGCATACATGACAACAACCCGGTCACACATCTCCGCAACAACGCCGAGGTCATGGGTAATCATCAAAATCCCCATATTCGTTTCTGTCTGGATTTTCTTCATCAAATCAAGAATCTGCGCCTGGATCGTCACGTCCAAGGCGGTCGTCGGTTCATCAGCGATCAGCAGGGAAGGACTGCAGGATATTTGCATGCCGATAATAACCCTCTGTCTCATACCGCCGGAAAGCTGATGCGGATATTCTTCCATGATCTGTTCAGCCCGGGGAATGCCGACCGATTGCAGCGTTGCAATCGCATGCTGATGCGCTTGCTTGCGGTTCATCTTCAAGTGAAGCTGGATCGTTTCACGCATTTGCTTGCCGATTTTCAGCACAGGGTTCAGAGAGGTCATCGGCTCCTGGAAAATCATCGACAGCTCTTTTCCCCTGTAGTTCTTCATTTTTCTTTCAGGAAGTTCAAGGAGGTTTTGGCCGTTGTAAAGGATTTCCCCGCCGATAATTTCCCCGGGAGTATCGTGCAATAGTCTCATAATCGAGAGGGAGGTGACACTTTTGCCGCAGCCCGACTCGCCGACAATCCCTAGGATCTCTCCTTTGTAAATATCAAAGCTGATGCCATGGACGACCGGCATAACACCGGAATCCGTCCGAAATCCTGTCCTCAGGTTCTTTACTTCGAGTAATTTTTCCATCGCTTCTCTCCCCCTTATTCTTTCGTCTTCGGATCCAGCACGTCTCTCAGCCCGTCTCCGAGCAGGTTAAAGGCGAGCACCGTCAGGAAAATGATCAGTCCCGGGAAAAATACAATGTGGAAAGCCGAGTCAATATAGTCGCGCGACATGCTCAGCATAGCTCCCCAATCAGGCGAAGAAGGCTCCGCTCCCAGTCCGAGGAAGCTCAAGCTGGCTGCAGCCAAAATGGCCCCTCCAACTTTCATCGTGAAATAGACGATGATTGTCGGCACTGTTTCAGGGAAAATATGCTTCCAGATGATGCGGCTGTTTCCTGCACCGATGGACCTTGCCGACTCGACAAAAAGCTGCTCTTTTACTTCAAGCGTGGCCCCACGAACAATCCTTGCAAATGATGGAACACTGAAGAATGCAACAGCGATAATTACGTTCTTCAGGCCCGGCCCTAAAATGGCCACGATACCGATCGCCAAAATCAGATCAGGGAAGGCAAACAGGACGTCACAGACCCGCATGATCGTCTTATCCAGCCATTTTCCGAAATAACCGCTGATCAGTCCAAGAACCGTCCCGACAATTGTTCCGATCAAAACTGCCGCTAATGAGACACTCAATGTGATCCGCGCACCGACGGCAAGCCGGCTCAATATATCCCGTCCGTATTCATCGGTTCCGAAAAAGTGCTTGCCCGAAGGCCCTTCCAAAATCGATTCATAATTCGGTTCTGCCGGGTCATATGGGACAACCATAGGTCCGACTAGCATAATCAGCCCTAGAAATAGGATAAAACCCAGGGATATTAGTGCCGGTTTCTTTTTGCGGAACGCCCGCCAAAATTCTTTAAACCGGTTTTCTGTTTTTGGAGCTTCCACTTTTGGTGTGACAGCTTCTACTGGTAGGTTGCTCAATGCAGTCTCCCCCCTTTTAGTTATGATGTTATTCGTATCGGATCTTTGGATTCAACAGACCGTAGATGATATCTACGAGCATGTTCACAATAATGAATTGGAAAGAAAATAAGAGGATCTCCGCCTGAACAACCGGATAATCCCGGAATTGTATCGAATCAATCAGAAGCCTTCCAAGCCCCGGAAAACTGAAAACCGTCTCTACGACGACTGAGCCGCCGAGCAAAAAGCCGAACTGCAGCCCGGCTACTGTTACGACCGGGATAAGCGAGTTTTTCAGCGCATGGCCGAATACGATTTGGTTTCCGCCAAGCCCTTTCGCCCTGCCCGTTCTGATGTAATCCTGCTTCATGCTGTTCACCATGGAAGAGCGTGTAAACCTGGCGATCATCGCCATGATTCCAGCCCCGAGTGCGAACGAGGGCAATATGTAACTTTTCCAATCATCCGCCCCGCCCGTCGGCAGAATGCCAAGCTTTACGGAGAACAGCTGGATGAGCACCAGGCCGACCCAGAAGTTCGGAAGGGAAATACCAGATACGGCGACAAGCATTCCGAGATGATCCGGCCATTTATTGCGAAAAACTGCCGAGACGACTCCAATCAGAATACCGACTACGAGCGCCCAGATAATGCTTGTAAATGTCAACGCGAGCGTAGGCCCGATTCTTTCGGCAATCAAGTCACTCACCGGCACGCCTGATTTGACCGAATAACCGAGGTTTCCGGTAAGCAAATCTTTCAAGTACACGACATATTGCTCAAGCAGGGGCTTATCAAGGCCGAGTTTCACCCTGACGGCCTGCACTTCTTCAATTGTCGCTTCTTTGCCCGCGATCAATCGCGCCGGATCTCCGGGAATCAAGTGAATGAACATAAATATGAAGAAGGAGACGACAAGAAGCAGGGGGATAAGACTGAGTATACGTTTCAGGATGTATTGCCACATTCGCTAGCACCTCCAATAAAGAAGGGGGCTGAATTTGTCAGCCCCTATCCATTTTTACTTTAATTTCGCATTCGTCACACTGATGGAGCCGTCTGGAAGTACGTAGACACCTTCCAAATTCTTGCTGTGAGCAGAAAGGATTGTATCAGATGCGAGGAAGATCCAAGGTGCTGCGCTGTAGGCTGTCTTTTGGATATCCGCATAAATTTCTTTCTGCTTGTCTGGATCTGCAGATTCATTCGCTTCCTTGATCCACTTATCAACATCTTCGTTATGGAAATAAGCTGTATTCGCCCCATTTGGAGGGAAGAATTCACTGCTGAACAGGGAGCGAGTCGCGCCGTCTGCGTCTCCTGAAGATGGAGACCAGCTCACATACCACATTTGCACTTTTGCTTCCTCAGGTGTAGCTGGAGTGTAGATTTCGTCGGACAGCGTACCCTCTTCCATCGACTTGATCGTTACATTAATGCCGATTTGGGCGAGCTGCTGCTTGATGAATTCCATGCCCTTAATTGTTTCGGAGGTCGTATTCCCCCAAATCTCCGCTTCAAATCCGTCTTCATAGCCTGCTTCCTTCATTAATTTCTTTGCTTTTTCCACATCAAAATCATAGGCTTCTTGCTTAGAGTAGAACTGCGTTTCGGAAGACATCGTCGAATCGAGCACTTTTCCGTAACCATTCTTAACTACCTTGATGTACGCATCTTTATTGACTGCATAGTTCATAGCCTGTCTGACTTTTTCATCAGTAAATGGCTCTTTGAATGTGTTGATGGAAACATATCTTGCGATTGTAGACGGTGTTTCCTCAAGCTTTACATTATCTGCTTTTTCAAAGTCTTTCGCACTTTGCTGCGGTACCGGGTAGACAAAGTCTGCTTCGCCTGTTTTTAGCATTGCTGCACGGGAGCCGTTCTCTGGAACAGGGCGGAACGTTATTTTTTCGACATTTGTAGCTTCCTCTGCCCAGTAGTCGTCAAACTTCACAACTTCAAGCGTATCTCCCTGATTCCATTTGCTGTACTGGAATTGGCCTGTACCGACAGGGTTGCGAGCGATATCTTTGCTTTCATCAGCAATCGCTTTTGGGGAGATCATTGAAACCATGGCAAATTTGTTGATCATCGCGCTAAACGGCTGAGACAGTGTAAATTTCACTTCGTAGTCGCCGGTAATCTCCATTGAGTCAACGTACATGAAATTACGTTTTGCACGAAGGTTCTTTTCCTCATCCATAATGCGGTCGTAGTTCGCTTTTACCGCTTCGGCATTAAACGGCTCGCCGTCATGGAATTTTACGCCTTCTCTCAATTTGAACGTATAAGTGAGTGCATCCTCACTGACTTCGTAATCTGTGGCCAGCACCGGTACGATGTTCATGTCCTGGTCAAAACCGACAAGCCCTTCATACATTGCTCTTGCTCCGAAGATGGAAACGGTATCCCCTGCTTCATGCGGGTCGAGCGTAACAAAGTTCTGGTCAATGGCAATATTGATTTCATTCGATTTCTTGCTGGCGGTCTTGCCCCCGTTACTGTCGCTGCCGGCCTTTTCTCCGCCAGAAGAACAGGCCGAAATGATCAATGCCGCAATAATGATGAACATACTTAAAAATCTTTTCTTCATTTTCCTTCCTCCTTATGTGTTATAAAATGATTTTCGCTTCGCCGATGACCTTGCCGCCGTCATTGAATATGTCTTTTGAACGCAGATCCAGCAATCGGTCGATTGTCGCTTTGTTGCTGTAGCCAATCTTCTTAAGTATTTCTGCCACAAGCAGCGGCCAAAGGAGCTCTGTGCCGCTCAGCACTTTTAGTGCAATGCTGATCTTTTCCTTTCTTAGTGCCAGACAATACACCCCTTGCGCGCCTCCTTTGGCGACAATATTGCTGTCTTCCAATAGGGCGGTGCAGATAAAGCGGTGGGATGCGACGATTTCCGGATGGGCATTCATCACTTCGCCAATCTTCATAATTGCTGCCGCTGTTTCCGATTCATCGATCATCTCCGGTACCGCAAATTTCAAATAGGAAATCGCCATATTTCTTAGCGGAACCCCATATACCGGCGCGCCGCATCCATCCATCCCTTTTGCAATCTTATCGGGCGCTGTTTCCGAAAGGGCGGCGACGAGACGGAAGATTTCCTGCTGCAGCGGGTGCTCCGGCTTGTCATATGTATGGAGGTCATACCCTTTCTCTTTTGCATAGCCAAGGAAACCAAGATGCTTGCCCGCACAATTATGCATCAGCTTTCGTTTTGTCTTATGGGCGCAGACATATTCCAGCTTCGGTTCCTCATTAAGGGGCAGGCTTTCGCCGCAGACGAGCAGATCTTCTGCAAGTCCAAGCTTTCCGGCAAGGCTTTCGAGTGCGTCCTGATGATAGATTTCTCCTCGCTGGGATGCAGTAAAAAGTGCTGCTTCCTCGAGGGTCAGGTTGTATTTGTCTATGATATCCGTCGTAAAAACAGGAATCGCCTGAATTGGCTTCATGGCTGACCGGTAAAAAATATTCTGGTCAATATTCCCCTTGGAATAGATCACCTCCTTGTTCCCGTCCAGAACTGCAATAGCACCCTGATGGACGTTTTCCAGCGTACCGCCGCGGTATTCCTCCGCAATGATTGGATTGCTCATGATTATGCCTCCTTGCTAAAAATCAATTTCCTTGATGAACTTCCGGAGAACACTCATTGCTGCACCTTTTACGACACCCATTTCACTTTCTTCCGCTGTCCTGATTAGAAAGGTGTCGCTGACGGGTGTCCATAGCTTTTTGAGTGCATTTTCGAACACCCTTTCCCGGAACTCGGGGTATTTTTCAATCAGACTGCCTGTAAGAACGACAGTATCCGGGTTATACATGCAGACAACATTATTGATTGTGATCGTGGCGTATATGATCGCTTTGTCGATAATATTCACTGCCCATTTTTTGCCTTTCTCGTAACCCAAGATTATGTCTGCGACCGACTCGACCGCTTCCGTTTTCGACGCCTCATCTATCAGGAATTTTTCTGCGATGTATGTCTGCAGACAGCCGAAGTTGCCGCATGGGCAGTAGATTCCGTACGGATCAACAATGGTATGACCGACCTCTCCGGAAAAACCATCCCCTCCCCGGTAAATTTCCCCGTGGACGACAAGAGCCGAGCCGACCCCTGAGCCGAAAGTGATCATCACCATCGTCTCATCCTCGCTCCCCTTCATTTTGTTGTATTCAGCAAGAGCCTTCAGCTTTAATTCGTTGTCAACATAACATTTGAGACCAAGCTCTTCTGTGAGCATGTCACCGAGCGGCACCTTTTGCCAATTCAATTGGGCAGACAATTCGACAAAGCCCGTTTCGTTTAGTATCAAACCCGGCAAGCCCACACACACACCGGCAATTTGCTGTTCGCGAATTCCGGCTTCTCGCATCATTTCTTCCGTCTTTTCAGCGATAAAGCGAACTGTATCCGCAGGTCCTGTATTCTCGTATGTATAAATCCTTTTCATTACGCATTCCATCAACAGATTCATGAATCCGATTGAGATTTCATTTTCATCAATTTCTATTCCTGCGGAAATGACCGATCCCCCGTCAGGAATAAAGTACGTTGCTTTTCTTCCGACGGTGCTTTCATTGATGCTGACTTCCTTGATCAATCCTGATTCCAGCAGGGAAGAAACAATCCGGGATGCTGATGTCGGACTCATCGTCGTCCGTTTGGCAATTTCAGCCCTAGAAATTGGACCAGATTCCAAAATCAGTTCAAGCACGAGACTTTGGTTCTCTTTTTTAAGAAAATCCTGCGTTTTAATCTTCATTCTGCCACCCCCTTAGGGACCACTTATCCCACCATGTTATTAATTCCAGTACCTCCCGGCCATAAATTCAATTTTTTTATGTAATATTGCATTTTCAAACCACTATTGGCGTTATTTTCTCCAGTGGTGTTAATTGAAAGTATAAATTAAGGTAAAAATTTAGTCAATAATGTATTTTTAGAAATGTATGCGCTATTTCCGATAAAAACAGACGGAATTAATCCAATGATGGAAGAAAAGAGCCGGATCTTTTTCTTACTTATTAGGTTTGCGCTCCTTCCTAATTGCATGAGGTTCTCGCCCGGAGAAATACTTTACTTGCGGAGGAGAATTAAAAACTTTTAAAAATTGTTGTTGACTTTCTTGTTTTCAAGCTGTAAAGTGATATTCAAGTTCAAGTTGATTGTTTAGTTGAATAGTTGAGAATCTTCTTATCGTGAGAGGTTGAGGGACTGGCCCATTGACGCCTCGGCAACAGACTTGTTTCAAGTACTGTGCCAATTCCAGCAAGCGTACTGCTTGAGAGATGAGAAGAGGACTGAATGTTTAAATTCTGCCCTCTTCCCCATCCGGAAGAGGTTTTCTTTTTCTCAAAGACAAAAACAACTGAATAGCAATTTCTTATCCAGAGAGGTTGAGGGACTGGCCCTGTGACACCTCGGCAACAGGCTATTTTTTAGCACTGTGCCAATTCCAGCAAGCTTTAAGCTTGGGAGATAAGGAGAGTTTCCGGCAGCAGTGATTTGCCGGTTCGTCCTCTTCTTTTCCGAAGAGGGCTTTTTTTATGAAAATGCAAAGGAGACATGAATATGATTGAATTCCAGAATGTTCGGAAGGTATATGGGAGCGGCGAAAATGGAGTTGCCGCGTTGGATGGAGTGGATCTTAAAGTTAAAAAAGGAGAGATCTATGGGGTAATCGGCTTCAGTGGTGCGGGAAAAAGCTCACTCATCCGCTGTGTGAATCTGCTGGAGCGTCCGACATCAGGCAAAGTCATCGTCGACGGCCATGACTTGACCACTCTCCCGCCAAAAGAGATACGTGAAGTAAAGCGCGGGATTGGGATGGTGTTCCAGCACTTCAACCTTCTCAATTCAAAGACGGTGTTTGCCAACGTTGCCATGCCCCTTCTGCTCTCCAAAACACCAAAGGATGAAGTTCGCAGGCGTGTAGAAGAACTGCTTGATTTCGTGGGGCTCGGCGATAAAGCGAACAGCTATCCAGATCAGCTTTCCGGCGGACAGAAGCAGCGGATCGGAATCGCCCGGGCGCTCGCAACCCAGCCTTCCATCCTGCTTTGCGATGAAGCGACTTCGGCTCTCGACCCGCAAACGACGAGCCAGATTTTGCAGCTGCTAAAGAAAATCAACGAGGAGTATAACATCACCATCCTGCTCATCACCCATGAGATGGCTGTAATCCGTGAAATCTGTGACCGGGTCGCCGTCATGGAAGCAGGCAAAATCATAGAAGAAGGTTCAGTGTTTGATGTTTTCTCAGCACCAAAGACCGAAACTGCCAGGAATTTTGTTTCTACAGTTATGAACGATCAGCTTCCGGAGTCAATTAGGAAGATTGTCCAAAACAATGATGGGCTGAATAAGGTTTTCCGAATCAATTTTATCGGAGAGTCAGCTGGACAGCCGCTTCTATCCGAACTCGCCAAGAAATTCAATCTCGACATCAATGTTCTTTTCGGAAATATTACCGAGTTGCAAGGAATACCATTTGGCAATCTGATTGTCGAGTTCCAGGGTGAAGATAAGGAAATCCAGCGGGCCCTTTTGTATATCGCCCAAAAAGAAGTGAACATCAAGGAGGTAACCGCACATGCTAGTTAATTCGCAACAGATCATTGATGCCCTGATTGAGACCGTGCAGATGGTCGCATTCTCGCTCTTATTCTCGCTCATTCTCGGCCTCCCGCTCGGCGTTCTGCTCGTTGTGACGCGCAAAGGCCATCTGCTCGAGAACGTTCCGTTTTTCAACGTGCTGAATAGCATCATTAACGTGCTTCGGTCGATTCCGTTCATCATCTTGATGGTCGCCATCATCCCGATCACCCGCCTTCTCGTCGGGACATCCATCGGAACAGCCGCGGCAGTCGTTCCGCTCGTCTTTTATGCAGGTCCTTACATTGCAAGACTGATTGAAAACTCACTGCTTGAGGTCGACCCGGGCGTGATTGAAGCGGCAGAATCAATGGGCGCAACGCCTGCACAAATTATTTTCAAGTTTTTGATTCCCGAGGCACTCAGCTCTCTCGTTCTTGCATTTACTATCGCAACCATCGGACTTATCGGCGCTTCTGCAATGGCGGGCGCAATCGGCGGCGGCGGACTCGGAGATTTAGCCATCACTTACGGTTACCAGCGTTTTGATACGACCACCATGCTGATTACTGTCGGCATTCTCGTCATCATGGTCCAAGGTCTCCAATCATTCGGAAATATTTTATCGAAAAAAATCAGAAGAAGATAACTTCAGGAGGAACAAACACAATGAAAAAACTACTTTTAGCGATCAGCATCCTAACATTGGCACTATTCAGCGCAGCTTGCTCGAAATCGGCAGGCGGAGAAGAGAAGAATCAAAAGGTGAAACTCGGCGTCAGTGGAACTGACACAAGGGTGTGGGATTTCGTCAGCAAAAAAGCGGCAAAAGAAGGAATCGATGTGGAGATTATCACATTCTCCGACTATGTTCAGCCGAATATTGCCCTTTCAGAGGGAGAACTCGATGCAAACTCATTCCAGACTGTTTCCTATTTCGATTCTTTCATCAAAGAACATAAGCTCGACCTCGTTCCAATCGCCACAACACAGATCGCACCGATGGGCATTTACTCGGAAAAATACAAGTCGATCAAAGACATTCCGGAAGGCGGAAAAATTGCCGTTCCAAATGAAGTGACGAATATGGGCAGAGCGCTGCTTTTGCTTCAAGAGGCAGGATTGCTGAAGCTGGAAGACAATTTTGATGGAAACGGTGCGGTCGAAAAGATTGTTGAGAACCCGAAGAAACTTGAAATTGTCCAGGTTGTTCCAGGCCATGCTCCCCGCTCACTGCCTGACGTTGCAGCAGCAGTTATCAATAATGGCGTGGCAGTTGACGCAGGCCTGACGCCGACAGAAGATGCACTCTTCCATGAGAGCGAAACGGCTACACAGTATATCAATATTATCGCCGTCCAGGCAAAAGACAAAGACAATAAAACATTAAAACGCCTAGCTGAATTATACCAGGAAGACGATACTGCCGATTTTATCAATAAAGAGTTCAAAGGAAACGCCATCCCTACTTTCGTGCCGCTCAGCAAGATCGGCTGGTAATCATAACTGAGGAGGAAACATTCATGTCAACTACCCTACAAGCAGGTTTAAAAGACGCCATCATTGAAAATGTGGAGATCAATCGGGAATTGTACGTAAAGGTGAGCCATGATATCCACGCGAAGCCGGAAATTGGGAACGAGGAGTACTTCGCCTCCTCCCTCCTTGCCTCGTTGCTTGAAAACGAAGGATTTACCGTGGAAAAAGCCGTCGCCGGCCATGAAACTGCCTTTTTAGCGAGAAAAAAGGCTGATAAACCGGGTCCATCAATCGCCTTCCTGGCCGAATATGATGCATTACCGGGCATCGGCCATGCGTGCGGGCACAACATCATCGGTACAACGAGCGTCGGCGCAGCCATCGCCCTCAGCAAAGTGATTGATGAAACAGGAGGAGAAGTCGTTGTTTTCGGTACCCCTGCCGAGGAAGGCGGTCCGAATGGAAGCGCGAAAGGAAGCTTCGTCAAACATGGCCTAGTGGAAGGAATCGACGCTGCGCTGATGGTTCATCCATCCAATCAAACAAGATTGACAAGCTCCTCTCTCGCTGTTGATCCGCTCGACTTCGAATATATTGGAAAGCCGGCCCATGCTGCGGCTGCTCCGCATGAAGGAATCAATGCGCTTGATGCCGTCATCCAGCTTTTCAACGGCATTAACGCCTTGCGCCAGCAATTGCAGGACGACGTGCGTATCCATGGCATTATCACTGATGGCGGCGATGCACCAAACATTATCCCGGAATACGCAAAGGCGCGATTCTTTATCCGCGCATCTACCCGGGCTCGCTTAGACGAAGTGACGAAGCGTGTCAAAGCGGTGGCGGAAGGCGCGGCCCTTGCCACCGGAGCAGAGCTGAACATCATCGCATTCCAGAACCAAGTCGACAATCTGCTTGCAAATAAAACCTATGATGCAGTTTTCAAAGATGTAATTGAGGCACTCGGCGAAACCGTCATAGCCGATAAAGACAGCGGCATTGGCTCGACGGATGCCGGCAACATCAGTCAGGTCGTCCCGACAATCCATCCGTACATTAAAATAGGAGCAGACGACCTCGTCGGTCACACTGTACCGTTCCGGGAAGCGGCAGCCTCTCCAGAAGGCGACCGTGCGCTGATCACAGGAGCAAAAGCACTTGCACTGACTGCGTTTGAACTCGTGACAAAGCCTGACCTGCTTGCCTCAGTCAAACTGGAGTTTGCGGAGAGGAAAGATGCAGAAGGCTGATGAATGCAGAGATTGCACATTCTGGGTCGAACTGAGAAAAAGCATTCATTTGGCCGAGCTTGCCCAAGCATTTGAACAATCCATGCAACAGCAAGGGAACACTGGTTACAGCCTTGAAATCGTGGAGCATGACGGGAAACTATGGGCGTGTTTTAAACATGAAGAGTAAAATAAGAAAAGGCTGACCGGCCAGAAATTCTCTGTACGGGTCAGCCTTTTCTTATTCATGTATAAGTGTTTGGGCTCCGAGAGTCTGAAGCAAATCCTCGGCATTTAGGAATCCAAGGCTCTCAATCGTCCGGGCTTTGGCGAAGTAGTCCTCTCCGACCATGATGCCGGATAACGTGATAATTGAATCCGCAACAGGTGTTGGTACGCCCAAGTGTTTGCCGAAAGAGTGAAGCAGGCCAAGCCCGATTGGGACATCTTCCGTGATATAGCGGTTATCGACCGATTCCGTCCGTAAATCTTCCACACTGTTGGCGTAAATATCGAACGCTTCGTCTTTCGTATAACGGCTCGGATCGTCAAACGTCCTGACCATGAACTCATCAAGATAGGATCGCGGCTGTGCATTTATTTTTACCAGGACCTCCATCTTTTCGTCATCAAGTTCATTGGCCACTTTCCATGTGGACGGCGTGAACCCTTCGGTATACATCGAAAAGTTGCCATTGGAATTTTCAATATACGCCGCATTTAAAGCAATTCCGACTGTATGCATAATTAAATTCGGATTATGAAGCGCTACCTCGACAATATTATCCCGCTCTACGCAATTTCCGATGATCGGAGTCAAGACAGAACATGCTTCTCCGACACGATCAGACGGCAGGGCCGCAATCGGATGCCCATAGTTTTTCGAGTAAATCTTCACTTCTCCCGGCTCCGTCACGCGGCAGCTGTATGGCAAAGTCTCCCCTTCAACAAACAGAGGGGCATCGTCCTCCCGCCCAAGCCGCTTCAGCTCATTCATAAAAATCACACTGCCCAGATAACCAGGGCATATATAGACGATTTGATCTTTGTTCACATGCGGAGCAAGCGCCCTTGCCAACTCTTCATGATAATTGGATACATAATAAACGAGGATGACATCCGCGTTTGGAATCGCTTCCGCTGGATTGCATGTCACTTGCTGCAGCGGGAAGACACCTTCGCCCTCGATTCCTTCCAGCTTGATGTGCCCGGTCTCTCGCAGCTTTTCAAAATGTTTATCCGGACGGCTGCTCAATTTCAGGATGCTTACTTCATGTCCCTCTTTTGACATGCATGCTGCCGCAGCAGAACCGCCATGCCCTGAACCAACAATCGTAATCCTCATTTTCAATCTTCCCTCCTGAAATTCTGTTCTCGCTGTGAAAATTAATTGTTTGTGATAGTTTTCACATTATCCTTCTAAAAGAACCTGCCTTGGGGAAAGGCAATGTGATGGCTAGTATTCTATTCCCTATATACCAAGCGATTAAACGCAAAGTTAGGATACGAGCGGCGCAATCAGTATTACTTATCACTGCCATTCACTATCTGTCTTGGCGTTGTTCGTTTCCTTAATCTACACTAGTAGTAAGGAGGGAAAAATGATGCAGAAAAAAAGTAGATTGATAGGGATTGACCATATCCAACTTGCCGCTCTTCCTGGCTCGGAAAAGGAGGCAAGACGCTTTTATGGGGGTGTATTGGGCATGGACGAAATCGAGAAACCGGTTAGTCTGAAGGGCCGCGGGGGCTGCTGGTTTCGCTGCGGAGCCCAAGAGGTTCATATCGGGATTCAGCCTGATTTTACACCGGCTAAAAAGGCGCATCCCGGTTTTATTGTCGAGGATTTGGAAGGCTTGAAGCACGTATTAAGGGAAGCGGGTTTCCCGGCAACCGAAGACAAACCTATCGCTGGCCGGGAGCGCTTCTTTACCGAGGATCCATTCGGAAATCGGATTGAGTTTTTGGCTTATTCTGAACGTGTTGAACCGGACTGCCGCTCATAATTTCTTACAAGCATCCCGTTCGTCTTCATCATGCCGAACTTTTCATAATAAGGGACAAGATCATCATCACAGCAAAGATCAACCATATAAAGATGATCCAGTTCCAAAAGCATTCTTCTGACAAGTTCCTTGCCGATTCCCTGATCCTTGTAATCCGGCAAAACTTCCAGAAGCGGGATATAGGCAGAGAGCACGCCATCGCTGATCGCCGTAATAAACCCGATTACCCTGCCCGTTTCTTCCTCAACGGCCAGAATATAGGCGCTGCTCCGCCGCAGCAGTTCCAGATGCGTATCGGGCGACGGCGGGTTCGGCCAGCCGTCAAAAAAGCCTTTCAGCATATCTGCTGTTATTCCGTCTAGTGTGTGTTGGTATTTCATCCTGATCCATCTCCTTTTTCTCGTATCTTTCTTCTTCAAAAGATGATTCAGGATTAAAAGTGAAGCAGCATATCTTCAACCCCTTATGAAACGATGATATTCTGCTCTTGCCGGTCTAGCTCCTTTAATTCTTCTTCAGCTTCATCCCGTTTCCGCCGCAGTCTTTCCTGTGTCTGCCGAACATCTTGCAGTACCTCATGAAGCTGACCTTTTGCATCGGTGATCCGGGAATGGACCATCCAGTCAGAAAATATGTTATCGAAAAAGAGATCCGTAAATGTGAACACATCGTTCTTGTTCACTTTAAAGGACTCAGCTGCAAGCTGCTGCACATCATGCAATTCCGTCTCATAATGACGGAGGGCACGTTCAGCTTGATGGACATAGTCATCGGAGCTGTTCATTTCCGAGTATTTTAAAGCAGAGACGATCAGACCTCCGCCAAGAAAGGTATCCCACATCGACAGCCCTTCCGCGTTTCCAAGCTTATCGAGAGCCCGGTCAAGTGCTCGGATTGCCCGAATCCCGGCTTCTTCTGCCTCGCCGATTTCTCGCATCAGGGAGCGGATTCGGATCCGGTCATCGGCAATTTTTTGCAGTGTCCGATTCGCGGTTGTATCATTCTGCCGAATCCATAATTCCTTTTCTTTCAGGAACTCTTCCCACTCTTCCTCAACAAACTCCAAGTCCCTCCGGTTCACGTCTTCCCGCAGCCTTTTCACTTCTGCCTCCAGATCGATCACTGTTTTTTCGGCCTCATGATAGCGAAGTTCTACCTCGGCTACTTCTCTCATTTCCTTTTCCATTTCGATATCCCATTTGCCGGTCAATTCCTTCAGCTTTTTAGCGAATGAGAACTTGCCCAGATTGATAACGTCCTGCTGTTCTTTCGTCAGTTGACGTTGAAGCCGGTCTTTTTCCAAAATCGCGTCCTTCAAAAGAGCTTCCCCCGCATCAAGTCTCCTCTTGATCCGCTTCCACTCATTCCGTCTCATCGTCAATTCCATTTGCCGCTCATGGATTTCTCGGTTCATAATTCGTACACTCCTTTATCTATCATACGGATGAGATTTATAGGAGGTTTCAATTTTTCCAGACTTTTGACTTACACGTTAAAAATGGCAAGGCCGAAGGACGGGAAGTTCCTTTCCCGACTTCATAGAAAAAAAGCCGGACTCTCATAAGTCCGGCCGCTACCTATTAATAAAGAAGATATTTCTTTCTCACTTTCTCGAAATCTTTCAATTCCGGCTCCCAGCGGGATTTCATTTGTTTTACAGTCATGCCATTTTCAATCCCTTCACGGACCCATCCGTTTCCGATCAAGTTGTCGAAGAAGGATGTAAGAGTCACTTGCTCTGGGTAGAGATCATGGATCGTTTTTACGATATGCAAACCTGTTTCGACCGGCTGGTAAGCCTCTCTGTCTGTAATATGGATCTGAATTCCGTGGGAAAGCTTACCGCTATGCTTCGAAAATGTCGGTGTGAATGATGCGGCTCGGAAGCTGACACCCGGGAGTTTTAAATTATTTAATTTGCTGGCAAGTTCCGTACTGTTAATAAATGGAGCACCAATCAATTCAAATGGCTTTGTTGTGCCCCTGCCTTCCGATACATTAGTGCCTTCGATCAGTGCTGCTCCCGGATAAACGATCGCAGTGTCAAGTGTCGGCATGTTCGGTGACGGCATGACGAACGGAAGATCCATCTCATCAAAATAAGATTTGCGCTTCCATCCCTTCATCTCGACTACCTTTAAATCCGCTCCGATTTTAAATTCGGTGTTGAACAATTTAGCCAATTCCCCAACCGTCATGCCATGGCGCAGCGGGATTGCATACTGTCCAACGAATGAAGCGAATTGAGGATCAAGTACCGGCCCTTCGACCTTTGTTCCGCCAAGCGGGTTCGGCCTGTCCAGGACGATGAAAGGAATGCCTTTTTCCTTCGCTGCTTCCATTGCAAGTGCCATCGTATAAATATAAGTATAGAAGCGGGATCCGACATCCTGAATATCAAAAACGAGGACGTCCACATTTTCCAGCATTTCTTGTGTAGGTTTTCGTGTTTTCCCGTACAGGCTGTAAACCGGAAGGCCCGTTACTTCATCAATATAGTACTCTACATACTGTCCCGCCTGTGCATCACCGCGCACCCCATGTTCCGGTCCGTAAAGAGCGGTCAGCTGCACGTCCGGGTCGTTGTGGAGCAGGTCAACGATGCTGTTCAAGTTTTGGTCCACGCCTGTCGGATTTGTAATCAGTCCGACACGTTTTCCTTTAATAAGATCTTTCTGCCCATCGAGCAGTACTTCTACTCCCAAAGAAAACTTGTTCCCTTTTCCGGAATTCTGACCTTTGCCGTTGCCGTTATTGCCTTGGTTATTCTGATTTCCTCGGTTGCCCTGGTTGCCGCTTTCTGCAAATACTGCAGAAAGCGACGACATGACCAAGATTGCGGTAACAATCGTAATCAGCCACTTTTTCATCTTCATTCAATTCTCTCCCCCATTCAATAGGTCAGCCCGTGGCCAAATTTGTACAGGTCTCCGCCCGCAGGATTCGGGATTGTGACCGGAAGCTTGCCTGATGGTGCTGTCTCTCCGAATAGGATGGAAGCCGTTGCCCTGAAGCTCGCAGGACGGAAGCTATATTGGGCGAGATACGCATCAACATCCGGATAAGCCATGATGTCATACGGATTGCGGATGCCGACTGCAATGACCGGTACATCGATTGCCTTCTCCAGTCCACTTACCATTGCCATCTGTGGATTTGCCGGATCTCTTCCCGCAACATTGGAAGTTGTTGTTCCAGCGATAACAGCCTTCGCTCCCTTTGCCTCTTCCATCTGTGCTTCTGTAAGCGGCTTATCTGTCTTGATCAGCACCGTATTCTCATGGTGACTTTTTATAGCGTTATACAAATCATCAATATACGTGTTGCCAACAACGACAATTTTATCGGACGAAGCCGGTTTTAAAGGCAATGCGCTGTTGCTGTTTTTAAGAAGAGTGACCGATTTTTCAGCGGCTTCACGTTCAATTTTTTTGTGAGCATCCGATCCGACTATTTTCAATGCATTAGCTACTTTGCCCTCAATCGGCTGCGGATCCTCTTCCTTCAATATTCCTCGTTTGATTTTCAACGAAAGGATTCTCTTTACAGATGCTTCAACTCTTTTTTCAGAGATTTCTCCTGTTCTGACCGCCTCGATAAGGCCATCTCCCACGCTTTCCAACCCGACCGGCATCAAGACAATATCTGTTCCGGCCTTCACAGCACGGATGACTGCATCAACGGGTCCGAAATGGTCGGCAATCGCCTGCATGTTAAGTGCATCTGTAGTGATTAGACCTTCATAGCCCATTTCTTCCCTAATCAATTCTGTCAACACTTTATGCGATAAAGTTGCCGGGATATTGATCTCTGTCCCGTCCTTTTTCGAAATCGCTTTTGTATCGTCTATTTTCGGGAATGTGACATGAGCCGTCATTATCGCATCGATGCCTGCTTCCATAGCCTTTTGGAACGGATAAAGTTCAACTTCCTTCAGCCTTTCCTTGTCATACGGCACTTCAGGCAATCCAAGGTGCGAATCGACAGCAGTGTCCCCATGTCCTGGAAAATGCTTTGCCGCTCCAGATGTTCCCGTCCCTTGCAGTCCCAGCGTGTAGGCAACACCGAGCTTTGCTGTCAACGCCGGATCCTCGCTGAATGAGCGAACACCAATAACAGGGTTATCCGGATTGTTGTTTATGTCGAAAGACGGGGCGAAGTTCATGTTGATGCCGAGCGAATGCAGCTCCTCACCAATTGCTTTGCCGACTTGGCGGGACAATTCCTCAGAACGTGTGGCGCCAAGAGCCATGTTCCCCGGAAAGTCAGTGCCCGATTGGAGCCTTGTCACGATTCCGCCTTCCTGGTCAATTGTTATGAGCAGTCCGTATTTTTCCGCAGCCTCTTGGTATTCGGCAACAAGCTTTGTCGTTTGTTCCGTTGTCACTACGTTTTCCCTGAACAAAATGACGCCGCCCAGGTGATATTTCTTTACAAGCTGTTCAATCTCACTATTGATTTCTGTTACATTCTTGCCTTTCCATGTACGGAAATCAGGCATCAGCATTTGGCCGATTTTTTCTTCTAGTGTCATGCTTCCGATAGCACGATCGACAAGATTGTAGCGGCTGCCTTTGCTTTTATCAATTTCAGCTGTAACAGGAGGCTTGCCTTTCCCTTCCCGTGCTGCCGGGTCGGGCTTCGCTTGGATGGCGATCCGATCTGAATACTTTCCATCCGACACTTCGATGAAGGTTTTTCCTGGTTTTCCGGTTACGGTTACGACGCCGCTTTGATCCACTTTAGCGACATTTTCATTTGTTGATGTCCAAGTGAGGTTTTTCGAGGCACCCATGAAATGCCCCTCCCCATATACATGAACCCCACGAAGCTGCAACTTTTCGCCTTCAAGCTTGGCTGTAGATTCGGGAAGGTTCTGCAAAATAACCAGGTCGCTTACATCCTGATTTTCGGCAGCTTGTACAACTTTCCCTCCGCCTACTGCACCCGCAGAGAGAACAAGTGCTGCAATGATAATTGGAACTAATAAGTATTTTCGCAAAATCACCAATGATCTTCCCCCATCTCATAATGTTAATTTTTTTGAATCTAAACCCATTTGCATTGCAGACTGGCAAGTTGGTATCGATTCCCCAGAGAAGCCCTTCTTGCTAAAATCCGTTTTCACTCCCTCCCTCCTTGAAAACCTTTTCATTTCCACTCTAACGAATCCGCATAAAATTTTCCATGATTCAGAAGTACCTTCCCACTCAGCATTCATGCAAATAATCCAACTTTTGAACTGTTACATATGAACCGAACATACGTTTGCAACCGTTTGTATCCATATTATCTCCAATATCGTCTCTATGCAATCTTTATTTATTTTTCCAAAAATAAAACCCTGCAGAGTATTCTCTGCAGGGCAACATCGTTAATCGATTAATAAATAGATATCCAAATCTCCGCAATTCTCCAGCACAACACCTAGCCGTATTGCTTTTTCGTAGCCTGACAGCTTCGTATCTCCTTCAAAAATTGTCGGAGATGTAATGTCCGTTGAAATTCCGTCCGTGGCGATGATTGTAGAAAGGGAACCGGCAATCATATTGCCAAGCTCACCGCTGAATGAGACGAGCATCTCTCCTTCCACCGGCATTCCGAACATCGCTTCTGCGACTGATTTGAATACGTCCGTGCCGCCAGAGATTATCAACTTACCTTTCACATCTCCAATGATGCCGATCAGCACTCCGAATTGAAGTTGCAGGGAATTCCCTAATAAATCCGGTTGCTTCATTTCCTGTTTAATCGGCAAGATTGCTTTTAAGGATGTATACGTACCATTGAGCAAATGCCCGACAACTTTATTCCTGTCTGCAAGTGAAACAGCCACCCATCTCCACTCCCCTTTCAATGAAATTAAAAAAAGGCTTCTCCGCAAAAAATACAGAATCAGCCAATCATTCAGTAGTGTTTGGCAACCTGGCAATCATAGCGCGACTCTCTTCATCACACCTTAGACCCATAGCTTTGCGTCCTGCCTTTTCAGACAGTTTGCCTTTTACTAAATATGAAAAATGTCTATATCCTTTTTACTATAAAGTCAATCAAAAGACAAGGTTATCCGCTATATTTCTTCCTATTTCAACAATGTTTTTATCATTTCAGGTCTTTTGACCTAAATCTAATGGGGTAGCTAAAAACTTGTTCACGTGATTCCCCATCATGAGATAGAGTTGGAAAGTTCATTTCTTTCGAAGCTATAATCATTCATCTATTCGATTGCTGTTATATTGGAATTAGGATTGGGCAGCGAATCCGGGGGGAAGTGATCGCCAATAGCGGAAGCAATCAAGTTCGAAGGGATCAGGCAGAAGATACAAGCGGCAATCTGACTCTTTAATTTGTTAGCGACGAGGACGTGGCCCAGACATGCGGGGACTACCCGGTTGCTGGGGCAAAAGCGTTCGCTGGGCTCAGCCCCGACCCCAAGATAAATATTATTGCCTTGACGCAGAACAGGTAGGGATAAACCAGTTGAGGGATGTTGAAAATTTCCGCCGAGACAATCAAAGAATCGGATACCTCCGAAGTTTTTCCCTTCTCGCATACTGGGATATCGTAGACCGGTGGATGATTGTATCGACAGACTCGGGGACGACAGGGGGAATTCATAATCTCTTTTTATGCTGCGCCCCATCTTGAGCGAGATGGGGTGCAGTTTTTATTACTTTTTCTTCCATTCGCCTTTTAAGGTGACACCAGCGTCTTTCAGCAAATTCCACAAAGGGCAACGCTTTTCGACCGTTTCCTTGAGCCTCCGGATTGCCTCGTCCTCTTCATCCGTATCCAGAATCACTTCAACCGTCACGGCTTGAAAATAGGTCTGAACCCCTTCTACTCCTTTGAAGCCGCGCGGATCGAGAGTGCCATCCGTTTCATAGTCGATGCCTCTATAGCTGAAGTCTTGCTCCTTGGCGACATAGGCGATCATGATTGAAGTACATGCGGACAAGGCGCCAAGGAAGTATTCCAGCGGATTCGCCCCTGCATTGGAACCGCCGAGCCGCTCAGGTTCATCTACGATAAATGGCGGCAAATCGCGCACTTGGACAATATTTTTTAACTTGGATTCCAAACTTCCGCTCACAGATAAAGTCGTTACATTGCTCATAAGAAAAACTCTCTCCCTATTCAGGTATTTTTATAAAACTTGCTTGTCAAAAATCTGTTTTTCCAATGTTTCATCCCACTGGTTTATCAGCGTATTCCAGACCCTGACATATTTCCGTTCGTTCCCGGTATGATGAAGCTGAAATTCATAGCAGGGGATGTTGATCTCTTGCACTTCTGCCACCCCGGCTATTCTCTCGACCTCCACTTGCAGGGATCCTTCCTCGCCGTCCTCTTCTGGCAAAAGCGTGCTGCTCAAAAACTCCTTCACAATCGATTCATCAAGCATGGACACATCGACCTTCTCTGCAGAAAGGTGTCGGTACTTTTCAGAGCTGCTGCCCGTTTCAGTGCTTTCTCCGCCTTCACTCGAAAAAAAACGATGATGTGCCGGACTGTAATAAGCAGTCTCCTTTTCCTGCTCAGGCGGATGGACGAAAATACCGTTCTCGAGCAGGCTCTCACCTTTGTCCGTGATCAAAAAAACATCCTTTTTCCTTTCGATCATGCCCGTGAGCATCATCTTCTGAATCAGGTCCTCGACAAACAAAGGCTCGACCATCAAAATATCACTGACATCCTCGGCTGCTGATAGTTCCAACTGCTGGAATGAAAGCAGCAGCATCTTCATCAGCACATCCATCTTTGATCGCTTCACCGTCTCAAATTCGATTTCCACTTCATAAACCGGCAGCACCCATTGTTCCGATTTTAGCAGCTGTACGCCAGGATCCTTTAACAGCTCTGCCTTCAGTTGCTCTTGCATCAACGTCCAC
Organism: Lederbergia sp. B243.17; assembly: GCF_057657925.1. Lineage (NCBI taxonomy): Bacteria > Bacillati > Bacillota > Bacilli > Caryophanales > Bacillaceae > Lederbergia > Lederbergia sp. B243.17. The sequence goes on from NZ_JBWBKF010000055.1 coordinate 59,639, forward strand.
CCCCTTTTGAATCTATCCCAGTACTTTAATGCGTTGCCGCAACGGTGGACAAATTCTTGATTGCCTGTTTGTTTTTGACGTGTTGATAAAGCCGTGTGTACATCGTTTTAGCGGCAGGATTTTTCGGCCGCTTGGTAAACATGTCGGAGCTGCCGATAATGACAAGAAGTTCCCGAGCGCGGGACAGGGCGACGTTCAGACGCCGGTAATCCTCGGCAAAGCCAATCGTGCCGCTCGGCTGGTCGTGGTTCCGGACGAAGCTCAGGACGATCACGTCCATCTCCATCCCTTGGAACTTGTCGACGGAGCCGGTGCGGCAATGCAAATGTCTCGGTTTTACGTTCTGTTCGATCAGCCGGTCAATCCGCTTCACCTGTTCTCCGTAAAAGCTGATGATCCCGACACTTTTCTTTTCTTCCAAGCCAATTTCCCCTTCGTTTTTCGCCTCTTCTACTGACTTGTCCAAAGCGGCGAGCAGCTCCTCAATTCCTCCGAGCTCGGCCTCATTGTATAGACTTGTCCCGCCTTTTACCTTCGCTTCAAAGAACGGCGGCTTATTGGGAACGTCAAGCCAGACAATATGGTCCTTCCTGTCAAAGAATCGGGTTTCAAGCTTATGATCGCGAATATCATCCGAATTTTCTAGACCGCATTTCAAGCTGTAGTCCCCTTCTTCGTAAAACGGGGCGATCGTCTCCATGATCTCCTCATGCATTCGGTATTGGATCCCGAGCATCGTCTTGTTTCCTTTCGGCAAAGTGCGGAACAGCCGTTCAAACAGCGATTCCTTCAAAAGCTTGCGCAGCTCGTTTTTTTCATGCTCATCTTCTATTTCTTCGACGAATTCCTCCATCGTTTCCCTGCCGACAAGCGGCGGCAACTGATGGTGGTCACCAACCAGGATAATCTTCTTTCCCTTCAACATCGGCAAAAGAAGCTCCGGCGGCGTTGCTTTTGATACCTCGTCAATGATCACCACGTCGAACACCGGATAATCCTCCATGAATTCACGCCTTGCTGATGCTACACAGGTAGTACCGATTACGTTCGCATACTTTACATACAGCTTGCGGATTTCATCCAAATCATACTCGCTCGCTTCTTCGAGCAGTCCGAGCCATTGATTTTGCAGAGATTTAATAACCGGAATCCGTGCCTGCTCCTTCTTCACACTTTTCGCTTTTTCCGCCAAATGGGCGATCGTTGTCAGCTTCTCCTTGTATACGAATTCCGGTTTTTCTTCCAATAATGATGAAAGCATGGCAATCCGAGCTTCATGATCTTCTATGCCTTTTTTACATGTTTCGCGTTCTGCCCGCTCCTTTTCCAAAACGGCTTGCCAACGGGTGATCCGCTCTTCCGCCTTCTCAGCCAGCAGTTTCCGCTCCGAAAGTGCTGTTTCCGATTCGGCTACAACAACCTTTCTCCTTTCAAAAAGGGAAAGCATCCTCTCTCCATCGGCGATTTCCTGATCAATCGCATCCCGGTCGGCTCGAACGTCAGCGGTCTCGGCCAGGCTTGCCAATTCGGCCTTCAATTGATCGAGCTGCCCTCTGCTCTCAGCCATCTCTTCGCGCAGCCTCTTCTCTTCTTCTGCAAAACCCGGCAGTTTGTCCGCCACTTCTTTGGCTGTATTAGCTTTTATCAATGAAAACTTCTCGGCCGCTTGCCTGCGTGAGCTGACCTTGATGCTCTCCAGCCGCTGCCCGACTTCTTCCTTTTTCCCGAGCAGAAAAGCGACGTTCTCCGCAATCCGCGACAAGAGTTTCGTTTTTCTTTCGTCCCGGTCAGGCAGGGCAAGTACGGACTTTGTGCCGGGGGAGACGATGAATCGACCAATTTTATCGATCATGTTCGTCATCTCTTCCGGTGTCGGGTAGCGGCTGTCCCGTCTTAACTGGATCGTATCCACAGGATAGCCGCAAGATCCCAGCAGCTTTTTCAGCATCTCGGTTGCCTTCGTAAGCCGGGTATCAATCCCTTCCCAGTCCAGATATTCCTGCGAATAGATTTCAGTCTGGATATCGCTGATCCGTCTGCGAAGCGCATTGATTTCCAGGCCCACCTGCAAGCTTGGCTTCACTCCGAGTGAATCCAACAACTGTTGGAATGCCTCGAGCTTGCGGACCCCCTTCATTTCTTCAAGAAAACCGAGATGCGCTCCCGTCGTTTTCCGAAGATCTTCCGCTTCCCTGGCCAACCTTGCGTATATGCCATCAGCCGCTTCAACTGCATCCTTTGCCTGAAAATAAAGGAGTGTTTTCCGGCATGCGGCCACTCTTTCGGAGAGCAGTTGCATCTCCTCCTCAACAGACTGGGTGATCGCTTCCCGTTCAAGCAGAGCGGTCAACGCCTCCATATCCGTTGCAGCGCGGAATGCCTCCTCCTTTGCAGTTGCAAGCTCCTTTTCCGCTTCCTCCATCAGCTCAGCCTTTTCATTATCAACACTGCGGAGCTCCTTCAGTTTCTCTGACCGTTCCTTGACTTCCGCTTCCGCCGTCTTTTTTAGTTCTATTTTTTCCTCAAGGGCCGGCAACTCGAGCTGAAGGGCCTTTTTCTCTTTTTCGATCCTATCCAGCTCAGCGACAAGTTTTGATTCTAGTGCTGATTGTTGGCCATCCTGTTCCTTCAGCATCGCGAGTGTTTCTTCTTTCCAATGAAGGGCCACATTTTCCTCGATGAACCGTTTCCCCTCTTCCTCGATGCTTTCTGTACGGCCATAGCGCAGAATCCGGATGCCGGGATCGGATAAAAGCCGGCCGAGCGCATTGTCGACGGCCAGGTTCGACTGGGAAGCAACGAGCGTCCGCATCCCCGCTTTCACAAGCTGATGGCAAAGTTCGGAAATGACTGTCGTTTTCCCCGTCCCGGGCGGTCCCTGGATCACGTATAAATCTTTGGATGACATCGCCCCAGTCACCGCTTCCCGTTGAAACTCATTCAGGTTATGGTGAAAGTCCAGCTCCAAGCGCTCGTTCGTGACCTGTACGACTGGCCGCTCTTCAAATAAGATCTTCTCGAGATTCGGATTCGCCGCCATACCGTACTGCAAATCCTTGAAACCTTTTCGCAGCCGGCGCACCTGGCTCAGCTGGGCAAAATTGCTGAAAACCACTTCCCCCGCATGCTCAGGTAAAAGCGTTCCCTTCCTTGCAAGTCCCTGGTTTTTCCGGCTCAGTTCAATTTTTACTGCCATCCGAGAACGGTCAACATCGACTACGGTTCCGAGATCCTCCTTCTGTCCTTTCAGCTTGGCGCTGAAACCGGTGACCGCTGCCAGTTGCTTTCCATTCAGTCCGCTGCATACAAGAGAAAGGCGGGTGAAGTTTTCGTTGATCACGCCATGAGAGAATTTGGCATGGATGTCCTCCACATCGGCGTTCTTCTCTTCAATTCGCAAATACCCTTCCCAGCTTGCAATCCGCTTCTCAACATATTCCGATCGTTCCTTCGCTACCGGGAGCCGGCGCAGGCTGTTGTACAAGGGCAGCGGCATCGGCACATGTCCGCCAATCATAAAGGAGAGCCGAGCGGAGTGGCGGCGGTTCGTCCGGACAGGTTCCCTCCGGCCCTTCACCCTGAAATTGATAGCGAGAAAACCGTCATTTTTATAGAGGCAATCCATCACTGCCACGCGGCCGTCAAGCAAGCGGGACAGCGGACCATTTGTCTCATTGTCAAAGAAAAAAGAGAACGCCATTGTCTCATCCTTCTCTGGCAATCTCTCGATATGTACATCAAAATGATTCTGCAACGAAAAAAACTGCCCCTCGTCTGCAGCCCACTTTGCCAGCTCACCCCGTACTCGATGTGTCAAATCCAAGCGGCACTTCATCATCATTCACCTCCCCTGGTCTGTCCTTCGCGGCTTTATGCCATCATGCATACTGAAGAGACTGCGGCGTTTACTAAATAAGAAAGCAGCATATAGATCGACGCGGATCGTAAATATGCTGCAGTTATAATTTTTTCCTTACGTATCTCCTCATACGGCGCATTTCCCCTGCGCTCGTTCCATTAAGTCACTATCCTTCATTATAACAAAAATACGGCAGGGTGGGTATGGCCGACGGTTGAATGGGTATTGCATTTGCTTCTCCCATCCGGAATCGTTACACTTTTTATATTAGACCCAGAGTAGGTGCACAGGAATGCTTAACCAACGACAAAAAGATTTATTAAGGCTCTTGCTCATCCATGAATCCGGGGTGCTGCAGGTAAAAGACGTGGCCCATCAGCTCGGATGCGGCGAAAAAACTGTCCGGAATGATTTGGACAGAATCGAGACATATCTGGAAGGCTTTCCAGCTGTTTTGCTGCAGCGCAGGCCGGGGATCGGGATTTCTATCGAGTGCACGGAAGACGACCGCACAAAGATATTGAAGCAGCTGCTCACAAACGAACATAAAACGGCCGAAGAGCGTCTGATGGAAATCGCCTACATAATGCTAACGTCGAACAAAGCGCTCACACTGCAAGAGCTCGCCAAACGCTATTATGTTTCCAAATCGGCAATCAAACTGGATATGGATGCAATTGCAGTCTGGCTGGCACGGTACGACCTTCAGCTCGTTTCCAAACAAGGGGTGGGCAATGTAATCCAAGGTACCGAATTGAAAAAACGCCATGCACTCGCCCATTTATCCGGCATTCTTCCAATCCTTACTACACAGAAAAGCTATGTTTTGGATTTGTTCCTTCCATATGAAATATCGACTGTTCGCAAAGCACTGCTTGAGCTGTCTAAACGATTCAGTCTTCCTTTTACCGACGCAGCGTTAGAGAGCCTCCAGGTTCACACGCTTATCATCATCAAACGCTCACGCCAAGGAGCTCACGTTTTTGTTGAGCCCCAGGAAAAGGAGCGTGCACTCGCTCAAAAGGAATACCAGTACGCCAACTGGCTTTTCAACCGAATAGAGGAGGCTTTCCGGCTATCTCTACCCGAGGAAGAAAAGGTGTATTTTACATGGCTTCTCTTGGGAAGCAAGCGGCTGGATGAAGAGACAGGGGCTGGTATCCACTTAAATGAGGAGGTCCTCCAGCTTGTCGAAGCAATCATAGAAAAAATGGCGAGGCTTACGTTCACTCCCTTTGCGGATGATCCGATATTGCAGCACGGACTGAATGTCCATATGCATGCAGTTATCAATCGGATCCGCTTCGGCTTCCCGATCACAAACCCGCTTCTTGGGACCATCAAAAAAATGTACCCGTATATTTTCAACATGGTCATACTGACACTTGCTGAAATCAAGAACACGTTTAGTATGGATATTCCAGAAGACGAGGCTGCATACATCGTGCTCCATTTCCAGGCTGCAGTTGAGCGGATGCATAACAAAACAGAAACGCGTAAGAAAGCGATTATCGTTTGCCATATGGGAATCGGGATGTCCCATCTCTTGGAAGCAAAAATCGAGCAACGTTATCAAGAGATCGACATTTTGGCATGCATCGGCCAGAGGGAAATGGATGAATATTTGCAGCTTCACGAAGTGGATTTCATCATTTCCACGATTTCGCTGCCTAAAGCGCCAATCAACCATATCGTGATTTCTCCCCTTTTCGGTCCGGATGACAAGATGAAGTTGACCCAGTTTATCAAAGAGCAGGAACGCCGGGAACAAAGTACGGCAGTAAAAAATGTTATTTCGCAATTCCTTTCCGAAGCCCTCGTTTTCTTCCACCCTGAAAAGGAGCACCGGTATGAGATTGTCGAAATGCTGGCAAGAGCACTATTCAACAAAGGCTATGTGGATATAAAATTCATCCACAGCAGTGTACAAAGGGAGAGAAAATCCGCAACTGCCATTGGCGGCGGCGTTGCGATCCCTCACGGCGATCCCGGATTCGTCCACACTTCAGCAATCGCAGTTGCCCTGCTCCCGAAGCCGATGGATTGGGGCACTGAACAAGTTTCCGCCGTTTTTCTGTTAGCTATTTCACCGGACCATCAAAAAGAGATCCGCGGCATTATTGGCCAGATTTCCGCGTTGAGTGAGTCGCCGCAGAAAGTCGAAAACCTTAGCAAATCAGCTGACTATCGATCTTTTCTGCAAATGCTTGGCAATTTGAAATGAAACATAGGGACAATTCCAATTCCGGATTTGTCTCTTTTTGTATTCAATAAAGCGTTTTTACCGCAACTTCCGGTAAGAAAAAGGGAAATCCAACTAGGAATAAAGCGCTATGATAAAGATACGAAATCAATGCAGTTATGGAGGAAAGAACATGAAGAAAGTTTTAGCCGTTACAGCTTGCCCTGTCGGCATCGCCCATACATATATGGCTGCCGAAAACTTGCAAAAAGCGGGCGAAGCTTTAGGTATAGATATAAAAGTGGAGACACAAGGCTCTATCGGCGTGGAGAATGGGCTGACCGAACAGGATATCGCAGAAGCGGACGGCATTATCATCGCAGCGGATAAAGAGGTGCCAAAAGATCGATTTGCCGGTAAGAAGGTAATCGTCACCGGTGTTCAGGATGGAATTCGAAAACCAGAGGAACTGATCAACCGAATTATCAAAGGCGATGCTCCTGTTTACAAACCAGAACTTGCTTCCGCAAGCAAATCATCCGGCGGTAAAAAGAAGGAAAATCCGATATACCGTCACTTGATGAGCGGTGTATCCTATATGGTGCCTTTTATTGTTGTGGGCGGACTGCTGATCGCTTTGGCGCTTACCTTGGGCGGCGAGCAGACCCCTGGTGGAATTGTCATTCCTGAAGGTTCGATTTGGAAACAGATCGAAAGCCTCGGGGCAACAGCATTCATGTTCATGGTTCCAATATTGGCCGGATTTATTGCCGTCAGCATCGCTGACCGCCCCGGCCTTGTTCCAGGGATGATCGGCGGATATATCGCGGCCAACGGCAGTTTTTATGGAAGTGATGCGGGCGCCGGCTTCATCGGCGGAATCATCGCAGGTTTCCTGGCGGGGTATGTTGCGCTCGCCATCAAAAAAATCAAAGTTCCCAAGGCCGTACAGCCTGTCATGCCAATTATTTTTATTCCGATTCTCTCAACTGTCATCGTCGGCATCTTGTTCATCTATGTGATCGGTGCTCCGGTCGCCTCCGTATTTGAAGCGCTGAGCGGATGGCTGGCAGGTATGCAGGGCGGAAGCTCGATTGTCCTGGCGCTGATTCTTGGCGCCATGATCGCTGTCGACATGGGTGGACCATTCAACAAAGTGGCGTTCCTATTCGGCTCAGCGATGATTGGGGAAGGCAACTATGAAATCATGGGCCCGATTGCAGCGGCGATCTGTATCCCGCCAATCGGTCTCGGATTGGCAACCTTCTTAAGCAAGAAGAAGTTCAGCCCAACTGAACGGGAAGCTGGAAAAGCATCCTTCACTATGGGACTATTCGGCATTACAGAGGGTGCGATCCCGTTTGCCGCACAGGATCCGCTTCGCGTAATCCCAAGCATTGTTGTAGGCTCCATGGCTGGGTCTGTCGTTGCCATGCTCGGCAATGTCGGCGACAGAGTCGCTCACGGCGGTCCAATTGTAGCTGTACTTGGAGCTGTCGACAATGTGCTCATGTTCTTTGTCGCTGTTATTGTCGGTGTGGCAGTTACAGTGCTCATGGTTACAGCTTTGAAAAAAACGGTTAATGAAGGGCCGGTCCTCGCCACAGAAGGTGCGCCAGCGCAAGCTTCCCCTATGGAGACTGCTCCAGCAGCTGAGACCGAGCCAGCAGCACAAGAAGAAACCGAGACTGCAGACATTCAGAAACTGACGGATATTACCAACTTGGAATTGGTCGATATTGACCTCAAAGGAAATACCCGCGATGAGGTCATTGATGAACTTGTCGCCAAGTTTGATCAATCCGGCCTCTTATTATCAAGTACTGAGTATAAGCAAGCGATCCTTAACCGAGAAGCTGAAAGTACGACAGGTCTCGGGATGGGCATTGCCATTCCACACGGGAAGTCAGCTGCCGTAAAACGCCCTGCTGTTGCATTTGGCATACAGCGGAACGGTGTCGACTGGCAGAGCCTTGACGGCGAAGATGCCAAGCTGATCTTTATGCTTGCCGTCCCTGAGGAAGCCGCAGGGGATGCCCATCTGAAGATCCTGCAAATGCTGTCAAGAAAGTTGATGGATGAGGAGTTCAGAGAGCAGCTTATCGCAGCTGCATCAAACAAAGAAGCTTTTGCACTGCTGGATACAATTCAATAACTAGCGAGATTTTAAGGAGAGCGCTTTGCGCTCTCTTTTCTCATTTCCGGTATAAAGGATTCAGAAGCAATCCAAGTCGCATTTGCACTTATATTCATGACACCGAGCTATTAGGCGGGATGCTACCAAAGCCTATTCACCTGTTACCCTTGAAATTTTTGTCGTTTTTTGTAGTTTTTGCTTCTTTTTTCTATTCACTTCCCACACTAAGGCGCCGATAAGAAAATGTAAGGATTTATAATTTTTTATCCTTATCTTATTCACATAGCAAAGGGAGCGAATGACATTGTTACAAAGATTAAGCCACATTAAAACCAAACTGATTACTGCATTTTCACTGCTTTTGCTAATTCCCACATCGATAGTCGGGTATCTTTCCTACGAAACTGCCGCCGATGCAGTAAAAAATGAAATTGTCTCTGGTGCCGGCGAAAATGTAAAACTGCTGAACACGACGATTGACAATACCATCCAAGCGAAAATAAAAGATGTTGAAACGCTGAGCGCAGACATCACCTCTTCCCTGTATGACGGGGAAAAGAGCCCTGCCCTCCGCCAGAAATTGGCGCAGTACGCGAAGCTCCATCCGGAAGCGCTAAGCATCTATGTAGGAACGAAAGAAGCTCTCTACATTCAAGAGCCGGTCATCAATGATACGACTACTTACAACCCTCTTGAAAGGGATTGGTATAAGGACGCAATGAATCATGCCGGAGAAATCACGATTTCCAAGCCCTACCCTGACGCAACTGCAGATGCCATGGTAGTGACAGTTGCCAAAACAACAAAGGATCAATCCGGAGTCATCGCTGTCGACATCACTCTTGATTACCTAAACACGCTCGTACAGCAAGTGAAAATCGGGGATAAAGGGTATGCCATCCTGCTCGATAGCGATCAGAAGTATATTTCCCATCCATCTATTAAAGCAGGTACTGCAGCTACTGAGGACTTTTACAATAAAATGTATGATAAAGAAAGCGGGACTTTCGATTACACCCTCAGCGGCGATAAGAAAGTAATGACCTTTATGACCAATAAATTAACGGGCTGGAAAATTGGCGGAACCCTTTATGAATCAACGATCCACGAAAAAGCAAGTCCGATTTTGCGTACTACTGTCATTGTCATTGTCATTTCAATTTTGCTCGGTCTCGCTGCGAGCCTGTTAATCATCAGATCCATCATCAGGCCAATCAAAGAAATGAGGGACAAGGCGATCACAGTAAGCAAGGGAGACCTGACACAAAAAATTGAAATTCGCACGAACGACGAGATAGGCCACCTTGGTGAAGCATTCAACACGATGCAGGAGAGCCTGAGAGCACTTGTTCAAAATATTGAACAAAATACAGAGCAAGTTGCTGCTTCTGCCGAGGAGTTGACGGCAAGCGCCGAACAGACAACGAGCGCTACAGAGCATGTCGCAGAGGCAGTGCAAGATGTTGCTTCAAGCGCCGATCAACAGATGAACAGAATTGAGAAAAATGTCCGCTCAGTAGAAACTGTGACAGACGGAATTTCCCGTATCGCCGAAAGCTCGTCAAAAGTGGCCAAGCTTGCCCTTCATACAAGAGCACAAGCTGAAATCGGCGGGGATGCGGTTACCAATACCGTGAACCAGATGAATTCCATCCATTCATCTGTTGCGGAGTCGAATGAAATGATTCAGTCGCTCTATGAACGTTCCAAACAAGTGAATACGATATTAAGCGCAATTACCGATATTGCTGAGCAGACGAACCTGCTCTCACTGAATGCTGCCATCGAAGCGGCACGTGCAGGCGAGCAAGGCAAAGGCTTCGCGGTCGTGGCAGAAGAAGTGAGAAAACTGGCTGAGCAATCCCAACTTTCCGCTAAGGAGATTTCGGCGATCATCCAAGGCATCCAACAAGATACGGAAACCTCGGTTCATGTCATGGCGCGCGTGACGGAAGATGTCCAGGAAGGCGTCAACGTTTCCCAGGAGGCGATCGAGAAATTCGGACAGATCCTGGCGAGCACACAGGAAATCACACCGAGGATGGAAGAAATTTCAGAGACTGCCCAGAGCGTTCTTTCTGCTGCCCGGGAAGTGAACGAAACGGCCAATGACCTGTCGGCCATCGCCAAAGGCAATGCAGCATCCTCGGAAGAAGTCGCAGCTTCAACCGAAGAACAGCTTGCATCGATGGAGGAAATCACCGCGTCTGCCAAAACCCTCTCCTTGATGGCCGAGCAGCTGCAGGAACTTATTATGAGGTTCAAATACTGAACACTGAAATAGAAAAAGAAAGACACGCCCCGGCGTGCCTTTTCTTTATCTCACCTTTTCGATGACGATTTAATACTATCTTTGCTGAAAATGGATTGTTCTTTTGTTCGCACGATGAAGCTGTACCTTGTTCTAACAGCTTCCTCTCGCCCCTTCCTCAGACCTTTTTTTGCCATTTTTTCTCTAAATTTTTATTACAAACTGTGAATCTGGTTCCGATATAAAAAGTACAGAAGCGAATTTGGCAGGGCTGGCACTATTGCCTCAGGAGCAGCATTCAATTTAGGTCGGGAGGAAGCAGTTATGACCATCAGCAAGAGGATTTACGGCGGTTTTGCATTTGTATTAGTAATTTTATTTTTGTTCTCAGCCTTCAGTCTGTATCAATTAAACACCGTCACAAAACAATACCAGACGATGATTGATTTCCGGATCAAACAGTCAGAGCTTGCGGAGTCAATCCAAAAGGAAATGGCGATGCAGGGCCTGTATATAAGGGCTCATATTTTGGAGAAGAACCAGAGGTCTTTGGATAATCTCGTCGAACACCAGCAACTTTTAAAAGACGCGGTTGCAGAGTTGTCAACCTACGTTCAGGCAAGTGAAATGAGAGACTTGCTTAGCGAAATAACGGTCAACAGCAAAAAATTCGATGAAAGCGCAGATACCATTATCCGCTCTGTAGCGGATAATGACATTCGCTCCGCAGAAAGAGTCATGAACGGACAGGCCCGCGAAGCGAACATGGCCATCCAAAATGCTGCTGCGAAAATGATTGAATTTCAATCAAACCATATGAAAACAGACCAAAAAGCTATCGACGATACAACCGACATGGCAAAACGTTCCGTCATTTTCTCAACAATTACTAATACCGTATTGGCCATCTTAGTAGCCTTTTTCATCGTTCGATCTGTAAAAAGACCGCTTAAGAAGGTAGCAGATGCAGCTGCCAATATTGCAGATGGTGATTTGACAAACGAGGACATTCTCATCCAATCAAAAGACGAGATTGGGGTACTCGCCTCTGCATTCAATACGATGAAAAGAAATTTACGGGGGCTGATCGGCGATATCAACGACAATGCCCTTCATCTGACCTCCTCTGCAAAAGAATTGTCAGCCAGTACACAGGAAGTCTCAAGGGCTTCCCAAGGAATTACTCGTAATATGGATATGATTACAGCCGGCTCCCAAGCTGCTGCTGCCGGCGCTAAGGAAAGCGCAAGAGCAATGGATGAAACGGCATCTGGCGTCCAGCGAATAGCTGAATCCGCCCAGACACTGAATTCGAGCGCCAATGATACGGAAACTCTTGCAGGCGATAGTGAAAGCTCCGTCACACGAGCGAAGGAACAAATGAACATCATCTATCATTCTTCCTTTCGGACAAGCGAGCTGATTCAGCAGCTCAGCAGACAGACCGTTGAAATTGAAGGCATAACAAAAGTAATCACTGAAATTACCGAGCAGACCAATCTACTGGCCCTAAATGCGGCGATCGAAGCGGCAAGGGCCGGAGAGCAAGGAAAAGGGTTTGCAGTGGTTGCCGATGAGGTTCGGAAACTTGCTGAGCAATCGAAAGAATCGGCGCAAAAAATTGGCAGCCTGACGGCAACAATTCAAACGGATACGAAAAACGCAGAGCAAGCGGTAGAAAATACAGTAAAAAATGCGGAACAGGGAGTCAAGGCGTTTGAAGAAGCAGGAGAAGCATTTTCCAAAATTTCAGCCGCTGTCGCCGCTATGCACGACCAAATTGAAGAAATCTCAGCTGCAGCAGAAGAAATCTCTGCAGGTGCCGAAGAGGTCTCTGCTTCTGTCGAGGAAATCGCCGCCTCCGCGGACGATGCCTCCATCCAGAACAGAGAAAATACCGACGCTGTCAAAGAACAAATGACAACCATCGAAGAAATTAACAACGTTGTGCACGACCTTAGCGAACAGGCGATGAACCTTCAGCAAACCATTCAGCAATTCAAATTATAAATAAGGGGCCCCCCACTGCAAAAGCGTCAACGCAGTAGGGGGCCGCCTCTCTTTCAGCCCAGGTTGTGGTTGTTAATAAGGTTAATTTCTGGGCAGGTGGTGCCGTGAATTTCGAAAATGGTAACTTGGTTTTTTCCTTCTTTTAGGAGCGGACCTGGGAGGTAAAGTGTTTGCTGCGGACCTTTTTCCCAGTAGCGCCCCAGGTTGAACCCGTTGATCCAAACGACGCCTTTCGTCCATCCCGGCAGCTCTACGAACGTATCACCGATAGTTTCAACATTGAACTCACCCTTGTAGAATGTCGGTTCTCCACTGGATCTTCCTGCAGATACGCCCGTCTTATCAAACACAACTTTTCCCACATCTCGCAGCGGCAGCGGGTAGATCGTCCAGTCGAACAGGAACTGGTGGGAGAAGCGAACGCCATCCACAATCCCTTTCGGATCCCGCATTTTCGGCCCGTAATTGATACGTCCCATGTTCTCTACCAGAAGATCCAGTTGCACACCTTCTGCCGGTACCTCAACAGGAATCGTCGCATTATCCCAGCGGTCTATGACGCCTTTATACTCGCCGTTCACAAATACAAGCGCACGATCACGAACTCCGAGAATTGAAAGCGGTGCTTCCGCATGAGGCCCCTTTAGGAATGTCCGATACAAAATAAAGCCGTAATCCTGTCCAACTTTTTCCATTGTTTCCGGTCGGATGCAATGCAATGGCTCGCTGATCGTATCCAATGTGGAAAATAGCCCTGCTTTTTCCTCCATTTTTACTGTTCCGTATGCCATTTTGGGGATGGGATCCGGCAAAACGAGATCTCCCAGATCACGTTTTTTGCCAATCGCCGCCCGAACCGCATGGAATTTCGGCGTCAAATCTCCCGTCTCACTGATTGGGCAGTCATAATCATAACTCGTAACAGTCGGCTCATACTTGTCCCCATAATTTGCACCGTTGTAAAACCCGAAATTGGTCCCACCGTGGAACATATAAAAATTGACGGAATCCCCGTTTTCCAACATGGACATAAACGTGTCGGCAGTCTCCTGCGGGTCCCTCGTATGGTGTTCCTCACCCCAATGATCGAACCAGCCATTCCAATACTCCATCACAAAATTCGGCGTTCCCGGGAAGTTTTTCTGTAAAACAGCAAACGCCTCCTCAGGACGCGAACCAAAATTGACAGTCGCAAGCGCCCCTTCCACGGTTCCTCCCTGCAACATCAAGTTGGACGGTCCATCTGATGTAAAAAGCAGCACATCAATTCCACGACTGATCATCGCCTCTTTAATATAGTCCAAATATCGATAGTCATTTCCATAACTACCATACTCATTTTCAATCTGCATCGCGATAATTGGACCGCCATTCGTTTGCTGCAACGGCCGCAGTTTTTCCAGCATCACATCGTAATACCGAGCGATTTTTTCCAAGAATGGTTTATAAAACGAGCGGATTCTCATATTATCATCCGCTAGGAGCCAGGATGGCAGGCCTCCGAATTCCCACTCAGCACAAATGTAGGGGCTAGGGCGGGCAATCACATACAACCCGACACGTTCAGCCGTGCGGATGAACTCCTGCACATCGGCAATCCCGCTGAACTCGAATTTCCCTTCCTCAGGTTCATGCAGGTTCCATGGGATATACGTCTCAACACAGTTGAAGCCGCATGCTTTTAGCTTCAGCAGCCGGTCTTCCCAATACTCTGGAACGATTCTGAAATAATGGATGGCTCCAGAAATAATTTGGATCTTTTCATCCCCCATAAAAAATTCTTTACCCTTTACATTCAGCTTTTTCACAGTTACAACTCCCTCATTTCCTCTTAATTCGATGTATTCTATTAATCTTTCACTGCACCTTCCGCAATATCGGAGATAAATTGCCTGCTTACGATGAGAAACAGCGCAATCAAAGGCAATGTCCCAAGTAGCGTCCCCGTCATGACCGCGGCATGGTCGGTCGCGTGGAGTCCTTTCAGATTGGCCAAAGATACCATTAATGTATATTTCGATGGATCATTCAGCACAATCAATGGCCATAGGTAATCATTCCAGACGCCCATAAAGTTAAAAATACCGAGGAACGCCAATGCCGGCTTCAAAACAGGCAAAGCAACGCTCCAGTACATCCTGTATATCCCGCAGCCATCAATCCTTGCCGCATTAAGAAGGTCATCATGGATAGCACCCTCAGCATACTGCTTGATCCAAAAAATACCGAACGCACTAACGAGTCCTGGTATAATCAGCGCCTTGTAGCTGTCAATCCAGCCAAATTCCTGCATCATGATAAACATGGGAATCAGTGAAAGCTGTGCCGGAATCATCATGGTTGACAAAGTGAAGACAAAAAGTTTGTTTTTGCCTGGAAAGTGGAACTTTGCAAATACAAAACCAGCCAAGGAACTAAAAAACAAAGTAAGGATCGTAGACAGCGTTGAAACAAAAACCGTATTCATTACAGAATGCATGAATGGTATTTCAGAAAAAACCTTCTTTACATTAATGATGAATTGATCGCCAAATGTCCAGGTAGGCGGAAAGCTGTAACTTGCGCTGGAATCATTGGTCGCCATGACGACAAGCCAGTAAAACGGGAATATCGAAGCAACGACACCTGCGAGTAACCCTGCATGCAATAATACTTTCTTTACCATCGTCGCGTTCACCTCCGCTGTTTAGATTAGTTTTTTCGTTGGACGACTTTCCAATTGAAGAGCGAGAAAAGCATAATGATTATAAACAGACCAATTGCGATTGCGGATCCGTAACCGTAAAGGTTTTTGACGAAAGCCTGCTGATATAAATAAAGCACAATTGTCAGTCCTTCTCCCCCGGCACCACCATTATTCCCTACAAGAATCTGCGGCTCTGCGAAAATCTGCATTCCACCGATTGTTGAGGTGACAACGACAAATAACATGACCGGTTGAAGCAGCGGCACAGTAATCCTTGTAAAAATTTGGAACGTACTGGCTCCGTCGATTCTGGCTGCTTCATATAAGCTATTTGGGATCTTCTGCAGTCCAGCGAGGAAAATAATGGCGTTGTAACCGGTCCACCGCCAGATAATCATCGCAGCGATCGCCACTTTTATACCAATAGAATTGTTATGCCAGTCAATTGCATCCAGCCCAAGAAGTGTCAATATATAGTTGATGAAACCGTAATTCGGCGCGAATAGAACACCGAAAACGATAGCCACGGCCACAATTGCTGTCACATTCGGTAAAAAGTACATTGTTTTATAGAAGTTACTAAACTTCAGAAATGCCGAATTCAGCAAGAATGCAACAATCAGGGCGAGCAGCACCATCGGTATGGTTGATATGATAAAAATGATGAACGTATTCACAATGGATTTCCAAAACAGCGGATCTTTCAATAGGAACTCAAAGTTCCGGAAACCGACAAACTCCATCGTGCCTATTCCATCCCAACTGGATAACGCTAGATAAATAGAAAATAGGACTGGAAACACCCCAAAGATTAGAAAGACGATAAAGAAGGGAGAGATGAGTAGATAGGCACCCCTGTTTTTCTTAATCTCTCTCCAAAGTACACCTTTTTGCTTTGCGCCTGCAGTTCTCATTTCTTCACCACCAAAGGAGAAAAGGGGAGCATTTGCTGCCCCCTTTTCAATTTTTTACATGCTGAGGTCTTTCTCGATTTTCGCGAGTGCATCATTCCATGCCTTTTCAGGATCCTTTTTCTTCGTTGAAATCAATTCGAGTTCAGAAGCGAACGCGCTATATACGATCGCTTCTTTCGGCCCTTTATAGGCTTCCTTGATGTTCTTGGCAGACTCGGCAAAGATACTGGTTGTGTTCTGTCCGCCGAAGAACTCTTCTTCCTGATTGATTTCATCGCTTTCAAGCGCTTCCAATGCAGAAGGGAATAAACTCATGTTTTTATACGAAGTGATTTGGTTTTCTGGCGAGTTGATAAATTTCGCGATCTCCACTGCTTTTTCCGGTTGATCTGTAGTGCTCAAGACAGCGAGGAAAGAGCCACCATCGTTTCCGTCACTGATTGGCGATCTTGTCACCTTCCATTTGCCGGATGTAGAAGGAGTTGTGTCAACAATTAGATCTTTTGCCCAAACCGGTCCATCATATCCGACGATGTCTTCGTTATTCAGAGCAGCATTCCATTCCTCGGAAAAAGCTGCGGAGTTCCCCATGACCAGGCCTTTCTCATTCAGTTCTACAACTTTGTCCCAAGCGTCTTTGATATGTGCCTGGTCCCCAATGAATTCATCATTTTCGTCAAAATAACGCTTGTCCAGTTTATTGATCATGTTGGAGAATTCATCTCCCATCGAAGAAACGATATAAGCATTTTGCTTCTCTTTTAACATAGCCAGTACATCAACATAGCCTTCCCATGTACTGAATTTATCCTGAAGCTCTTCAGGCGAATTGGCAATGCCCGCTTCTTTAAAAATATCCTCTCGGTAAAAGAGCCCCGTCGGTGATGTATCCACCGGTACAGCGATCATTTTCTTCCCATCTCCTGTTACAGCCTGGTTCGTTTTCCAAGCTGGATACATCTTCTCCAGGTCCTTGCCGCCATAGTCATAAATGTTTACAAATTTATCTGCATAAGGCAAAAATTCAGACACCCAGATGTTCATTAGCACCAAATCTGGACTATCCTTGCTATTCTTTGTCGACAACAGCGTCGTCAACTTCGTCTTGTAATCGCCACCCGGAGGCAGCTTTTGTGCTACAAGTTCTACATCAGGAAATTCTTCTTTTACCTTTTCAAGGACGCTTTCATCAAGACCCCTATTCCAATACCAGATTGTCAGTTTTCCATCTCCCTTCGAACCTCCGCTGGAAGAAGAACCTCCACAAGCTGCAAGCACCGACATCATCAACACTGCAATTAAAATACCAGCAATTCTTTTCAAACGATTTCCCCCTCAAAGTTTGTTTTATATTTTCACCTTGGCAGTTTACTTGGCCGTTTTAGACCCAGCTTGCGCAAGGGCATTACCTTGTTCATGCGTTTCGTGCCTTCTCTCTATCCAGCACTTTCATATAATACTCATCCAGTTCAATCGACCTCCCGCGCTCTAGGCGTGATTCCTCGGCGGCAAATGCCATCATATGGCTGCGGACCGAGGCGGCCGGTGAGGATTTGCTATCCTGGCGGCCTTGTTTGATGCCGCGGAGAAAACTTCTCATAATACCGTTGTCTCCACCGCCATGACCGCCCGCCGGATTGTCGAACTTGATGATGGTCTCCTGCTTTGTCAGGAAATCAAAGATGGAAATCTCGTTCTCTTCCATATTGCCGCGGATTTCTCCCTTCGTGCCCATGATCTGGACAATCCGCGTCTGCTCCCTCGTGAACCCGCACATGCTGAAGGTCGCCGTTGCTCCGCCCTCGAACTCCATATTGACGACCTGATGATCGACGACGTCATTATCAGACTGATAGACGCATTTCCCGTAAGGAGTTTCGTACAGCGCCTTAATGATTCCCTCATTGGACATGTCCTCGGTGAATTTTCGCGCCCAGCCCCGGCCTTCGCCGAGATAATAACGGCCCGCATGGAATGGGCAATTCTGTTCTGCCGGACAGCCGTCCAGGCAGCGGAGAGGCGCTCCGGGCGGAACATTCTCTTCTTTAAAATGCATCAATGAACCGTAAGAGCTGACTCGTTTGCAGTCCTTACCGATGACAAAGGAAATGATGTCCATATCATGGCAGGATTTTTGCAGGATCATCGGGCTCGTCCGCTCTTTATTGTTCCAATTGCCGCGGACGAAGCTGTGGGACATATGCATCACTTCAACATTTTCATTGAGCTGGAGCGAAGCAATCTCACCGATTTGCCCCGAATCAACAATCTGTTTGATCGTCGACCAGAACTCCGTATACCGGAGCACATGACAGATGGCGAACTGCCTGCCATATTTCTTGGCGGCCTGCTCCATAATCAGGCACTCTGCCGGTTCCGGGGACATCGGCTTTTCCAAAAGTACGTCATATCCTTTTTCGAAGGCCTTGAGCGTCGGTTCGAAATGTTCCCGATCAAGTGTGCAGATGATCGCAATATCAGCAATCCTCGGCTCAATAGCGAGTGCCTCCTCCCAAGAATCGAAGCAAAACTCCGGCGCAATCCCATGCTCTTTCCGGACGTTTTCCCTTCTTTCCTGCCTGGGGTCGGCCACCCCGACAATTTTCAATTCATTCGGGTACTGCAAGGCATATGGGGCATAGGCCCTCGCCCCTCTGTCACCCGCTCCGATTAAAATCGCTGTTAACGCTTTCATGTTGTAATCTCCTTTTTGTAAAGTCACCGGGAAAACCGGAAAACGCACTACGGAAAACAGATTTATATTTTCCCGGTATTATCCAAACGTTTTCCCAATGCGGCTTAAAAAAGAACCTATCAGGTTCGTTTTATTTTTGAAGATTCCCGAATGACAAGGTCAGCCGGCAAAATCGTTTTGACTGGCAGCGTAATTTTTCCCTCTACCATGTCCATCATTACTTTGGCTGCCATTCTCCCGAGCTCGAACTTCGGAATGTCGACGGATGATAGCTGTGGTGATGAATACTTCGCCATTTCAATATTGTCTACCCCGAAAAAGGCGATGTCTCGTGGAATTTCAAGGCCAAACTCAATAGCAGCCCGCATCGCAGCAATGGCCATCATGTCACTTGCACACACCATCGCGGTTGGCAAATCCCCTTTGCCCGCTTCAATCAGCGTCTTCATCTTTTCATAGCTCAAATCCATTTTCCACTTCGTATTGATCACCCATTCAGACCGGATGTCCAATCCTGCCTCCGCCATGGCGGCCCTATAGCCTTTAAAGCGCGGCTCGACTTCCAAATGCTCGGAATCTGAGCCGATCCCGCCGCCGACAAAGCCGATTTTCGTATGGCCCTGCTCGACAAAGTACTCGACTACCTTTCTAATCGATCCTTCGCGGTCAAAGTCTACAATCGCCATATTTCTGTTGCTGTAGTAAAAATCCAAGCCGACTAGCGGTATGTATGGACGAATATAGTCGACAATGCTCTGTTCGATTTCATCAACCAACAGCAGGCCTTCAATGCCAGAATCATGAATGATCTTAAGCAGCAGTGTCTCGTTCTCCAGTTCGTCCTTTGTAATGCTGACCAGGCTGTACCCTTCGGCCGAAAGCCCATCGACAATACCGGTATAGATATCGGCAAAATACGGGTTGAAATCGGCAAATTGCGGGTTTGCCACCCAGCCAACCTTCATCGTCCTTACTGGATCCTTCTGTTGCTGGTTCGTCACCAGATTCCTGGCGTGTTGGTTCGGCGTATAACCGAGCTCCTTCACTGCCTCCCAAACCCTTGCCTTCGTTTCCGGATTTACATTCCTCGTCTGATCATTCTGGATGACCCGCGAAACCGTCGAAATTGAAACTCCCACGTGCTCCGCAATATCCTTAAGTCTAACCACTCACCATACACCTCAAAGCAAAACACATTCTTGAAATTTTTAAACTACTTAGAATATAACGCTTCCAAAACTGCCTGTCAACAAAAAATGGCACCTGGCCTCTGGATCGTCATCCAGATGGCATGTATTATCTTCACAGCATCCGCCAAACACTATCGGATATGGCCAAAAAACCTGAGAGGCCTGGCGAAAAAATTCAAATACTAAAAAGAGGGGCCTGTTCCTCCGTCTCGCTGAGACAGGGACAGGCCCCTTTGTCTTAAAAGGGAGTATTATATTGTGAATT
This sequence comes from Lederbergia sp. B243.17, assembly GCF_057657925.1. Lineage (NCBI taxonomy): Bacteria > Bacillati > Bacillota > Bacilli > Caryophanales > Bacillaceae > Lederbergia > Lederbergia sp. B243.17. The sequence continues at coordinate 79,828 of NZ_JBWBKF010000055.1, forward strand.
TCGCTGCTGCATCCTGCAATTGAAGGGCTCTCGATGAGGTATCCTCACTCGCTGCTGCGATTTCTTCGAGAGTGGCTGTCTGCTCCTCTGTAGCAGCAGCAATGCTTTCAAAGCTCTCCCGTGCTGACTGGGCAATTTGGTCAACCGCATCAATCATCTCCACCGTCTCTTTCGCCTCAGCAGCTAATCCATGAATGGAGGCAGAAATATTTCTCATTTGCCCGAAAACCTCATTACTGATTCCGGTGATTTCATTAAAGGTTAGCCCGGCCTCCTTCATGACCATTGTGCCTTTTTCCACTTCATCGGTTCCATTGTTGATGGAATCGATCGCTTGTGCTGTGTCTGTTTGGGTCTCCACGATCAAGTCGCTGATTTTGGCAGCCGCCTGATTGGATTGCTCCGCAAGCTTTTTCACTTCATTTGCTACGATTGTAAAGCCTCTGCCATGTTCTCCGGCACGTGCCGCTTCAATCGATGCATTGAGCGCGAGCAGGTCTGTCTGTCTGGAAATTCCGGTTATCACGTCGACGATCTGTCCAATCTCAGAAGACCGTTCCCCGAGCCTGTGCATCATGCCAGCCGCCGCATGTACCGTTTCATTTATCGTATCCATTTGCTCGATCGCCGCATTTACCGCTGCTTCGCCTTGCTTAGCCATCTGGACGGCGGCTTCAGATTTCTCTGCAGCTGACTCTGCGCTGCTGGACACATTGCCGCATGTAGCAGACATGCTTGTAACTTTCAATTTCGCCTCTCCTGTACTTTCCATCTGGCGGGCTGTTCCCGATGCCACAGAATCAACCGATCCGGCAACAAGCTGAGCCGCTTTCGCCGTTTCTTCCGTACTGACATTTAATTGCTCGGACGACGCAGCGACCTGTGTTGCGTTTTCCTGGACGATCCCGATGAGTCCATTCAAGTTTTCCAGCATCCCGTTAAGGTCAGAGGACACTTGTCCAAGTTCATCCTTCGACTGTACAGCGAGCCGGTGAGTGAGATCGCCCGAGGCCACTTTTTTAATAATCTCTGACATATTCCCAAGGTTTCTCAGCATGTATTTTACCAACACGAAAGCGAGCCCCGTCAGCAGCAGTGCTGCCACAGCAAAATAAATCATGAGCTTTGTCGTCATACTTTTTAATGGCGCAAAAACTTCTTTTTGTGTAACCATTGTCGCTACAGACCAGTTGGCGGATTGTACAGGCTCAAAACCGACATAGTAGTCTTTTCCGTCTATGCTCGCTGTCTCCAAACCGTCCTTTCCGGCAACCATGCTTTTTGCAATTGTTCCGAGATCACCCTGTTTTTTCGTCAGAGGCTCTTTCATGACCTGCTCTTCATCAGGATGATAAATGATATTCCCATCCGGTGCCAAAAGAATGCTGTACCCTGTCTCGCCAAGCTTAACCTCTTCCATGATGGAAGGTATCGAATCCAGGAACAGATCGGCTGCCACAACGCCGACCTGCTTGTCGCCTACTCTGACAACCTTCATGACACTCATGATCACTTTTCCAAAAACCTGGTCCATATATGGATCGGTATAGTACAGCCCTTCCGCTTCCGAAACAGGCTTATACCAAGGGCGTTCTGCCAGATCGAAATCTGGGGCGGAGAGGACATCTCCCGTCCCTGTTAAAAAATTCGCCTTTTCACTTGCAACCCAAATCATTGCCACATCAGGATTTTGCTTCTTCATGTCTTCCAATGAAAGAATCATATCTTTGTAATAAGGATTGGTCTTTGCCTCATCACGCGACGCGGCAGACTCCAAATAATGAACGATCGTTTGGTTGCTCGTCACGTCATCAACCAACTTCCCCTTATCCTGAAAGAAGCTATTGATCTGTGCCGCAGCCGAACGGCTCTCGCTCTCCACTTGATCCTCAATATTCTTTGTTAACATATCCTTCGTGTATAAATTTACAATTATACAAGTAAGAGACAGCACAATCACAATCACTACAAATAACACAGCTGATACTTTGCTAGAAATACTTCTAAACTTCATCTTGAATCCCCCGCTTATTCTCTCGACTCCACCAAAAAGTCGGACTTTCTATATATCGGCGGGGCAATCCAGTTATTTATCTACCAAGTCACAGTCCGAAAATTCAAAAAAAGAACCCACCCGACCACATGGAGTTAACATGGCCAGGCGGATTCAAGAGATCTATCCCCTATAATGGGATGCCGGGTTCCCTGATTTCTACTTTCACTTCGTTTTCACAGTAGTAGATAAGCTCTATTAGGTTGTCTAAGAACCTGCGGTGATATTTTTCTCCATTTTCTTTTGTTGCAGGAGCAGCGTCTCCCATCAAGCCAATTCCTTTTGTTGCTTCCCGATATCCATGAACATCGCTTGCAGTGAGAACCCGATCTCCTTTAACAAAAGGATCATGCTCGAGAAATCTGTGCTTGTCCGGAACATTGGTAGCAACGTTTTCAGGTTCACAGAGATGCGGATAAAGATAAAACATATGAGAGCTTTCCAACTCCTCGGCATGGCCGATTCCACCCGGTTCCGATTTGCGAATTTCCTCTCCGGCCTCAAAATTAAAATAGAAAGGATCGACGATTGGCAAAAATGCTCCGGTTTTATTTCTGAGGCGTGTGGCCGCAATCCGCAGCGGCGGCAAATTCGCCTCGCGATGCCCGTTGATCAGGATGATTTTTTCAAACCCGTGATGGATCAAGCTCTGGCAAATATCCTCTGCCAAGGCCGTCAAAGTTTCGGGACGGAGTGTGATTGTCCCCGGGTAGGCCATATGATGAGGAGCCCAGCCAAACCAAGATTGAGGCACAACGAGTGTATTTGTCAGCTTTCCTGCATCCTCCGCCACTTTTTGGGCAACAAATGAATCGGTACCAAGCGGCAAATGCCGCGAATGCTGTTCTACGCTTCCAAACGGAACGATAACTGTCTTCTTTTTCTTAAGGTAGTTTTCAACATCTTCCCACTTATTCTCATGCAGCCATATTGATTTCATTAGATGTCTTCCTCTCTGTCATTCATTTTCAGCTATTTTCTCCATAGCCGCTTCATCCAAATAGACCCAGCGTTTTTTTGCATAGGCGAAATACCACACAGTTAACAGCACAATCCAGGAAAAGCCGATTAAAAGCGGAATTAAGTCAATATACGTCAATATTCCGAGACAGCCGATCGTGGCGATGATCGCCAACACAGGAATGTTTTTGATATTCAGCGGATATCGGAAACCAGCTATTAATTCTGGACGTTTTACTCGGACAATGATGAGCGCAATATTGATTAACGCCATCATAAACCAGTTGGCAAATACTGCTGCGCTCACGAGCAGCCCGATCGCTTTTCCATATCCATATGCACTTGTAAAAGTGGCCAGCAGCGCAATAATCCCAGTAAAAATCACTGCATATGTCGGCACCGAGGATCGTTTGCTGACTTTTGCGAAGATCTTCGGTGCTGCATGTTCGCGGGCCGCTGCGTACAACATTCGGGATGAGCCGAGCAGGCAGCCGATCGTAGAGGTGCCCGTCGCTGTCAGTGCCGCAATGGCAATCAGGACAGCACCAATACCCGGCAATACATTTTCCATCGCTAACGACAGAGGTGCTGCCGAAGCGGCAAGCTCTTCCGGATTGGCAGCTGAGACAACTCCATAGCCGGTCATAATATATAGGATGACAACGGTGACGAGTGCGGAAATTTGTGCCAGCGGCAGATTCCGCCTTGGATTTTTCGCCTCCTCGCCAAGCGTCAATACTGCCTCTACTTGCATCTGCCCAAAGGCAATCAAAGCCGTTGCGGCAAATACACCAGTCCAGCCATTTGGCAGGAATGTTGTATATTCAAAGGGACCGGCAGGATTGGCAATGATCGCAATAGCTGCAATCGCAAATAAGGCGACTACCTGAATAATAGAAAAGAATGTATTGATTTTACCCGCTACATTGATGCCGACCAGCAGCATCAGAGTGATCAAGATGGATATAACCGGTGCCGAGATTCCAGGCGGCAAGCCTGGGAAAAGAAAGCTTAAGTAACCGGCAAATCCCAAGTTCACTGCTCCTGCAGCAAAAGCGAACGAGAGAAAGTAAAGCCCTGCACACCATAATGCAATCAATTGCCCAAGCGATTTAGAGATGGGTTCAAATGCAAATTTTGCATAGGCATAAGATGCTCCCTGGTAAGGCCAAATGGATGCCATTTCTGCGTAGCTCATGGAAGACAACAGAGCCACGACTCCGGCAATAATAAACGCGATAAACAAACCAGGGCCGGCCTGGGCTACGGCAGGAGCAATGACAGTAAAGATTCCTCCGCCAATGAGTGCACCAACACCCACACTCCACAAGTCTACAAACCCAAGCCCTCTTTTCAATCCGCTAGGCTCAACTGCCGAACCAGAATTCATATTACCAGCTGGAAGTGCCAATTTTCTCTCCTCCTTAATTCCGTATAGTGGAATGTTTATTCCATTATAATCAACAGACCTCTCTTTTACAATGAATATTCTGAAATGTTACGAAACAAAAAAAGGACTGTTCCCAGTCCAACCAATGTCTCGTTCATTTTCGGAAAATATCCTCGGCTGCTTTTTTCAGTACGTCAATATACTTTGCATAATCTCCATCAAAATCCGATTCCATGCCGATCGCACTCAAGGCCGCCAATACCTCGCCTGAAGCCGGATCGATCAATGGGACAGCAATGGCAAATGTTCCTTCATGCAGCTCCCCCCTGCTTGTACTGAACCCGGACTCGCGAATTTCAAGCAGCAGGTCAGCAAGCCGCTTTGGATCTACAGTTGTATGTTCCGTAAATCGTTCATAAGAGTACTGGTTAAGCAGCCAATCCCTTTCTACGGAGTCTGTGAAAGCCAGCAATACTCGGGGACAGGCTGCCGAATACAAAGGAACCTGCTTCCCGATTGAAGGGAAAACCCGGATCGGCCGCCAAGATTCAAATTGCTCGATATAGACAGCATTTTCTCTATTGCGTATTGCCAATTGAATGGTCAAGTTCAGTTCGTTCCGCAAAGAGATCATATGCTCACGCGCCAATTCCCTTATGTTCATCTGTTCTTTTACCATCTGGCCCTTCTCCAAAAATGCATAGCCCAGTGAATAAAAGACCTTTCCCGCTTGGTCCTGCTTGAGAATATAACCGTTATCCTCAAGCTGAGACAGTATACGAAAAGCAGTCGTCTTCGGAATGAGCGTCTTCTCCGAAATTTGTTCCAATGTTAATACGGGACTTTCTCTTGTAAAAATATTCATCACATCAAACGCTTTTTGAATACTGGACGGTGCCCTCTTCCCTTCCTTCATAACAATCCCTGTCCCTTTCCCGAATCCTGAAAAAATAGGATACTAGTAATCCCCCCTATAATATCCATATTGTAGAGAGGGGGCAAGGTCAAAAAGCAAAGTTCCGTATCCCTTTCCTGCCGGCCGAGCCTCATACTTTATACCTGCATCACTTTTCGATCTTTACAGACGAAAATTTGTCTGAAAATAACCAATATTGACTCCCATCGAAAGGCTCACCTACACTTATCTTGAACATGTGGCGGATAGGCGAGAAACCGACAGAGAGATACGACATCTTTCACGCTGCAAATGTTCATCAACACATAAAAGGGGTGGGATGGTGGAGTTTACAATAAAAAAGCTAGGATCAATCGTTGTCTCTCTTGTACTGTTTCTTGGAATGCTTCCGTTTTACCCGAAAATTGCAGGGGCGGAAGATCAGGGTATTCCCGTGCCGAACTCTGATTTTGAAGAAGGACTGATTCTTCCCGGCTGGAACATCACAAGCGGGGAAGCGACCGTTTCCGGAGACATGGCATCAGATGGAAGGAAAAGCCTTCAGATGATGCCTGCAGGAGAAAAAGCGGAAATTCAAAGCCATGATATTAAGCTGCAAGAAGGCTCATATGTTCTGACTGCCCAGGTACATGTTGACAAGGAGGAGGCATTTCAGCTTGGCATCCTCTTTTACGACCAATACGGAACTCTACTGCGCGAGGAATATGCAACCGCCTCTGGTTCGGCAAATTGGCAGGAATTTCGTCTTGAAACAGAAGCTCCAACGGAAACGGATCACATCAATCTAGTAGTCAGCAGCAGAATAGGCGCGCATGTTGATAACGTAAAGCTTTTGGCTGCCGACACAAGTGAAGTGATTCCGATAGAAAACAGCAGCTTCGAAAGCGATCCACAAATTCCGGAATGGATTTCCACAGGGTCCCTTGTCACCGTTGCATTAGGAGAAAATGGCAAACACTTGCGAATCTATGATACTTCTGTTGATTTGCAAGTTCAGGCAAAAACAAGGCCTATTTCCATCACTGGCGGAAAAACCTATAAAATGACCGCAAAAATGAATGTGAAGCAGCAATCCCATTCTGTTGAAGCCGCGATCAGTTTTTATGACCGGAACAATAAGCAGGTTGGCTTTAAAAACGAACTCCATAAAGCAAAGGCCGGACTCGGATGGATCGATATCTCGCTTGAAGATAAAGCCCCGGCTGACGCAGCAACAATGCAAATTGCCTTCAGTTCGGGAAAACCAAGCATAACGGATGTGTATGTTGATGACGTTAATTTAGAAGAAATCGGGAATCAGCCTCCCGAAGAAGAGATTTCTGAGGAAGTGCCCAACCCTGGCTTCGAAATGCCTCTCACTGATGATGGGAGCATCCCGGGGTGGAAAACAGAAGGAGGTGCGGCCGGCGTTTCGATCAGCCAAGACCTGTCCAGGTCCGGTACACAAAGTCTTCATTTCCACGATTCCTCGGACAAAAGCGGACTGCGCGTGATCAGTGATAAAATTTCCATTGCTCCGGGAAGACCCTATTTGGCAACTGCTTACACTAACGCCGTGCAGCAGACGCATAATATTGTCTATGAAATCCATTATTATAATGGGCAAGATCAGGAATTGAAAGACAAAGTGAAAATTGAGCTATTCGGAAACTTGCCGAAAAATCAATGGAATGAGCTGAAGGTGTTTACGGACACCCCTGCCGATGCAGCTTATGCCAGATTGGCGTTTTACTCTGGCGGCATCAGCTTGACGGAAGCATATTTCGACGATGTTTCCTTTGAATTGGCGAAAGAAGAAGTCCCTTTGGAAAGAGAGTACGCAAAGCCCGTCAAGCTTGGGCCAATGGTACAAGTTCAGCTTGGACAGGCAGCAGTCATTCAGGAAAACGAGCTTGGTGAAAATGAGGTCTACTACCATTCCAACGGCCTCCCGGGAACTTTTTCTGTGCTTGATGCTGAAACCGGCAAACTGAAGTATTCCCAGGTGATTCCGAACACGGAAGCTTTGTGGGCCATGACCGTCGGTCCAGATAAGAATGTTTACTTCGCCAGCACAGGCGACGGAAAGCTGTACCGTTATGTGCCGTCGCTGAAAAAGATTGAGGAATTGGGTGTGAATCCGTCCGATGATTGGGTGTGGGACTTGGAAGCCTCCTCTGACGGAAAAATCTATGGATCTACCTACCCGCATGCAAGTCTATTCGAATATGACATCGCTGCCGGCACTTTCAAGGATTATGGACAAATAAAAGAAGGGCAGCAATACGCGCGCGGAATCGGAGTTACAGAGGATGCCATCTATGTCGGAATTGGCACGACAAAGCATCTACTCAAAATTGACCGAAAAACAGGTGCAAAAGAAGAAATCATCATCGAGGGCCATAGCGGCGAAGAAGGAATGATTGAAAACATTTTTGTCATCGATGACAAGCTTTTTGTTTCGGCGGGTTCCGTTACGATGCTTGTGGTTGATTCAAAGACAAATAAGATTGTCGACACATTTCAATACAGCAATATGATCTCAAGCCCATCTCCCCTTAACCCTGACCTGCTTTATTACAAATTTGAAAACCGACTCTACCAATATAATGTCAGCACGAATAAATCTGCGGCCAATGAAAACATCCCGCTTCTTCCCGATACGGTGCGGGTCAAGGATATGCAATGGATCACCCCGGCTTCGGGAGAGTTTGCCGGTTCAAAGGTTTTGGCGATGGTCACGCAATACGGTGAATATATGCTGTATAACCCCGAGACAAACGAGCTGAAGTTTATTGAACTGGACATCTCTTCTCAAGCGGTTGCCATTCAAGCTTTGAAAACAGGACCGGACGGCAAGCTGTATATGGGCGGGTATCAGCGCGGAATGAGCATATACAACCCCTTTACAGAGGAAATCGAAGTGAATGCTCCTTCGTTCGCCCAGCCTGAAGGAATTGGCTTTTTAGGAGATAAAGTGTTTTATGGAACGTACGTCGGAGCCATCATGTACAGCTTTGATCCTTCAAAGCCCATTGATTTGCCGGAAAATCCTGCGTTAGAGTACGATATCCAGGATCAGCAGGACAGACCGTTTGCCATCACAAACAGTGATGATCAGCTTTTCGTCGGAACTGTGCCGGACTACGGTGTTCTTGGCGGGGTATTGGCCACTTACGACAAAGCGGCCGATAAATGGACTCAGTACCGGAATGTCGTCCAAGACCAGAGCATCATCGGCCTCGCTTACAAGGATGGCATGCTTTATGGCGGGACATCGGTATGGGGCGGGCTCGGCATTGACCCGAAAGCATCTGCAGCGAAAATATTCGTCTGGGATGTAGAGAAGGGCATGAAAATCGAAGAATTCACTCCGGAAATACCGGGAATAGACGAAACGCCGAAAATGATTGGCGAGCTGTCATTCGGCCCTGACGGGAATTTATGGGGAGCCGTCGACGGTACCATTTTCGCCATGAATCCTGATACGAAGGAAGTGGTGAAGAGCAAGGTGATCCGCCCCAGCCTGTACAATAGCAGCAAGTGGTTTCCTTACCGTCTTCAATGGGGACCGGATGGCATGCTTTATACGACTCTCTCGAGAAAGCTGATCGCGATTGATCCGGAGAGCCTCGATTATCAGGTGATCGTAGAAGACTTCATGAACAACATGACAGTCGGTACGGACGGCAGCATTTACTACGCTTTAGGGAATGAGTTATTTAAAATTGCAGTCCCCGAGACAGATGCTACCTTGCAGTCCATCCAAATTAATGGCATGCCGCTTCAGGATTTCTCGCCGGGTGTCCTGCATTACCAAATCAATAAAACAGTCGGAACGGTTGAAGCAAAAGCAAGCCAAACCGGGGCCGAGGTGGATGTGCAACAAAACGGCAGCATCACCCTTATCAGAGTGACAGCACCCGATGGCAAGTCTGTCAAAGAATATGAAATCCGCTCCAACCAAGATCCGGCACAACCTGAATACCCGATCGGCATTGATGTATTGTTCAAGGATAAAAGAGGGAACTCCATTACAAAACTGACTCCGCAGGACATGGTCACTGCTGAAGTCAGCGCAGCCAACACGAGAAACAAAAAACTCGATATCCTGATCCTGATGGAGCTGATCGATGAGAGCGGCAAGGTGGTAGATCAAACCTCGTCCTCCCGGTCCATCCCCGCCAGCCAAACGAAGACAATGACGGCCAAGCTAAAACTTCCGGCCGACATTAACGGATACAAACTGCGGGTCACAGCCTGGGAAGGAAAAAAACAGCATCCGAACATGACACCATTATCAAAAGAACATTTCATCACTGAATAAGAATTAGGCGCCAGTCCACCGCCCTGCGCGGGTTCTGGCGCCTAAACTTAATTGCCTTACTTCATATAATCCGGACGTACAAATCCTTTAAGCTGTTCTTCCGTATACTGGAGAAATTCTTTGGATTTATAAGCCTCTTCCAGTGCTTTGACGAACGGCTCGTTTTCGTTTCCTCGTTTGACGACAATTTGAATCATGTAATGATCAGGAGTATTTTCTAAAACTAGCGCTTCTTCTAACTTCAATCCAGAAGCAATGGCAAAGTTCCCGTTGATAAAGGCAATGTCAGCATCTTTCATGGAACGCGGCAACTGTGCTGCTTCAAGCGGGATGAATTCCAAATCAAGTTTATTCTCCACTACGTCATTAATTGATGCCTTCGTCGCGTCGACATTGGAACTCAGCTTAATCCATCCTTGCTCTTCCATCATAATCAACGCCCGAGCGCCGTTCACTGGATCATTCGGCAAAGATACCTTCGCTCCCTTTTTTACATCTTTGACAGACTCATACTTCTCTGAGTAAGCTCCAATCGGAACAGTCGGCACCATGATCGTGTTCACCAGATCCATCTTGTGTTCCTCATTGAAATTATCCAGATACAATAAATTCTGATACACATTTGCATCCAGGCTTCCTTCATTCAGCCCGTTATTCGGTTGGACATAGTCACTGAATTCGATCACCTTCACCTTATATCCTTGCTTTTCCAGCAGTCCGGCAATGCTGTTTTTGATCTGATCGCTGTATGGCCCGGCCGTCGCACCGATTGTGATTTCCTTCTTAGCCGCTGCTTTTCCCGTCCCTGCATCATCCGCACCGCAGCCCACAAGGCCGAGCAGTCCTGCAATCATCATGAAGCCAAGCAAAATTCTTTTCATTTCCGTCCTCCTGTTTTAAAGAATATTGTTCCTCCGCTATGTCAGCTCCCTGATGCTGCACTTGCCTTTTTTACGCCTTGACGAATGAAAATTGTTTCCCCGGATGGCTGGACTTCAACTGTTCTTGCCCTGACAACTTGCCGCGCAATGTTTTCGGCTCCCCTTCACCGCGGAGATGCCCGCGCTCCTCGAGTACCGGTCCGACAAGCTCAGCAAAATCCTCGAATGAACCCGGCATGACCGCATATGTGATATTAAATCCATCCACCCCGGCCTCTTCGATCCATTTCTCCATTTCATCAACAATCTCTTCCGCTGTCCCGACAACGACCGGTCCGATGCCGCCAAGACCGACGAACTCGGCAATCTCACGGACCGTCCACTGCTTATCCGGATCAACCTTCGTAAAAATCTCGAGTCTTGAACGCATCGAATCATTTTCCACGTACTGCAAATTCTCATCCAAGTCGAATTCCGAAAGGTCCACCCCTGTCCAGCCGCTGAACAGACTGAGCGCTCCTTCATGGCTGATATGCTGCTTGTATTCTTCATATTTTGCTTCCGCTTCTTCGCGTGTCTTTCCAACAATCGGCGTGAACAAGCTAAAAATCTTGATATCCTCGCCTTTTCTGCCGTAATCGCCAGCCTGCCCGCGGATTTTGCCAATGAATTTTTTCGCTATGGATGGGGTCGGTACAGAAATATAAATTCCTTCCGCGTGCTTCGCCGCAAAGGCGCTCCCCCTTGATGAGAGGCCAGCCTGGTAAATCACAGGTGTCCGCTGTGGCGACGGCTCACAAAGATGGGCGCCCGGAACGCTGAAATACTCGCCTTCGTGGCCAATATCGTGGACCTTTTCCGGATCGACGAAAGCTTTCCTCTCTGTGTCCCTAACAACCGCATCGTCCTCCCAGCTCCCTTCCCACAGCTTGTAGCACACGTCGAGATATTCCTCGGCGATATCATACCGCTCATCATGAGCAATCTGTTGTTTCAGTCCGATATTGATCGAAGCACTTTTCAAATATGAGGTGACGACATTCCAGCCGACCCGGCCCTTCGTCAGATGATCGAGTGTCGACATCCGGCGTGCGAACGTATACGGATGTTCATGTGTTACCGATGCCGTTACTCCGAATCCGAGGTGTTCCGTAACGGCAGCCATTACCGGAATCACAAGGAGCGGGTCATTGATCGGCGACTGGACCGCCTGGCGTAGCGCCGCATCCCTCTTCCCCTGATACACGTCATACGGGCCAAGCACATCAGCAAGAAACACCGCATCGAACTTCGCCGCCTCCAGCGTCTTTGCGAGCTCTGCCCAATGTTCCAGATCCTTATATCGGTGCGACTGGTCCTCCGGATGCGACCACAATCCCGGCGACTGGTTGCCCGGACAATTCATGACAAATGCGTTCAGCAAAATTCGTTTATTTCCCATTTTCCTTATCCTCCTCTTCGTTTTCCGGCCATAGCCGATTTCCTCCGAATACAATCTGTTTGCCTATCAGCTCTTTCGCCAGATTATTGGATGGCCCCATAACAATTCCTGCCCTTGCGTCACGGTACAGCCGTTCTAGCTTTCCTTTTTTGTAGCCGTAGCCGCCAGCAACATCCATTGCAATCTGTGCAACCTCATTGGCTGTTTCTGAAGCATGCACCTTAAATTCATAGAGAAGCGTCCTTAGCTCATCGGAAAGATTTTCGCCCGAGCTGACCCAAACATTCAACCGGGATGCGATATCATTTTGCCAGGCAGACAAAGAGTCGACCAATATTTTCGCTTTAGCCAACTGGTGGCGGATAATCTGCTGCTTTCCAGCCGATCTTTTGGCAAAAGCCGCTGCCTCTTCAAAAATTGAAGAGGCTGTTCCGGTCCATGCGGCACCAAGCCCAAAAAGATAGGCATTGCTGTTCTCCACAATCCGCTTGCCTGTCCCCTCCTCGCCGATCAAATCCTCTCGTCCGACCTTTATGCTATTTAACCTTATCGGAGAACTATGATTTCCTCGCACGCCAAGAGCGTCCCAGGTTCCTGTCTCAATTCCTTCCTGTTTTGCATCTACGATAAAGTAACAAAGATCCGAAAATTGTTCTGCTTGGGGTGATCTCGTCTGTAGCACATAAAAGTCTGCAAATCCGCTGCTCGTCGCAAAGGATTTTTCCAAATTGAGCACATATCCATCATCCCCGTATTCAGCCCGGCTGTGACTTAGCCAAAATTGCCCGCCTGATGCACGCTCACTGTTTGCAATCGTTCCGAACTTTCCGGCCCGAAGCGGCTTCAGCCACCGGTTCCACTGATCCTCATTCCCGTAATGATAAATGATTAGCGCAGCGCCAATATTCATTGTGTACACAAGCGCAGTCGAGGGACAGGCCTTCGCAATCTCACGAACAACGATTCCGTATGCCTGATAATCGAGCCCCAGGCCGCCGATTTCTTCCGGCAAAAGCACACTGTTCCATCCTTCCTCGCCGAGCACCCTCATATTTTCCTTTGGGAATTCCCCTTCCCTGTCAATCCTTTCTGCATTGGGCGCGATCACCCGGGATGCCAGCTCTCGAATCTCTGCCTCCACTTCCTCCGGCTTCAGCTTTTCTTTCCTTCTCCTTGTCACCACTGCCATTCGGCAATCCCCCTCTTCTTTTTGAAAATCAAAAAGCCCTTCTCTGCAAAAGATGAGAGAAGGGCAGCTTACATAAACAATCGTCTCATCTTTAGGATCGTAAAACATCCTTCTGAAATTAGCACCGGGCAATCAAATTGCTGGTTGCTGAAGCTTCATCGGGTCAGTCCCTCCGCTTCTCTTGATAAGAAAAAATCGGTATTCACTTGTAAAAGAACCGTAAATTCAACTTGGCTTGAGTATAGTTGATGAATTTTGAATAGTCAATACTTATTTTCCACTTTTTATTTTTCTTTCTTTTATGCCTAGAAGTATCCTTATTCGACAACCATATAAATAAAGTTTTGTAAAAGTATAGAATTATTTGTAAATTTTATGTATAGTGGTAAATAGGTTCCAGTATAAAAGACCTGCCGCTCTACCCCTTAGTCAACATACCTCCATGTTTATTCCTTATCAGAACGGCAGGCTCACAGCAAGAGTGGGACCGAAATATGGAGATAGGGGAGAGAGCAATGTCAAAGTACTATATTATTAACCAGAATACCGCCATGATACGCGGAGAATTCGATGATCACGGCAACTGTATTTCTTCAGTACTTGAGTGCGGGAAGCTTATGAAAGTGAAGCAATCACCGCGGGAAATTTTGAATCAGAGCTTACAATACCACGGAACATGCCTACAAAGCGCGGCCAGGGCAACGAAACTTGCATTGGGTAATATTCAGATGCCTCCTGTCAAAATCAGCCGGAGTCTGAATATGTACTGGCTGATGATTTATTCGGCAGAACGGGAAGACAACTGCCTGCTGGCACTTGACCATATCGATCATAACGAAAAATCCTCACAACATCCGGATAAGACGCTCGTTCACTTTAAAGACGGCGGCTCCACTCTGATAGATATCAGTATCACCCGTTTTGAAAACAGGGTGAACAACACACGGAAACTCAAATCGATTTTTGACAATCGTGCAAAAAACGACGGCATATTGAATCGGCGCTATATGATTGTGAAAGAAAGCAATGGACGGTACTACCGGAAAGAAAAGAGCCCACCGTCAGGTTCAGGCGGAAATCGTTCCAGGCTGCCAGACCGGATTGACCGGGAATACAATGACATATAGTCATGATAAAATGCAGCCGTCCGATCACGGATTCATCGAAATCCGGATGGGCAAACTTCATACCGAAATTGAGTTTTTCGTCTATCCAGAGTACTTTAAAGCTTTCGCCCATTATTATTACAAAAGCGGGGACAGCATTATCGGATCCGGAACAGGATCTGATGTACAGACAGCGATCAAACTCGCCGTCCTCAATTTAAAAAGCGAGCTGGAAGAACACGCTAGCAGGGGTTCGGTTTTTGCTACCATCCATCCGCAGACGAAAAGAGTCGCCATCGTCTCTTTTCAAAAAAAGTGCTGATCGCCTCCTAACTTAAAAAGACACCAATCCTCGGAAGGATTGGTGTCCTTGTTGCCAGCTTAGGCCTCAAGCGCTTTTTCAATATCGGAAGCAATTTTTTCGGGCTTGGTTTGTGGAGAAAAACGGTCAATTACATTCCCGTTCTTGTCGATAAGGAATTTGGTGAAATTCCACTTGATATCATCCGTCAGCAATCCTTTTGCTTCCTTCGTCAAGTATTGGAATAACGGATGGGCATCTTTTCCTTTGACATCAACTTTGCTGAACATAGGAAAGCTCACTCCGTAGTTCAGCTGACAGAACTCGACAATCTCGCTGTTGCTGCCAGGATCCTGGCTTCCGAACTGGTTACAAGGAAAGCCAAGGACAACAAAACCCTGCTCTTTGTATGTCGTATAAAGCTTCTCCAGCCCTTCGAACTGTGGGGTAAAGCCGCATTTGCTCGCCGTATTGACGATCAAAAGCACATTTCCCTGATAATCCCCCAACGATTTCTCCTCTCCCGAAATCGTATTTGCCGCAAAATCATATACGCCCATTCCCTCATCTCCTAAAAAAATCATTCATCGAGAACCAGCTTTTATCTACCTTCCCATCAAAACTTTGCGTACTCCGGATCGGCGACCTTCACAATCTGTTTTCCGAGATTGGTCCCCTTAAACAGGCCATGAAACGCATCCGGCGTATTTTCAAAGCCTTCAACAATCGTTTCCTCATATTTCAGTTTGCCTTCACCAAGCCATTTGCCGAGCTGTGCACCAGCCTCTTTGAATCCGGAAGCATATTTGCCAACGGTAAAACCTTGTATTAGTGAACTTGTTTTAATCAAAATCGTTTGGACGCGCGGCCCAATGTCCTCACCTGTCACGTTATAAGAAGAAATCGTGCCACAAAGCGGAATGCGGGCATTGTCGTTCAGGCAGGTGTACACTACGTCAGAAACTTCACCGCCAACATTATCAAAATAAATATCGACGCCGTCAGGAACAGCTTCTTTTAAATCCTGCCGGAACGTCTCGTTCTTATAATTGACCGCGGCATCAAAACCGAGTTCATTGATTAAGTAGTCAATCTTCTCCTGGGAACCGGCAATACCGACAACTCGTGTTCCTTTGATTTTCGCAATCTGCCCGACAGCTGAGCCTACAGCACCGGCCGCCCCGGAAACAACAACGGTTTCCCCTTCCTTCGGCTTCCCGATGTCGAGCAGGCCAAAATAAGCTGTCAGTCCTGGCATACCGAGAATGCCGAGATGGGTTGTCACTGGTGCAACTGAAGGATCGATCGAGCGGATTTCTCTTTCACCCGCTACCGAATACTCCGCCCAGCCGAGATTCCCAATCACAACATCCCCCTGTTGAAAACGGTCAGACTTCGATTCAACCACTTCGGCAATCACTCCGCCGGAAATCACTTCATTGAGCTTAAAAGGCTCAACATAGGATTTTGCATCGATCATCCGTCCGCGCATATACGGATCCACTGACAAATACAGCGTTCTAAGTAGCACTTCACCGTCGTTTGGAACCGGCATCTCCCGCTCAACAAATCTGTAATCGCTTTCAGCAGGCATACCGACTGGTCGGTTAGCTAAATGGATTTCGCGCACCTTCAACTTTTCCATTGCCCTTCCTCCTTCATTTTTGTTATCCAAAAAATCGTATCACAGAAGAAGAAGGACAGCAAAGATACTGCGTAGAGACAGTTTTTTTCAAAAAGACGGCCCTTTCTGCATTATGCAAAAAAGGCCTATTCAAATCAATTTTTCTTTTGGATCCAGCCATTCTCCACGCTGGCACGGAAATTCCCGTCCTCCATCGTTACCAGTATACTGGCGTTGCCATCACCACGGTCCGCATAAATCAATAATTGCCCGTTCTTCGGATTGAATAAGTAAACGGATTGTTCATCGGCATATATTTCTCCATCGAAATTCTCAGCAAACGTATCAAGCTCCTGTACCCCTGCTGATGTGACGATCGACTCTACCGTATCATCCCCATCATAGGAAAGCATCAAATCAGCAGCCGGAAATTTTTGAATGAATAGATAGAATCCATCCTCATCCGGCCCCTCATACTCCGGATTGTCCCAGTAACTCTTTGCAACTGAAAGACTATCCCCGAGCGCAACTCCGGCAACAACAAAATTGCCGTCTCTAAGCACTAGTTTTTCCGGAGCTGTCGCAGTTCCTTCTTTTCTGTACGTCCCATCCAAATATACGGCAGGCGTATGGCAGCTTTCGTCGGCAAATTTCACTGTAATCATGTTGTCATCCTTTGTCATCACCCCGCTGCAATGGCCGGTGAGGTCATCAGTGAATTCGATTTTGTTCCCTGCAATCTTACCGGGGCCCTCAAAAGCATTACCGTATGAATTGCCATTATACGAATTGTAAGCAGAGCCTGTAAGATTATATTGAATCCCATCCTCTGAAGTCTTTGTAATTTTCAAAAGACCGAGGTTGTCATCGCTTAGGAAAACCCAGTTCCCTTCCCAATCGATTTCTTCCTTTGCGGCCGGCTTTTCTGCGACTGGCTCCACAGCTTTTGCCTCTATCTTTTTCTCGGCGTCCACGTTTTTATCAGTCGGTTTTTCAACAGCGGATTCTGGTTTTGTCCTTCCCGCCTCTTCCGTACTTGAACATCCGACAAGAGCAAACATTAGTACAATAGCAGGCAGCATCCATATTTTTCTCACGCTTGTGTCTCCGTCCTTTTCAAATATCGCAGTTTCACAAAAGCATTATACACGCCGACAATCCAAGCAAAAAACACAGCTAGAATAAAGGCAAGGGAAAAGTTAAGGAACGTGATGACAAACGTCGTATATCCACGGCCTCCTCCATTCGCCCAATGTTCCCTGTCCGAGCGTCTGATCCGGTTATAGATGCCAAGGATTTGCCGCCATCCATAGAAGATTCCGACCGGATAGCAAAGAATCATCAATAATATCAGGGCATCATTGATGCCGAAACGAAAAACCGTTCCGGAGTATGTCACCATTGCGTAAACAAGCGTAAAAATCGCCAAAATTAGACCTATGGCAAACAAAGCTAGAATCTTTTTAAGTTCCCTTTTATATAACATCATTCTATCAGCCTCTCAATATATGTATTCCAATCAAACAGCTTGTTTCATATTCAACTTCTCAATCCGGATCGTAGGCGCCGGGTGGCTTGCTGCCAAATTCGCCCACAGCCCTTTTGCACCTTCCGCCTCCATTCTTTCGAAACTAGATAAAACATCGATTAGCGGCTCCCCATAACCAATCCGACGAGCAAAGTCATCAGCCTCGAACTCATTTTGCCTTGATGTATGCATGACAAGCGCGGTTCCAAACTTTGTCCAAAGCCACATCATCGCTACAAGCACCCAATCGATAAAAAATGAGACAATCAATGAACCGATACTCCTGTTAGCGATACTCACCACCGTACCTGCAACCGTGATGAACAATCGGTACAGCAAAAACATGAACGAAACAATCATGTTTCCGACCGCCACGACCAGTACCAAATCCGTATCTTTATGGGATAAATGGCCAAACTCATGGGCAAGCGTTGCCTTGATTTTCGAATCGCTATAACCGATTAGACCGGTCGTCAGACAAATCGTTTTTCTCCCTGTCGCAAATGCATTGGGGCTCTGCTCATCTGTCACAAACAACTGAACATTGTCCGAAATGCTCGGATCCAGTTCCTTCGCCCTCTCATAAACCTCCTCGAACAATGGTTGCAATCGCTCCTTCATTGCCCCTTCCTCCACTCGACGGCAGCCGTTCTGAATACGGAGAATCCACTCTCCCAATGGCGAAAGTGCTGCAACAAGCGAAGCAACGTACAAAGTGAGTCCCAGCAGCCAATTTTGGAAAAGCAACATTACGATGAGCGTATTCAGCACAAGATAAACGATAAGGCCTGTATTCTGCTTCCTAAGTAACCGCTTTGCAAAATCAACAATATACACATGCATCCTTCCTTTCACTTAAAATTTTCCACGACAAAAAACCATGGTCTCCTAACCATAGCCCCTTCAGAGGAAGACATTGCTTTCCCACTTTGCGGCAGCCTGACAATCATGTCGCCTTATTTCAGCGATTTAGACTCATGGCTTTGCGTCCTTCCCTTTCGAAAAGTTTGCCTTTATTATGATTTTTAGGAAAAAAGTTTTATAACATGGTAATTATAAAACCGAAACTTCTCTTTGTAAATTAAAATTTTACTACTAAATAACCAGGTAAAAAGAGCTAGTTTTTATAAAAACAGCTTTTTAGATTAGAGGGGGCAGCTTTCACATTCAAAAACAACCGATGAGCTATTACCCTCTTTTTACGTGACTCCAAGTCGTCCGCTCCATTCTCAGCTTCACCAACTGTTCGATGTGTATGCGGCTTCCAATAAACACACCGCTACTTCAAGTCAAAACTAGGCTGCCGCGGCAAACCGTAATGCTATAATAAATCAACCTAGTGAAGGAGTGACAAACATGACAATCAATGACAAAGCACGCGAAGATCTATTACAGGAAGTAGACAGCCTGACTGACGAGGAAATCAACAAAAAACCAGCCGAAAACGAATGGTCCATCGCCCAAGTGCTGGAGCATCTCGTCCTTATGGAAGGGGGCATCACCCAGACCATTGCAGAACACTACAAAACCGGTGAAGAAAACCATGTTGAAGACAAACCAATCGAACTGTCCGTCAACCGCTCAACAAAAGTAGACGCTCCTCACTTCGCCGTACCGAGCGAAGACTACAAAACCCTCGCCGAGCTAAAGGCGAAACTCGACCACACCCATGCTGCTTTACGATCATTTGCTGAAAGTTCAAACGACTCAATACTTGAATCAAAATCCTACCCGCATCCCGCCTTCGGAAAAATGAATCTAAAACAATGGATCCCCTTCGTCGCCTATCATGAAATGCGCCATACAGATCAAATTAGAGAAGTGAAAAGGAAATTAGGTCTGGCCTGAAAAATGCTCCTGATGGGAAGTGAACCATCAGGAGCGTTTTTTTGAATGGGCGGGCGGTTGTTTTCGGATGGGTGTGCGCTATTCGCGGATAGCCGCTACTTATTCTCGTATAGCCGCCGGTTATTCTCAGATGGATGCTCCCTACTCTTGCATAGCCGTGTGTAATTCGCAGTTCCCCTGTATGATCTGCAAATTAGGGTAGTATGTACGGTTGCGTTTGGCGGCGGTCCACGGGAGGTTGGAGCTTTTGAGGAGGCGGGAAGCGGTGTCGGTATTAGCGTGAAGGAATTCTCGGCAATCTTTGTTTGTCATATTTTGACCGATGAGGAGGAACCATTCTTGGATGCCGGAAAGGTCAAAAAGAACTTGATGCTTCATCAAAAATGATGGCTGGGTAAAAACAATTTTCACTCTCTGCTCTCCAGCAATACCAGCTTCCAGGCTCGTACGCTTTGCTGCTAAAGCGGTGTACATCGGGTGATGGTCTTCCAGCCTAGACAGAGCCGCTTTCACTCCAGTAAGTCTTGGATTTCGCATCACTTTCTTCCTCCCTTATCTTCTTCTCCCCTTGTATAATATGAACTCTAACTTTGGACCAACAAATAAATGACATCCTCTTCCAGTTATGTGATAATACAATTGTTGAAATATGCAACGAATGAGGGATTAATATGATAAAGGTTCTGTTAGTGGCTCCGTATTCCGGCATGGCTGAAGTAGCAAAAAATCTGACCTTGCCCGATGATATCTTTTTGGAGATTACGGTAGCGAACCTGGAAGAGAGCATTAAAGCTGCAAAAGCGGCGGAGTCAGAAGGCTTTGATGTGATCATCAGCCGCGGCGGAACAGCCTCTCTGCTTCAAGAAGCGGTTTCAATACCTGTGGTTCATATAGGGATTACAGGGTATGACATGCTACGGGTTTTCACATTGATACGAGGAATCAAACAAGGGGTTGCACTAGTCGGTTACAAAAATATTACCGATGGAGCAGCGACAATCTGCAATATACTAGAATACGACATACACCGCATCACCATTCATAATCGGGAAGAAGTACGGACGGCTTTGGAAGAATTGAAGAAAGACGGTTATAGCGTTGTCATCGGTGATGTGGTCACTGTACAGTTTGCTGAAATGACGGGGCTCCGCGGCATATTAATTACGTCCGGAAGAGAGGCTCTGTTAGATGCAATTGACGCGAGCCGGGAGATGCATCGGCAGCTGAAACAGATAACAAGTCAAAACCGCATTATCCATGACGCATTTCATTCGCTCCCCTGTCCGGTATTGCTGACACATACGGACGGCCAGCCCATCGAATCGAATGCCACTTTTCAGCGGAAATTCCAACAATTCCAGCTCAAGGATCACCCGGGATTAAAAAAGGCGGTCACTAGCGTCGCTGAAGATGGTACAGGCCGCTGGGCGAGAGTAGTAACAGAAGGCCAGACATATGATGTAGAAATATTTTTGGCTGGCAAAAAGGACAACTCCATCGGCCTTCTCTTCCAAAATGCAGAAAAACAGACGAGCTCGGCTATTCTAATACAGGGGCAAATCACACATAGGCCGATCCCAGGGGAAAGTGACTATGCAAAACAGCTGCGGACAACAATAAAAAAATATGCAACCGCCACAGATTCCGTCTGGATTTCGGGCGAGCACGGATCAGGAAAGAACACGGTCGCACGCATCCTGCATTTTGAGCGATTCGGCCTGGAATCCCCTGCCATTTTGATTGCCGGGAAACAGGCTTCCCCTCAAGACATCGAGGGCCTGAAGCAGGCAATTCATACAGGTTCTCTTCAGAAAACGCTCATCATAGACAGTCCGGAGTATTTACAGCCTGCCGCGCAGGAAAGTCTCTTTTCCCTGCTTCAAACGTACGCTTCCGCGGTTTATCCCATTACAATTTCCGAAAGGCCACTTGCCTCCTTTACGGAAGGATCATTTGACAAGCGATTGTACAAACTGCTGTCAAAAAACCCTCTCCACTTGGCCGCTTTACGTGAAAGGGAAGAGGATATTCCTGCGTACATCGATTATTTTCTCGCCGAGTTCCACGCCGAAAACGGCAGCAATATTCTTGGGATCCGACGTGACGCTCTTGAATTCCTGCAAAGCTACCACTGGCCAGGGAATATTCACCAATTAAAACAAGCAATCAAGGAGCTTAGCTTAACTGCTCCAGGAAATTTTATCGAACTTGAACAGGTAAAGGCGCTAATCCATCAATATAAATCAGCAGAGTCGCAACCAACCGGCATGCCGCTGAATGGAACATTGGAGGAGATGGAACAGCGAATCATCCGGCAGGTGTTGGCTGAGGAAGACAATAATCAATCGAAGGCTGCCGTACGATTAGGCATTAACCGTTCCACTTTATGGAGAAAGTTGAAATCATAATAATATCTTGAAGGACTGCTACTCAATTGAGCGCAGTCTTTTTTTGTCTCAAATTGCAACATACGTAACTCGAAAAAATAAAATATTATGTTGCTTTTTAAAACGAAAGGGGTTACAATACTTTTTGTAAGCGTTGCATTTCTACTTATCTGCTTTACTTTTAAACAATTTATCTATTTAAGGAGGAATAATCGTGAAAATTAAAGCAACTTTGGAACGTATCCCAGGAGGCATGATGGTTGTGCCTTTGCTGTTAGCTGCAATTTTAAACACTTTCGTGCCGGACTTGCTGAGAATCGGCAATTTCACACAGGCACTATTCGTTGACGGGTCTAGCACACTTATCGCCCTCTTCCTGCTATGTACCGGAGCACAGATCAATTTCCGGAATGTAGGGGTAAGTCTTGGGAAAGGCGCTACTCTTTTAGCAACAAAATGGGTTGTCGGCGCTGCTGTCGGCTTGCTTGCGTACATGTTTGCAAATGAGAACGGGCTCTGGCTCGGGCTTGCACCGATTGCGATCATTGCTGCCATGACAAACAGCAACGGCGGATTGTATGTTGCACTCGTCGGTCAATACGGAGACAAAACAGACCGGGCTGCCTATTCATTGCTGGCGTTGAACGACGGACCATTTTTCACAATGGTTGCCCTCGCCATTTTCGGCGCAATGGGCTTTGTGAACGGCATGTTCTCCTTTGTTTCCTTCATCGCCGTATTGCTGCCGATCATTGTCGGTATGGTATTGGGCAACTTGGATGACGAGATGAGAGATTTTCTTGATAAAGGAAGTTCCATGCTCATTCCATTCTTCGCCTTTGCGCTCGGTATGGGGATTGACTTTGGAAAAATCATTGAAGGCGGACTGGGCGGAATTATCCTTGGTGTCTTAACAGTATTCGTTACAGGAACAGCAGGATACTTCGTCTTCAAAGCTCTTAAATGGAATCCGATTGTCGGCGCCTCTGAAGGTTCAACTGCCGGAAACGCCGTAGCCACTCCAGCCGCAATTGCAGCAGCGAGTGCCAGCTTTGCATCTAACGTTGATATTGCAACCGTTCAGGTAGCGGCTTCCACCGTTACAACTGCTATTCTTCTTCCTCTGTATGTAGCCTTTTTGGTGAAGCGGCTGGAGAAAAAAGGTGTAAAACTCCCGGAAGACTACATCAAAGAAGCGTGAAGGCTACAAGTGGAAAAGGAGGGAAACGCCATGGATAAACAGATTGGCATCATTGCTGATGACCTGACAGGTGCGAATGACAGCGGGGTCCAACTGGCGGAAAAAGGAATCCGGACATCTGTGCTCTTTGATGTACCGGATTCCATTGAAAAACTGGACAGCGGGATTGTCTTCGATACCAATTCCCGGGCACTGTCCAAGCAAAAAGCGATTGAGAAAACAAAAGAAGCTGCAGAGTTTTTAAAGAAGACCGGCTACCGGTATATTTATAAAAAGATGGATTCAACATTGAGAGGCCATGTCGCTGCCGAGCTCCAAGTTCTGCAGGAGACATTCCAACCTGATTTCATCATCGTTGCGCCTGCCTTCCCGGCTCTCGGCAGAACAACAAAAGAAGGAATTCATTTCGTTAACGGAACTGAAATCATTAAAACCGAGATGGCCAATGACCCGAAACACCCTGTAACAGTCTCCTCCATCCCTACTCTAATTGAAGAGGAAATCAATCAGCCTGTTGGTCTATTAAAAAGAACAGACTTCGCTGAACCCCAATTCAGGGAGAAAATGCAGGAACTGATTGCAGGTGAGGTACGATACATCGTTTGTGACGCTGAAACCGAGGCGGATCTAAAAACAGCGGCGGAAAAACTGGCTGCTTTTTCGGAGAATATTATCTGGTCCGGTTCAGCGGGTTTGGCTGAAATTCTGCCTGATGTACTCGGTATCAGTGGCACCAACAAAGAAAAGGCGGCTGCTCCTCTATCAAATCAAGTGATGACAGTGAGCGGCAGCTTGTCACGGACTTCCAATGAGCAAGTGCAATATACGTTGAACCAGCCTGGAGTCGACTCTGTAGAAATGAATACACTGCTAATGTTCGAAGAAGGCTGGGGCCGGGCTGCTGAGAACTATGGAAATGAGTGCCTGAAAAAGTTAGAAGAAGGAAATGATCTCGTTTTATATGTTCCCTCTGACGGGCAAATCCGTGAACAGGTGAAGAGGCTCGGTGAAGAAAGACAGCTTTCCGGAGCTGAAATCGGAGAGCAGATTTCAAGGTCCATCGGACAAGTGGTAAAATATATTGCTGATCGCAGCAACCTGACTGGACTTGTCATGACTGGCGGAGATACGGCAAAAGATACAGCGAAGCAGCTAGGAGCAATCGGGTTTCGCCTGATCCGGCAGATTGAAGCGGGCATTCCGCTGGGTACATTAATAGGTACAGAGAGAGAGTTCACTGTCGTCACGAAAGCAGGAGCTTTCGGCAAAGAAAACTCCCTTTATCACGCAATGCGTATTCTGAAAGGAGATCATTTACATGGATAACAAACCGATTGTCGGTATTACAATGGGCGATGCTGCAGGCGTTGGGCCAGAAATCATTGTCAAAAGCCTCCAGCACGAAAAAGTATATGAACAGTCACATCCGATCGTCATCGGAGATGCAAAAATGCTGGAACGCGCAGCAAACTCCATTGGCGTCAATATTACTATAAAAGAACTTGGCAAAGATGATGACTTCACCCAAACCAAATTTGGCGAAATTGCCTGCCTGGATCTTGACCTCCTACCGGCAGATCTTCCTGTCGGCAAGGTTTCAGCCGAGGCCGGAAATGCAGCTTTCCAATATCTAAAAACTGCGATTGAACTGGCTAACGAGGAAAAAATTGATGCTATCTGCACCGCACCGCTAAACAAAGAGGCATTGCATAAAGGCGGCCATATCTATCCGGGCCACACTGAAATTTTGGCAGAACTGACAGGCACTAAAGACTTTTCGATGATGCTGTCTTCTCCGAAACTGAGAGTCATTCATGTCACCACCCACGTCGGGCTGATTGATGCCATCAATATGATCAACCCAGAACGTGTATACAAAGTAATCCGGCTGGCCCACGACACATTGACCAAATCCGGAATCGCCAATCCGAAAATCGGCGTTTGCGGCATCAATCCCCATGCTGGTGAGAACGGATTGTTCGGCTACGGTGAAGAAGAAGAAAAAATTATCCCTGCTGTTGAAAAAGCGACTGCTGAAGGCATAAATGTAGAAGGCCCCCTTCCTGCCGATACGTTATTCTTCCGTGCTCAGCGCGGCGATTTCGACATCGTTGTAGCGATGTACCATGATCAAGGCCACGGCCCGATCAAAGTACTGGGACTCGAATCAGGTGTAAACATTACGGTCGGACTTCCAATCATCCGGACAAGCGTTGACCATGGAACCGCATTTGATATTGCGGGAAAAGGTATTGTCGATGAAGGAAGCATGCTTGAAGCACTAAGACAGGCAATTGAACTGGCTCCAAAAAAATAATAGCAGCCACGCTGGTCAGGACATGATGTTCTGACCAGTTTTTTTACATACAGCAAAGTGTCTCTCCCATGCTAAGCTTCTTTACTTATCAAAGCCCCCTCCCCCCTTCCTGTAACCTAAAAGTTCTTTTTCGTTCAACAAATCACCCCAATCGCTTTGCGTTTGTCAAAGGTTTCCATGCTACACTAGCCGCAAGGAGTTGATCACAATGGATGCACATCAAAACGAGAGCTTATTGCAAAAGGCCATCCAATTCATCCACATCTGTTACAGGGAATTGGGATTGCCTGAAGAAATGCAGCTGCAGAGAATTGAAGAAATCAAAGCGGAAATTTCATCCGAAGGGACATATACGCATACATCTGAGGAATTGGAACATGGGGCTAAAATGGCCTGGCGCAACAGCAATCGCTGCATTGGACGCTTGTTATGGGAAACGTTACAAGTGTTTGATGAGCGAAAAACGGATACGGCAGATTCAGCGTTCAAAAAATTAGTCGAGCATATCAACTTTGCTACAAACGGCGGGGACATCCGCTCCGCTATTACCATCTTTGCGCCGGGAAGAGATGGGAAAGATCCGATTCGGATCTGGAATCATCAACTCATTCGGTATGCAGGCTACAAGGACGGGGAAACGATTATCGGGGATTCTACCTCTCTACAATTCACCCAAATGTGTGAAAGCTTAGGATGGCATAGCGAGAAAACGCAATTTGATGTCCTTCCTCTCGTCCTGCAGGAGCAAGACAAGGCACCGCGTTTCTTTGAACTGCCAAAAGAAATCATCAAGGAGGTGCCGATTGTCCATCCAGAGCTAGGAGGGATGAAAGAACTGGGGATGCGCTGGTATGCGGTTCCCATCATCTCCAATATGCGCCTTGAAATCGGGGGAATCGACTATCCGATGGCCCCTTTCAACGGCTGGTATATGGGAACGGAGATCGGCGCGCGAAATCTTGCGGACGAAAGCCGTTATGACCTGCTGCCGAAAGTTGCAGAACTGATGGGGCTCGACACAAAGTCCAACCGCTCCCTTTGGAAGGACAAGGCCCTAGTGGAGCTGAACATCGCTGTGCTTCATTCTTACCAGCAGGCAAAAGTGACGATCGTCGACCATCATACCGCTGCCAAGCAATTCAAAGCCTTCGAGAAAAAGGAACAGGAATCCGGCCGGCCCGTTACCGGAAATTGGACATGGCTCATTCCGCCTGTCTCTCCGGCAACGACTCATATTTACCACAAGCCGTATAAAAATGAGATTCAAACGCCGAACTATTTTTACCAGCCAGACCCTGAGTAATTAAATGAACTGAAATATAAATATACATAGTGAAAAATGCAGAATCGGCTTTATATCTTTCTCAAAATCTTTTTTCTCTTAGATGAAAATGGTATTTCCCTCCTGTAAATTATGTAATATACTGGTAGTACCAAATAACTAGGAGGGTTCAGTTTGAAAAGATTTGCACCAGTGATTCTAGCACTTGCACTTATTCTCTTGCCATTTGCAGACCAGGCATTCGCCCATCCGGGCAGAACGGACGCGAATGGCGGTCATTATTGCCGGACAAATTGTGCAAAATGGGGATTGAAAACCGGAGAGTACCATTACCACAACTCGGGTGGATCTGCGGCACAAACCAAACCATCAACAGCAAAACCGGCTCCAGCTCCTGCACCAGCTCCAAAACCAAAGCCAGCAGCGAAACCGATCAGTGTCTATATCGATGGCATTAAGCAAAACTATGACCAGTCCCCCGTTATCGACAACGGCCGGACACTCGTTCCGATGCGTGCCATCTTTGAAAGTTTAGGAGCAAGCGTGAATTGGGACGCAAACAGTCAGACCGTAACAGCAAATCGTGAAAATACCGTCGTCAAATTAAAAATCGGCTCTAAATCACCGACTGTAAATGGAAAGGCGAAGGCAATTGATGTTCCGGCAAAACTCACAAACGGCAGAACACTCGTACCTTTGCACTTTGTAGGAGAGGCACTCGGAGCGAAAGTCGAATTTGACTCTGCAAACCAGGCAATTTATATCACCCAAAATTAAACCCGCATCATAAAAGGCAGTTGCGCTTTTCTTCGGCAACTGCCTTTTTTACGCCTTCATCAGCACCTTTTATCCTATGCCAAAATATCTATACAACCCTGCCAGATGGCTTTATAATAAACTTGATTAGGCAGGAGGGCATCATATGGGATTTTTAAAGAGTTTAGGAACATTAGTGGGAGATGTGGCAGGCGGTGTTGTCGGAGGGGCTGTTAATGTCGTCGGCGAGCTGACTGGCAGTGAATTTATTGGGGAAATTGGCGATGGCATTAAGAAGGCTTCCTCCTTTGCAGGTGAAAAACTAGGCGAAGCCGCAAGTGGCACTTGGGATGTGGCTGCGGGAATCATTACTCAGGATTCCAGCCAGTTCGAGGCCGGATTTCAAGATATCGGAAAAGCAGTAGGCGATACGGTAGTCTCAGCCGGACATGCTGTCTGCAACGTAGTCGACAACGGAGCAAATGTTGTTGGCGGACTCATCGACGGGGATTCAGACCGGCTGAAGGAAGGAGCAAAGGGTCTCATCAAAGTTGGGGTTGTAGGCGCCCTTTCCATCGGAGTCATTGATCTTGTCGACGGAGTAGATGGCGGTCTGGACAACCCCGGCACTGATATGGCTCAAGCTGGCGACATGCATGCAGATGCAAATATTGCGGCGGTACAAGATGATGTCCAGCTTGCCGAGAATCCAAATTCACACCATGTGTCTCCACATTTCCGCACACTTCCTTCCGGGGAAACAATATGGGTGGACGGTGACGGCAATTCATCCGTAAATACATACAATGGCTGGGAGCAATCCAATCCGGACTACCGGATGAAAGGATAACCCACCACATGGAAAAGCACTCCTTTTGCGCAGGAGTGCTTTTTCTGTTCTATTAATCCTCTTTTACTTTCTTCCCGAAAAACTCAAAAATCGTCTTCGCCGTATCGGTGTTGTCAATCTTACCGGCTAATTTCTCTTTTCCAGGCCCGAAAGCGTAGACCGGGACGTCCTCGCCCGTATGCCAGCCTGTGTTGCTGCGGAGGTCGATGATTTTCTTAATCGCTGCTGCCACATCATCCGTTATATCCTCTGCTTTGACCCCTTCCTTCGCTTCGGCTTTCGCCTTCGCATCAATGACAGACTGAACTTCTTCCTCAGTCAGTTCAAAGTTGATGTACTCTTCCATGGCAGGTTTGATGTTTCCACTTTTTACAATCTGCTCCGCAATGAATCCAGGCGAGCGCTTCACGGCTTTGATGACGTCCTGGTCCCAGTTGTACTTGCCGTTGCTGCCGATTGTCAGACCGCCTGTTGCATGATCAGCTGTTGCCAGTACGAGCGTCTCTCCGTCTTTTTTGGCAAACTCGATCGCCGCATTGAAGGCGTTTTCAAAATCCTTCATTTCACTCATCGTTCCGACAATGTCATTGTCATGTGCTGCCCAATCAACCTGGGAACCTTCGACCATCAGGAAAAATCCTTCTTCATTCTTGTTCAGCCGGTCAATCGCTGCCTCTGTCATTTCGACGAGAGATGGGATGTCTTCTGTCCGATCGATCGCCATCGGCAGCCCGACCGGCGCGAACAGACCGAGTAGCTTATCGCTCTTGTCATTCAGCAATTGTTCGCGGTTTGTTACGTAACTATAGCCATCCTGTTTGAACAGATTTGCAATATTGCGGTCGTCGCGGACAAAATACTGCGTCCCTCCGCCAAGCATGACGTCCACCTTATGCTCTCCGTCAATCAGTTCGTCATACATTGCATCCGCAATCTCATCATAGTTGCTGCGGGATTCATTATGTGCCGCAAATGAGGCCGGCGTAGCGTGGTTAATCTGGGATGTCGAGACAACCCCTGTCGATTTGCCGATTTTTTTCGCCCACTCCAGCACCGTCTCTACCGGCTGCTTGTCCTTATCGACGGAAATGGCGCCATTGTAAGTCTTGATTCCTGAAGCCATGGCAGTAGCCGCCGCAGCCGAGTCGACGACATTTTCATCGTCGTCATCCGGGAATGTAGACTGCATGCCGACAAGATACGGATCAAATCCGGTATCTTTCAATAAGGAACTGGATGTGTCTTCACTGCTCATGTACCGGTGACCTGTCATGGCCGCAATGCCCATTCCGTCACCGATCAGGAATATCACATTTTTGACTTTTGTTTCTTCCTCAGCCTGAGGCTTGGCCACCCCGATACCGCCGAAACCAGCAAGGACAAGCACCAGTGCAGCCAAAAGAATGAACGGCTTCTTCCTGATAAAGTTCAACAAATGAATCCCCTCCCTGAATAGTTAGAAAAGTCTACCAATTGAACTCTAGTATAATAAATATACTCGCTCCCTAACAATAGGGAAAAGGTGAGGGGGACTTTGGAGTCAAAATGCTTCCTAAAAAAAACAGATGGAGTACATCTTTTAAAGATTTCCTCATTGCTAATGTTTTTATCGATAGCTAAAGAAAACACCGCCCCCAAATGGCGATGTTTCAATGTTGATATATGTTTTACTGCCACTCCATGACTTCTCTTAAAAAGCTCTTCCCTTCAGCAGTCGGCGGCAAAGAGAAGAAATCGCATAATGTCGCGCCGACGTCTGCCATCGTTTCGCGTTTGCCAATATAGCATTTCCTCACTTTCGGTCCTGTTATCAAAAGCGGGACATATTCCCGTGTATGGTTGGAATGGCCGATCGTCGGATCGTTCCCATGGTCGGCCATGATGACCATTAGGTCTTCATCATCAAGTAGAGGAAGGAAGGTGGCGAGCCAGCGGTCCGCCAAATTCAGCAGGTCGGCATACCATTCCGCGTTTTCCGCGTGTCCGGCAAGGTCGGTTTCTTGGACATTGACGAGGAAGGCCGCATTCCCCTTCTCTTCCAAGTAGCACTTCTCCAACGTCTCCAGCACTTCTGCCGTATTAACGATTGGCATCGCCGGACCTTCTCCGTGCAGAACATCGGCTGTTTTCCCGATCCGGTATACTTTTAGGCCATTTTCAGCAGCAATCATCGGGAACTGAGCGTCAATGTCCACGCCATATCCCATATGATACACCTCATATCCTGGGCCATATACCTTCGCCTTCGGGGCGTCGACTCCCCACTGACCAGGGTTTTTCTCATGGACAACAGACAGGATATGTTCAATCGTCGTGTACGGGCCGCCAAAAGCGATGACCCTCGTCGTGTCAACATTTCCCCTGACAAGCCGGCCAACCTTTTTCAGTTCTTCGAAAGGCATTTTATTGAAGTCCGCCGTGAGGTTAATGATGTTGCCGACGGCTGATTCGAGATTATCCCCGACTACGCATGCACCGTCCACAAGAAGGACAGGCACGCCGTCGATTGGATATTCGACAGTAAAGCCAGCCTTTCGCAATGCTTCTGCCAATTTGCGGTGGATGTCCTTCATCAGTCTTTTATTCGACTTTTTCGGCGTGCTGCCGGCAATTTCCTGATGCCCCAAGTACGTATCTGCCCCATGATGGGCCAAAGCGGAATAGCCATAGGCGTTATCTGGTGCAGCATCCCCGTCAACGAGTGTTCCGAGACCCAATGACATGAGCGTAGGGATATGCAGATGAGGCGCCATTTCCCGAATATGCCGGAATGTATCGGCTTTGCTCTCCTTCTCTTCACAGTCCTTCATTGCTCCGATGCCAAAACTATCGAGTACGAGTACAATCGCCTTCGCCACGTCACCACTTCCTTTCAAAATGGGCGAGCTCCGGTTTCCCGCTCTGGATGCCGCGGACGAGAGCAATATGCGCCCGTGTCACAAATACCTGGGTCCGAAAGGCAAATACGGCCGTATCACCAATCTGGATCGGAACACTTTCCGGCTTTGCAATCGCCCCATAATAATCGATCGATTCTGGGGAGGGTTCAAAGGCCTCGACAAACTGCCCCAGTACATTTTCATCATGGCCGACTAGGCAGCCGTGCAAATGGGAGCGCCCGTAATAGCCCCCGCCGATCACGTAAAAATGGTTCGAATCTTCATGCGAAACCTCTGTCACGTAAACGATCGCCGGTTTCTCGGGCAAATCATCACGGTAAGCATGGAGCGGTGTTGTCCCCGTCAGGGCATGTCCCGGCTCCCCATGTGTTACACCTTGCTCCGCTAAAAATGGGATCGTCGCACAGCTTGTCGCACTCGGCCCGTTAACCTGTTGGACCTCGATGCCGCTCTCTTCCAAAATCTTTTTTGCGAGCAGAAGTGTCTCAAGATTCGGAGTCGGTTCCATCGACTGTTTGTCTTCAGAGAGCTGAAGATTCGGGAACGTGGTCACCCCAACAATCTGGATGCCGTCCAGCCTCTTCAGCTCTTGAAGCTGCGCTTTCAGTTCGGTTAAGGGGAATCCGCCTTCCTGTCCCGGATAAATCAAATCCTCTTCGCGATAAACCTTTAAAATAACAGCTTGTTCCACACCAAGCTTCTGGGCGGTCTGGGACAACTGCCGTGCCCTTTCCACTGAAAAGATCGTTACCACTTCCGGTTTCCAGCCTAAAATTTCTTTCCATTGGTGTTTTCCCGGCTGGACAAGATGCCCGACGTTTCCGATCGGCACGCCCGCTTCCGCCAAAGTTTTTGCTTCATCGAACTCGACAGCGACCGCCTTCTCGATTCCATTCTCCCGGATGAGTTCGCCGATGAAAGGCAGGCGGCCGAGCTGCTTGCTCATAAAATAAAGCGTCATCTTGTTTTCCTTTGCCGTCTTTGCCAGGGCACGCACATTTTCCGCAACGGTATCCAAGTCAATCACATAGGTGTTTGGTGGAATAATTGCGTTTTGATGCAGGGATACACCCGTTTTGATCAGCTGTGGATTTTTCTTTTTCGTAATGTCTAAAAACATGGAAGTTCCCTCCCTTTGTCTCCCGGTGCTCCCATCATTCCGCTTCAGCCTTTGCCTCGGGAATGACACGCCGCAAAATCTCGATAATTGTGCCTGCACCCGCCTTCATCGGATTGATCCGCAAGCCGTACTGTTTCAGCTCAGGCTGCGCCTCTAAAAAGCTCCCGGAAACCCGGTAGATCATCGGGAGAATTTCATACTTCGATTCAGCGCCAACCGGGTGCGTGCCCGCGCCCGCCTTGTCACTTAAAGCGATCACCTTCTCGGCAACCGGATCGGTCAGTTCGACAATCACGTTTTTTGACTGCGCATTCGTCATATACGCCGCCGCCACTCCCGGTACCGCTCCTTCATTCAGCATCCGGCAGCACGCTTCCACCTGCTCATTCTGGATGGCCAGCGAGACGGGAGCGAGTGTCATCATTCTAAGCAGTTCCATCGCTTCAAAGCCTTGCACCTGGCCTCCACCTGAATAATTCAGCTTGTGCACCCGGTCAATCCCATCTTTTTTACCGACAATGACGGCGACCCCTTCCGGACCGAGAAGCTTGAAACCGGAGAATGTCGAGTAATCCGCTCCGTACTCGACACCGACTCCATGTGTTTTCAAGGCACAGTAATTGTCATCGACCACAATAGGCAGTTCCGGCCGCAGTCTTTTCACAAGCTTGATGACTTCTTTCAGCGAATAATGGTCGGTCGGCTGCTGCCGTGCATGCTGGACATAGAACACTTTGATGTCGGAGTGCGCCTCCAACGCCCGGCTTATTTCGTCCAATTGATTGTAATCGGCGGAAACGGTCTCGATTCCAAACATGCGGATTGTCTCTTTTGTCGTCGTATAAACCGGGGCGCTGTGGATTATCATTTTTTCACCCGGTGCGATAAGTGCCGCGAGAATCGAGCGGATCGCTCCGGTCCCGGCCCCTCTCACAAGTGCGCAATCTTCTGCACCGAAAAAGTCAGCCAGTACCTGCTCAGCCCGATACGTCTGCTCCGGCCGCTTCCATTCCGGAGACACACCGAGGTCGCCGAGCGAGAGGAATTGCCGACCTTCAAAATGCCGGCTCATCGCCCCGACGAGCGCAAATTGCTTCTCCTGGGCCTCCTGTATCGATAGTGCCGGCAGGACGGAATCTGCATATTTCAATGTTTTCGGGTCATAAGTCATCTTGTTCGCTCCTTCCTGGAAAGGGCTTCTGCCGGGTTTTTCTCAAGCAAAAGCCGGATAATGCCCTCTTCAACACCCGCCTTTTTTAGTCTGGGGATGAAATCACGCAGGACTAGGCCGTATCCCGGTCCGCCATGCTTTTTCCAATGGGACTTTCTCGTCAGGTCTGCCGAAAGCAAAATCTGCTTTTCAAAGCCCCTGCCCAGAAATTCAAGGAGGAACTCAAGTCTTTCCTCGTCCGGCCGATAATTTTCTTTGCCGATCGTATCAAAGGCGATATACACGCCTGTTTCCAGGACGGACAGCACTTCTTCAAAATTCGCATTCAAATCCTGATGGCCGATAATGATCTGGTCTACAGGCAGTCCCTTCCCTGTCAGCAGTTCGACTTGTTCATACCCTAAAGTTCCAAGCGTTGTATGGGTAGTGACCGTAAGGCCGGTTTCGACTCCGGCGAGAGCGGCACCAATCAGCAGTTCACGTTCAATCGGCTTCATTTCATGATGGCTCGTCCCCACTTCCCCGATAATCCCGGGCTTGATGCCGGTAGAACCGATTCCCTCTTCTGCCTCCCCGATAAAATACTCGGCGAATCTTTCTGCACCCCAGCCGGCAGCAAACTCAGGGATAAATGGATCTTTATAAAATCCGGTGCAAGCGACAATATGAACACCCGTTTCCTTGCTAAGCCGTTTCAGCCTTTCCGCATCCCGGCCCATGCCTTCATTTGTCACCTCAACAAGCGAACGGCCGCCCGCCGCTTTAAAGTCCCGCAATTCCGAGAGCATCCCCGGTTCATCATCCAATATCGTGTCCGGATCTTTTTTAATCCGGGATAGATCAATTGATAAATGTTCATGCGCGGCACAGATCCCAAGCTCCTCTTTTGCAATCGTCCCTAACACTGTCTGTATCATTCTCGATGCTCCTTCCCTTCCATGGGCGGCCTCCAATTATGCAAGGCCGCCCCGCTTTTATTGCGGTATGTTCATTAACCCGATGGCGACTAAAATATTGGCGATAACGCCGACGGCAATCGCACCGACCGGGCCAACCGCCATCCGCACAATCGGACGTCCGGCAATTTCGTTAAGCAGGTAGAAGCCTGCGATAAAGAAGAACCCGAAGCCCGGTGCAATCGCATTCGCCGCATTAGCACCACCGATGAGCAATGCCACCTCGAGCAGCTTCGTCATCGCACCGCGGATGTTTTCTCCAGAATTCCGAACCCCTGGATATTTATCAAGGAATCTCGCAATCGAACTTAAAAGCATGACTTCAAGGAAGATGACGGCGACCCCAAGAATCAACGCAACCCACACATTTGGCGAGAAGAACCCGACTACGAAGATGAGTGTGAAACCAACCGGACTGTACACCCCTGTAGCGATTGCGGTACTGGCGACAAGCGGAATGAAGCCGAGCGCCCGGGCAGCCGCTGCAATCCCTGCATCCGACTTCTTCCCTTCCGCTAACAGCGTAAGTGAAATGGGATCGCCCGCCATGATCGCCAAGTTTGTTGCAGCAGCAATCAAACCGCCGATGATCATGAAGAACACGACATTCTTCCGGATCTTGGCAACTTTGTCACTGAACACGGCAGCCAAATCGATCGAGGTCCCTTCTTCTCGTTTTTCTTTCATGGCAAAAACTAATAAAAAGATCATTCCAGTAATCAGTGCCATTCCTTCCTGGTTGAGCGTGATCGCTGAACCGGAAACCTTCAATAAACCGCTGTCATTCAAGGCAACTGCAAGCTGACGGACAAGAGCCGCAACAATGAACGTGATGACCCCTTTTCTAATGCTGAACTGCATAGCAACCGCCAATGCAGGAAATGCCATGAATGTAACAACGACTGGCGTCCCGACCTGTCCCATCGCCTCAAGGAAATTGACTGGCAAGTACGTAAACAGTTTGACGAAGCCTTCAAGGCCGACCAGCAAGGCGGCACCGTACGTACCGCCGATCAGAGCAGCAAGTGGAGTTCCCCATTTGTTCTTCGGTGTCATAAGACCAATGATGTCGGTCCCTAGCAAAATACTATGAATCAAGATGATGCTGGCCGACAAAGTGAACGGGATGCCGAACCCGATGACAAGCCCGAAGCTCATCGCGAATGCAGTGAAAGCCAAGTCCCTTCTCGACATTCTGCCTTCCACATGCTCAGATACGATTGGGCGCAGACCGTCGTTGAACACCGCAATGTTCATATTGGCCAGGATAGCCGCAACCGCTCCAATTAGGATAATGAACACCATTTCCATCGTTTTTCCCCCTCTTTACCGTATTTTCTACTTATCCTTCAATGCCCGGATGATCATTGGCACTGCCGCTTCCATATGATCAGCCGTAAAGCCGAACGCCTTCTTTCCCTCTTTTACAGCGGTGATGATCTTCTCCTCTTCGGGTTTTTTGCCCGGCATGGAAACGGTTTCGCAATTTGGTTTGCCAAGCAGCGCGATCGCCATAGCCAGCGCCCCGCCACCACCGGTATGACAGGCACCGACATAGTAATCCGCCTGTCCGGTTTTCACCGCCATCGCTGCTTCCAGGTCGGATTTTACTGTCGTTTCGATGCTTTCATCCAGTTGCTTTATCAGTCTCTCAATCTCTTTTTTCTCAACTTGCCCGCCTATTACAATTTTCATTATTCCTGTCCCCCTTCATTTAATTGGATAACGGTCGCATAATGCATTAGCAAAAAATCCTGCTCCTCCTGCGGCAATTCACCTCCCCAAATTTCTTCGACAAAGGCAATCTCTTGCAGGGCCGCCTCTGCATAAGGAGAGCTTTTCACCTCTGCCAAAACATCTATCATCGGAGCTTCCACTTCTTCTCCCTTTTCAATCCTTGTCAAGGCAGTAGGCAAATGGGTAAACAACATCTCCCCATACTCGATCTCCTCTTTTCTTAATTGCTTTGTCAGTCTCTTAAACACTTCCACTGATGTTGTATGCGCCTTCATAGAAATGACTTCAGAAGCATGAAGCAAATCCAAGCGCTGTTGCAATAATTCCAGATCCATGTTAATCCTCCAGTATACTGTATTTAGTATATTGTTAATAGAAGGCATTCAGAACCGCCGCCCTTAGTAATGCGGATACTTTTCGCCTTCTTCTACTTGCCGCTGCACACCACATATTCTTTCAATGTCCAAAAAACCGAGCTGGTCCTTTATATCTTGGCGCTCCGCCTCAATGACCATTACAGCATTCGTCGCCTTTGCAGCCAGGCGGGCAGCTTTCTCTGTCTGAAAACCAGTCGAGGGAAAAACATTCACTGAAGAGGCTTCATCAGCATTCCACACCGCGGCATCCAGCTGCCCGTTTTTCAGCATCGGCACGAGCTGCATATAGTTCACTTCAACAAGCTCCACATCCAGCCCCTCGCATTCGGCAAGCGTGATTTCCGCCTGATCGGAAGAAGAGGAATCAATGCCGATTTTCATTCCGGCTGCCAGTTTCGTGTGTTTGCTGTCCGAGAAAAAAATCCGGTGTGCCGTTACATAGGATTCGCTTCCGAATTGATGAATGATTTCCAATCCGTCATGGTCCTTCAGCGCCTCCTCTGCAGCCATCAAAGAAAGAATCGTAAAATCATATCGGCGCGATTTCAACGCCTCCAACCTTCTTCGCGAACCGCGCATATACGCGAGACCGGACTTCTTATTCAATTCCCATAGAGACTCAACAATCCCCGTCGCCAGCCCCTCATACTTCCGGGAATACGGAAGCGGCATAACACCAATCATCGGTCCGACACCTGCGATCTCGTAGAGTAGATCTGCATCCTTCTTTGTCAAAAACGTTCCCAAGTGTCCACGCGACTCAAGCGAAATAGCATGAAGCTCCTCCAACACACGGAGAGCACCTTGAGCCGTACCTCTGCCAATCGAAAGCTTCTCGGAAATATCACTGACCCGCGGAATTCGCTCCCCCGTCTCAGTCTGCAGCAGCTCCTTGGCAATAAACTTGGCTGCCAGCCCATTTTTTGAATACAAACTGCTCCAAATCCTGCTCATACAATACCTCTAATTTCTTTCATTCTCAATATACAAAATTCCGTATATTTAAAGTATACGTGTTGGTGGGGAGGAATACAAGGGGAGACGATAATACGATTAAAAACTTTTCAACTAACATAAATAGTAGGTTCATACCATCCATTTCGGTAGATTGATGCAAAAAACACCGCCTCAAGGCGGTGTCCTGTATTAAATCTTAAACTGGTTCACTAGTTCTCTCAAGGTCTCTGCACTCTTTTCAAGATGTGCAGCTGATGAGGAGATTTCCTCCATGCTGGCCAGCTGCTCTTGGGAGGCAGCGGCAATCGCTTGCGATTTTCCGGAGGATTGCTGTGCAATTGAGGCAATCTCTTCGATGGAGGCAGCAACTTCCTGCACGCTTGCCGACAACTGTTCCGATACGGCGGAAACATCCTGTGTCTGGCTTGCGACTTTGTCAATCGAAGAACGAATCCGCTCGAAGCCATCGCCTGTTTTTCGGACAATGTCCATTCCAGAGACTACATCTTCTGTGCCTTTATCCATTTGCACGACGGCATGTTCTGTTGCTTCTTGAATTTGCTTGATCAGTTCTGTGATCTTGCCGGCAGAGTCTTTCGATTGCTCGGCGAGTTTCCGTACTTCATCAGCGACAACGGCAAACCCTTTGCCTTGTTCTCCCGCTCTTGCTGCTTCAATTGCAGCATTGAGCGCAAGCAGGTTGGTCTGTTCGGAAATGTCAGTGATGATGTCGGTGATGTTGCCAATTTCTTTCGAGTGGTTCCCAAGTTCGCGTATAATGGACGCCGAGCGGTCAACGGTCTTCTGGATTGTATCCATCTGGTGGATCGCCTCTTGGACGACCCGGCTGCCATCGCTCGCTTCTAAATTTGTTTCGGCCGCAAGTTCCGCAACATAAGAAGTGTTTTCGGCCACTTGCTGAACGCTGATCGCCATTTCCCTCATCGCCCGAGCGCTTTCACTTGTGCCCTTTTCCTGCATGTCGGCGCCGCTTGCCACCTCTTGGATAGAAAGGGAAACCTGGTTTGTCGCACTCGTTGACTCTTCTGCGCTTGCAGTCAGTTGTTCAGAAGAGGATGCAACCCGCTCGGATGTTTCACCGATCTGCCCGATCATCGTCCTCAAGCTCTGCAAGAATTGGTTGAAGGCCCGTGCCAGGTCACCCGCTTCATCGTTCGATTTAACAGCGAGTTTTTTCGTTAAATCCCCTTCGCCGTTTGAGATTTCATCAAGCTGATGATTGATCTCTACAATTGGACGGACAATTCTTCTCGTCATATATACCGAAACGATAATGGCCGCAATGCCAAGTCCGGCACTAACGGAGATCAGAACTGCCAAAAGTGTTATAACAGTTTTTTGAATCATATTAATCGGAGGGCCGACCATCCACATGCCGATTACTTCGCCATCTCTGTTCTTCAAAGGCTGATAATACGCAAGATGTTCAGTTCCCACAATGTCAACGACAGATATGTACGTTTCTCCTTTTTTCAGAACAGCATCAGCGACCTTCGGATCTGAACTCGACCCTACTACCCGTTCTCCCTTTTCCTTCACGCTCGTTGAAACCCTCATGTCTCCTTGAAAGATGGTCGATGCACCGTCGGTAATTTCAGCGATTCGATCCATGAGCTCATGATTATCGTTGATCTTCATATCCCCTTTATACAATTCCCCGTCTTTAATTGCCCATGGGCCTTTAAAGCTCTCATCCAGCCAATTGTATCCAAGCTCCGACACAATTTTTGCCCTGCCCGTATACATTTCCATCAATACTTTTTCTATTTGATACTTTGAAACCAGACTGATCACGACAACCAGCAAAAGTACAATGCTGATGACAAGAAGATTCATCTTCGTGCCAATCGTCAGCTTCCTTTTCTTCACTGCTATTCCTTCTTTCCTGATAGTAAAATTACCTTATCCTGCAGTATGAAAAGACCCTCCTTAAGTACTACAGGAAAATGTCGAATTTTGGCGTTTCTCTTACTTTCTCTATATCGACAGCGAAGGAAAAGAGTGAAGAGCGCTTGAAAAAATCTAAATAAACCGACGATTTATACTTCATTATCCCTACACTCATTCTGAAAAATAAGACACCGCCAAAGGACGGTGTCTCGCATTAAATCTCAAACTGATTCACAAGCCCTCTCAGTATTTCTGCACTCTTTGAAAGGTGTGCGGCTGACGAGGTGATTTCTTCCATGCTGGCAAGCTGTTCTTGAGAGGCCGCGGCAATCGATTGGGATTTCCCTGCCGATTGCTGGGCAATGGAAGCAATCTCCTCGATGGAGGCGGCTACTTCTTGAACACTTGCAGACAATTGCTCAGATACAGCGGAGACATCTTGAGTCTGGCCTGCGACTTTATCGATGGATGACTTGATTCGCTCGAAGCCCTCCCCTGTTTTCCGGACGATTTCCATGCCAGAGAGTGCATCCTTTGTTCCCTTGTCCATTTGCACGACAGCTTGTTCTGTTGCCGTCTGAATCTGTTGAATCAGCGTAGTAATCTTACCAGCCGAGTCTTTTGACTGCTCGGCGAGTTTTCGTACTTCAGCTGCAACGACAGCAAACCCTTTTCCCTGTTCCCCCGCTCTTGCCGCTTCAATCGCCGCGTTGAGCGAGAGCAGATTGGTCTGTTCGGATATATCAGTAATAATATCGGTGATGTGGCCAATCTCCTTCGAATGGTTGCCAAGCTCACGGATGATAGCTGCTGAACGGTCGACAGTCTGCTGGATCGTATTCATCTGCTCGATCGCCTGTTGAACAACTTGGAAGCCGTCACTCGCTTCGTGATTGGTTTCTGCTGCGAGTTCTGCTACATATGATGTATTTTCTGCTACCTGCTGGACACTGATCGCCATTTCCTTCATCGCCTGGGCACTGTCAATTGTTCCTTTTTCCTGAATAGCAGAACCGCTTGCCACTTCCTGAATGGAAAGGGAAACCTGGTTCGTCGCGTTCGTTGACTCCTCTGCGCTCGCTGTCAACTGTTCGGAAGAGGATGCGACCCGCTCGGACGTCTCGCCGATCTGCCCAATCATCGTCCGCAGGCTCTGCAAAAACTGATTAAAAGCACGAGCAAGATCTCCCGCCTCATCATTCGATTTGACGGAAAGCTCTTTCGTCAAGTCACCTTCGCCGTTTGAAATTTCATCAAGCTGATGATTGATCATCACAATCGGACGGACAATTCTCTTCGTCATAAAAATGGAAACTAGGACGGCAGCAATGCCAAGACCCCCAACGATGGCAATCATCATCAACAACACCGATACAACAGTTTGTTGAATGGTCTCAATCCGCGGGCCGACAAGCCACATTCCAATCACGTCACCGTCTTCGTTTTTCAGCGGCTTATACATCGTCAGATGCTCAATGCCGCCGATATCAGCTTTTCCAATGTATGGCTCGCCAGTCTTTAGCACGAAATCCGCTGCCCTAGGATCTGCTTTTGTCCCTGTTATCCTTTCACCATTCTTCTTTACACTCGTTGCGATTCTGGTATCTCCTTGAAAAATGGTTGCTGCCCCATTCGTAATCTCAGTAATTTCATCCATAAGTTCATTGTTGTCGTTCATGATCGTATCGCCTTTATACAGCTTACCGTCTTTGATCGACCATTCACCCTTATATTTTTCATCAAGCCAATTATAGCCGAGCGCTGAAACGGCCTTAACCCTGCCCGTATATACATCCATCAACGCGTTCTCTATTTGAAACTTGGCCACGAGACTGATCACAACAATCAACAACAGCACAATACTGATGACAAGAAGATTGATCTTCGCGCCAATGGTAATTTTTCTTTCCTTCAACGGTTATTCCTTCTTTCACTTTTCAAAATTTTCTTTCCCCACGACGTAGAAAAGCCCTCCTTTCGCATCAGTGAGAAGTTTGTTGTTTTTAGTCGAATGCCTTACATTTTCTATATCGACAGTGGTTAGTAAGTATGAATATGCCGGAAAAAGTCGAAATTTACCAATTATTATCTGATCATTTAGTCAGCCCGCCTTTCAGGGAGACAAAAAACGCACGCTTACTTTCCCAACAGAAGGGAATATGTATCTGG
This sequence comes from Lederbergia sp. B243.17, assembly GCF_057657925.1. Lineage (NCBI taxonomy): Bacteria > Bacillati > Bacillota > Bacilli > Caryophanales > Bacillaceae > Lederbergia > Lederbergia sp. B243.17. The sequence continues at coordinate 121,462 of NZ_JBWBKF010000055.1, forward strand.
AAGATAAGTGGAAGGGGTTTTTCGGAGTGGAACATGTATTGGTCAGTTATTTTAAAGTTGAGAGTGAAGCATTCCAGGCGCTATCGGATATGAAACAACTAGCGGTAATAGAGAAAGAAGTGATCCTGTCGCACGTCGGAATTTTTAAAAGAGAAGCAGGACGGATTCAGCTGAAGGATTCGTTTGATACGGGCATGCTTTCAGGCAACGATACGGTTATCGGCACCTTGATCGGCGGATTAGCCGGCATGCTTGCCGGACCGCTTGGTGTATTGCTTGGCATCGGTATCGGTGGTTCAGTCGGTATGCTTTCAGATGCAAAAGATATCGAACATGAGTCCGGATTGCTGCAAGCGATGACGAACAGGATGAAGGACGGAGACGTAGCCATCATCGCTGTCGTTCAGGAAAGTTCGGAAAACCCTCTGGATGTACTGTTTGCGAAATATGATACCGTCACCCTTCGTTTTGATGCTAGTACGGTACAGGAAGAGCTAGAACACGCAAAAGAAGTTCAGGACGAATTGGAGAGAAATGCGCGGGAGCAAATGGCGGAAGAACGCTCAGTCAAACGCCGGGAGAAAGTCGAAGAGTACAAGCGAAGAATCCGCGATGATTTCCATCGATTGAAGGAACGCTTGCAGTAAGTAGACATGAGATAAATCACTAATCCCCCTAATCAGTGGCTGATTAGGGGGTCCGCTCAAAACTTGAATGAGTATGACTGTGGGTATGCCTTAGACTTTGGTACATTACCCGAGACACATTCAATCATCCTCTTATTCTTTATTTCTATACTAAGTCCTTCTAGCTCCGGTCACACTAGTAACTAGACGTCTATACCTTTCAATTTATAGGTTTACGCCAGCCATAGAAAAGACCTCCGGCTCAAACCGTGTTTTTTACTTCTTCTAATGACTCAATGATTTCATCCAAACTTTTCTCCGTCATCGAGCTGATTTTCAAATGGTAGTTTGTAAACGGAAGAGACTCCGTAACCGGGTTGGGAATCACAACCGCTGGAACTTTCGCTTCATTTGCGGCAATCACCCCATTAAGGGAATCTTCAAAAATGACAGCTTCATGTGCCTCAATCTCTAATGCTTCAAGAGACTTTAAGAATAGATCCGGAGCGGGTTTAACTCGTTCCACATCGTCCTTTGTGACGAGGTGATCAAAATAAGAAAGCAAATTCAAGTTTGATAAGTGGGTGGTCACCCACTCCCTTGTCGAGCTCGAAGCCAGGGCAATGCCCAGCCCTAATCTTTTGGCTTCTTGCAAATACTCAAGTACCCCTTCACGTGCCTCCATCTTTCTTACATAGTCCGTATGCAGCACCTTCGTACGTCCGCGAAGAAATTCCTCGTCAAAGTCGGCTCCCAGCGTCTCTCTTAAATGGGAATACAGCGGTTCATCATTCGCCCCGATGCATTTGACAAACTCCCCAAAGGGCACTTCCATTCCAAACCGGGACTGAAGCACTTCTTGATAAGCATGGTACCAGGCCGTCTCCGTATCCAAAATCAATCCATCGAAATCAAAAATAAGGGCTTTAATCATCCTTATCTCCTTTCAAAATCTTTCGATCCAGCATTTCCTCAAGCAATCCCCATGCTTCCTCACTATTCTCTGTCGTAAAATCTGGCTCAAAACCATAATTCAGGTACATATTGATTGCCTTATAGCTTGTCGTCTGCGATGTAAGATACGCTTTAGAATGGCGTTCAGCCAAAATATTCATCGCGGCACTGAGCAGCGGCTTTGACAGCTTCCTTCCCTGGTACTCCGGTACGACGCCAACCCAGTGAATTCTCCCGGCTGCTTCATCCTCGCCAGGCAGCTTGCCATACCATGCGGTTGTCGTAGCAATCGGCTCTCCGCACTCATTTTCAATGAATATGCATCGCTCAGTCATTTCATCCGCGTATGGCCCAAATTCTTTATTAAAGTGTTCAAGCGCTGCTTCCTCACTGGTGAATTCATCGACACTCTTTTCAATCCGTGCCCAATGATGTTCATCCCCTTTTTGGAACAAACGAATAGAAAATCCTTCAGGCAGTGAATGTTGAGGAATGTTTGTTACATCCTTGCGTGTCATTCTGACGGGTATATATTTCATCACGTTCAGCTCCTAGTTCTGCTTTCTTCACAGTAATCCAACACCTTCATTCTATCAGATTGCTAGATTTGTTCCTATAGTGGCGGAAAATGATAAAGTACTTCACATAGACTTTTCCAATCAATCGTTTGATTAGAGTCCTAGTTAAAATTAAATCCTTCTATAATTCGACGCTAGTGGCATCTCCATTATTTTCATTGTCGAAGAATGCTAGATTAATCATCTTGATTCCTTGAAGCGGGATTGAGATAATATTTGGAAACCGCAGTTGGTCAGAATGGGAGAATATATCTTATGATCCGTGCGATCCTTGTAGATGATGAACAGCTTTCGTTGCAGCATTTGAGTAATAAATTGAATAGCATTGGCGGAGTAGAGGTCATCGCAACGTACTCGAATGGCTCTGAATTTTTAAAAGAGATGAAGACTCTTACTTTTGACGTGGCTTTTCTGGATATCGAGATGCCTGGCCTGAACGGGCTTGATTTAGCTGAAATTTTGCATAGCTGGAATCCGTCTGTTCTTACTGTTTTTGTAACTGCTTACCGTGACTATGCGATTGAAGCGTTCAATTTGCACTCCATTGACTATTTGCTGAAACCATATACCGTCGATCGTCTGGAGAAAACCGTCGCGAGGTTGAGTGGATATTTAGGGGTTCAATCAAGAAAACCCGAACCCGCGGTCACCTTCTCTTTACATGTTGTCTGTTTCACAGAATTCGCCTTGTATGCCAATCAGGAACCGATAAGATGGAAAACCGCGAAGGTGAAGGAATTATGTGCCTTCCTCCTTACACATGCCGAAACACCGATGCACCGTGACTCGATCATCCATGCGCTTTGGCCGGACATCGAGTATCAACGTGCCAAAATCCAATTACATACCGCTGTTTCCTATTTGCGCAAAACACTGCAATCAATTGGTGGCGGGGGAACTGTCTCCTTCTCGAACGATTGCTATGCATTACATTTACCGACAATCAAATGCGATGCCCATGAGTTTTCCCAGTTCATGAAAACATACAAGGGCGTGACCATCGAAAACTGCACGCAATGTGAAGAGATTGCTGCCCTGTATACAGGCGACTATCTGCAGAACAATGGATATGGATGGTCGATAAAGGTGACTCAACTTATGAGGCAGCAGATGATTGGTCTTCTGCAAGGACTGATCGATTATTTTTCAAAAACAGGGAACGGCTTAAAAAAACATATGTATTTGCAGCAGCTCATCACGATCGATTCTTATTCGGAATACGCTGTCCGTGAACTGATGGAGCATTATATCGAAACCGGAAACCGCGCGGAAGCGGTGAAAGTCTATCATGATATGAAAAAACGGCTGGCCCATGATCTCGGTATCTCACCTGATCCGGCCGTAACCGAGTTCTTGAAAACAATTTTATAAAAAAGGGAAACAGCAAGAGCAGTCTGCTCTTGCTGTTTCTTCTTTTTAGTTTGTATGACTGTTTTTCCTTCTTCCCAAGAGCCATCCTCCAAGCAGGATGAGCGTAATGCCTCCAACTATTGTGCCAATCGGATAAGGTTCTCCGGTTTGCGGAAGCTGTTGTCCGCCATTAGTAGAATGTGCTCCCTTTTGGCTGTTGGTTGGTGTTTCTCCTATATTTCCTGTGTTGCCTGCAGTTCCAGTACCTGGAGTCCCTGGGCTGCCTGGCTTGCTTGGTGTTGCCGGGTCAGCTGGCTCCCATGTTCCAGTTGAGTCATCCGGCTTATCTGGGTCTGTCGGTGTTCCCGGCTGGCCCGGATTCGTTGGTTCATTTGGTTTGCCAGGATTTGTCGGGTCTGTCGGCTTCCCTGGATCTGTCGGTTTGCCTGGTTTGTCAGGATCTGTCGGATCACCTGGCTTGCCTGGGTCTGTCGGGTCTGTTGGTGGATTTCCAGGGTTTGGCTTCTTCCTGTTTGTTTTCACACCTTCTTTGACAGAAATCTGGTCTTCATCAATTGTGAAACCGATTGGTGCCTTATCCAGCAAATAACCGGCTGGCGCTTTTGTTTCAATCATTTGATACTCACCCGCATCAAGGGATTCCAATAGGATTTCCCCATTTTCATCGGTGATCAATTTCTCTTCCAGATCAATCTTGTCAAAACTTCCACTTTCGTTTTTCTTATAAAGCTCAAATTCAGCATCTGGCAACTTTTTGTTTTGGTTGCTGCTGTCCACTTTTGTTAGCTTGAACGAGCGGATGATTTTGTTGTTTTTGATTGTTAATTCCTTGGATGGTTCATTTAACTCCAGTTGACCTTCCCCTTCAGCAAGGTCGATCACATAGCCTTCTGGTGCTTTTGTTTCAGAAAGGGTGTATTTGCCGTATGGAATGTTTTCAAAAGTGACTTTTCCTGCCTCATCTGATGTTGCCGTTTCCTCAACTTCCCCGTCTTCACTTTTTAGTGTGAATTCCGCTCCTTGCAGGACGTTTTCTTCATCAGCCGCATCGACTTTGAGAATAGTGATTGTACCTTTCGAGCGTACATTCTTTTTCGTAAGTGATACGACGGTATTCTCGTTGCGTTCGATTGTAAAGTTTAAAGGTTTGTCGTCCAGTTCGTACCATTCAGGCGCTTCAATTTCTACAAACCGATAGTCGCCTGGATCAAGATTGTTCAATTGGATCAGGCCTAGATCAGTCGTGACCAAATCTTCTCTAATGCGTTCGTAATCGTTTTCTCCCTTTTTCTTTTCAAGGGCGAATCTCGCGCCAGGCAACATTTTTTCCTCGTTGTCCCGGTCAATTTTCTTCAACTCAACGGCTTGTGTTGCCTTTTCGTTTGTGACCGGCAATTCCACGTTACCCGTTACTTTGATTTCTTTTGTATTGTCAACGTTCAGCAAGTACCCTGACGGTGCAGATGTCTCTTTTAAAGAATAGGAACCATAAAGTAACTTATCAAAAACTATCTTTCCGTCTGCGCCTGTTTTCTTTTTTGCAACTTCCTTTTCTTCAAGTAAATCTATCAGAGTGAATTCTGCACCTTCGAGCGTCAACTGTGAATCTGCAGCATCAGTCTTTACTACTGTTAGTGAACCTGTATATCCCTCGATCGTTGCGCTTCCGGATGAGCGCTTCACTGTGATGGACTCTTTGGAAGGTGTTGCCGACTCAACTACATCGTCCCCTGTATACCGTATTTCATTCGTTATGCTGTCACCTGGTTTTGCCATGATGATCGATGAATATTCAAGGATATATGGCTTAGTGACCTTTTCCCGGAAGGAAAGAGTAAAGCTACCATCATCTTCGAGCTCCAGTTTATAGAAGCCTTTTTCCACTTCTGCAGCTTTTCTTACAGTCCCATTATCGGAAACTGTCGTCTCAAACAATTTGAATGAGTCACTGGCGATGAATTGGTTTGCACTTGGACTATCGAATAATTTAAAGTTAGCGATTGTCGATTGACTGTAGTTAATTGGTATTGTCCAGTTGATAGTGCGTCCCTCTTGCACTCCCTGTTTTCCTACATAATGACCGCCATGGAGTATGGTCACAGACGCCGAGACACTTAAAACATCAGAATCTCCGTCTTTCAGAACAGCTGTATTTTTGTATTCCTTTTTCACCTGCTGGCCGTCGAGGGATGTTACGTATTCAATGATGTACGGTCCATCAATGCTTCCCAGGTCTACTTCAAATTGTGTCTTTTCCTCGTTCCAGCTGACAGTCGGTGTAATTTCTTCCCCTTTCGTTGCCCCATTGGCATTTCCGGTTAATACCGCTTTGTATAGTTTTAAGCTTTCCGGGATGAACTGCTGGTTGTCTTGGATCAGATCGATGACTTTTGCGTTTTCAAGATGGCGCAAGTTGTAGTTGACACCAATGGTCCAAGTAATCTCCTTCTTTACAGCATTATACGAGCCGCCTTTAAAACCATTTGCTCTTGTATAATTATCTGGACGGAAATCAGCGTGGGCAGTCCTGTCTTTCGGTCCATCGTCACCTACCCAGGATACATTCGCCGTGTTACGCAAATAATTGAGCGATTTATCTTCCCGGCCTTCATAATTGAACTTTGTAGTATAAGTGATTTCATGAGGTGTGCTTATTTCTTTTAAAAAATTGACTGTAAATCCATCATCCGTTTTGTTAAGTGAGTAATCCGTGTTTTTTACGAGAGCGTTTCCACCCGTAGTGATAACAAATGTGTCTTCGTTAAGTTCAAGCCCTTTGTTTGTGAACACATCGGTGATTACGACATTCTTCATCAGGTGGCTGTCCTTGTTCAGCATAATCTTCCATTTCGTTGTCTTCGTATTATAGTTGGTGTCGTCTACATGACTTTTTGACAAGATTTGCTGATAAATGGTTGTTTTGTCTCCGACTGTTATGTCTCCTGATGTAACTTCATTAACGATTTCTTGAGAGTCTGCATACACCCGGCCGTTCACTTTAGTTTGATAGGTGATTTTATAGGAATTTGAGATGTCTTGTTTGAATTTAAGGGTGAACTTTCCGTTCGTTACACCCTCCAGTTCAAAATTAGTAAATGTCTCTGATGATTCTTCCTGTCCATCGTCACCGATGGTCACCTTCTCTACCTTCACACTGTCTCTCACTAATGTTAGGTTATCAGGGAAATCGTCTTGTAACATCGCATCTTTTTCAGCAATTTGCTTCTCATTATAGTTGTACTTGATTTCCCAAGTGATGGCCTGGTTTGCAGGGTCATAACTTTTAAAACGCTTCTCCAGCGGAGTGCCCCGGCCAATTGTGACTGTTGCGGTAGCCGTTGCATCATCGAGGTTGTCGCCTTTTAATACCGCCTTATTTTCGAACTTCTCTTGGCTGTTATCTGTAATCATAGTTTCATAGACAAGATGATACGCTGAGCTGATATCACCTAGATTGATCGAGAAGTTTTCATTTTCACCCAATGTGAAGTCTTGGACTTCCTCACCTAAATTAACCTTACCGTCAAGCCTAGTCTCTAACTTGAAGAGTCGGAGGCTTTCTGCTTTAAGCTCTTGGCCGGACTGGATAATATCTTCAAGCACGGCACCCTTAATCTCATTCAGGTCTTTGTTGAAGTTCACTTCCCATTTAATTGTTTTACCGTTATATTTATTGTCCGGCATGCCTGACTTGTCGATCGTGCCGCCCGTTGGAATAAAAATAACAGGCAATTTGACCGATTCTCTGCCTGAAATCGGTGTAATGATGATCGTTTTATCTTCGTTAATTACGGTCGTTTCTCTTATTTTCGATAGGACTTCAAGTGTACCATTTACATTGGAATGCTTAGTGATAAAATCGGTGAAAACTACGTTTGCATTTCCCTGTTTGTCAACCGAGAAAATACCAACTACTTCGTCACCCTGCATGATTTTTTCTTCTAACGGTTCATAAATTTCCACTTGACTCGGAATGGTGAACGAGAATGTAGCTCCGCTTTCATATCCATGCCGTTCCGGGAGTGAATAGGTATAGTCAATTTTAATAATAGAATCTTTCGTTACACCCGGCGCCGGATCATTACTAGATTCATTTTCGTAAACCGTGATTACTGCACCCGTCAGGATATTTTCCTCAATAATAGACCCCGTTGATTTTATGTTAGCTTCATCCACGCCTTCCTCATCAGTTTTTTCATCCTCATTTCCTTCATCCTGACCTGTGGTATCCTTGTCTCCCTCATCGGTTTCTGTTGGGCCTTCCCCTTCCGTATCTGTTGGGGTTTCTCCATTCGTATCCCCACCCTCTGGTTCTTCACTTCCACCAGGTGTTTCAGAACTCTGATCATCAGTAGCTGTTTCTCCGGCTTTTAAAGAATACTTGCCCCCATCAAACTCAAAGTCCCCAGTCACGGTTGCCTGCAGCCTAACCGTCCCTGAGCTTGCTGCTCCTTCCGAGTCAGTCGCTGTTACAGTCAGCACATTTCCGGATACATGATAAGAGCCTGATGCGGGAGCTTCTAGCTGTCTGCTCTCATCATCCACAGTCAACCCGCTCGGAATAGATTTCTTGCCAGATCCAGCAACTCCTGACAATACCCATTTATATTCAAGCGAAACTTTTGTACCCAGTTCAACCTCTTTGCTATCCAGGCCTTCGATGGCCACTTCATTTATTGATATGCTACCAGAAGTATCTACTGATTCTTCTCCAGCTGCCTTTGCTGTTCCAATCGGGCCAAGTATGGTTTGCCCGATAAGCAGAACCAGCAAGGCAAATACATTCAGTTTTTTCATTCTTATTCCTATCCCCCTATTTCTTTTAATGCTCCGCGAACGATAAGACGGTCGGTTGGACGCCAGCTGCCAATCGGAGTGCAGGTGACGAGTGTGAGAAGAGGCTGCTCTCCATCGTCGAGCACTGAAGTATCGGACTGGTCGACAATGAATGTGTCCGTGACAACAAATGTATAGTCTCCTTCTCGTGAACGCACAACCATTTCGTCGCCCAGCTTCAATTCTCCAAGACGGTTGAACTGTTTGCCGGTTGCTATAGCACGATGCCCGGCCAAGCCGATGTTTTGAAAGCCGATCCTTTTGTCCGGCTCGATCATGCCAGCACCTTTTTGAAGTGTTTCATCAGTCACGCCTTCGAAGATCGCCATCTTTAAACCGATTTTTTCGATCTCCAGCAATCCCCGGACACCATCCGCATAGACCGACTCCGTAGATTTATCGGGCACATTCGGTTTTCTGTCCGGTTCTTCAGCCCTCACACTGCTCTCAAACGTCCCAAGCCGTTCGAGTGCTTCCAGAATGTCCCGCTGCTCGTTGTCGAATGCCTGTTTTTTTATTTGCGGCACAAATAGCAAACCGATTCCAGCAGCGACCAATACGATGCCAAGCAGCTTCTTGATCGACACTCACCTCCCGCATCCTTTCGTCAACTAGTACCTAACTACGATAGATCGCCGGCCTTATGAATTGCTTACACTTCTCTTACACTTTTCTTAAACAAAAAAGGTTCAAGAATGAAGGCGCTTTTATTAACGTATGAATATAGCGGGTTTTCATATGCCAAGTTCTCATGGACAGGGTGAACTCAATCGAATAAGATAAAGTCAATCTGGTCTCATAACTTTTTTTCGAAAGGTGAAGGCTCTTGATAACAAGTCAACAAGTAAACTCAAAAAGAGTGTTTTTTATCATCGCTAGTTTCATCCTCTTCATACTCGCTTTGCGTGCTGGCTGGTTCCTTTATTTCAATTCCTCTTCCCATCAGACAGCAGTAAATGGGGTTGTCGATTTACGCGGGGAAACATTGAGTAAGGATGAAACAGTTTCCCTGAATGGAGAGTGGGAGTTTTATCCTTCTGCCTTTATTGCTGAGGAGCCTCCCATAAATGAACAGGATCGACACTACATAAAAGTACCGGGAAATTGGAAGGACTTAATGGGGACAGCAGACAGCTCCGCTACAGGCTATGGCTCCTATCGCCTAAAAATTTTGCTGCCGGATACCGAGGAAACGATCTATGGGATTCAGTTTAATAAGATCGAATCATATGCAAGCATTTTTATTAACGGAAAAAGAGTGAATAATGAAAACATCGCCACGATCGAACCGAAAAAAGAGATAAAGAAACAAGGACCCTTGATAACCATCTTCGCCAGTGACGCGAAGGAACTTGACATCATCGTACAAATTTCAAACTATGACAGCTTGCGGACTGGAGGCTTAATGGATTCGGTCCGATTCGGACTGCAGACTGCGATTTCAAAAGAAGCAGCCTTCTCACAATCGATGCAATGGCTTGTCGGGGCAATCTTTGTACTCCATGCGGTTTATGCATTGTTCATTTTTCTATTGGGCCGGGGGCAATACGAGAAAGAATTGCTCTACTTCAGTCTGCTGCTAACTCTTAACAGTTTTCTTATTTTAATAGATGATAATGTTTTATTGCCGCTGCCAATCGAGAACAGCCTTTATATCAAACTCCTTATCGTACTGTTGATTGGCCTGCTACTTGCCACTTTAAAATTTATCAATGTATTATTTAAAATTTCATCGGCTGCAGCAAATTTCTCTCTTGTCCTGTTTGTTCCCATTGCGATTATCTCATTGGCTTCCCCTGCTTTGCATTGGCTGCCGACGATTTATGTTTTGATTGCATATGCAGTCTTTATCGCTGCCCAGCTGATCATCCCGACCGCTGCTGCGATAAAGAGAGGCAATATAGACGGTGTGTTCATTCTTCTTTACCTAACCTGCTTTATCTCCAATGCCGCTTGGGGAACGGCGATTAAAACAGGTGTCGCGAACATTCCTTATTATCCTTTTGACTACATAATTTCGATCATGGTCATCGCCTTGTTATTGTTCAGGCGCCACATGGAAGTATTGCGGTTGAATGCGGAGCAAAATAAAAAGTTAGCCAGAGCAGACATGCAAAAGGATCTTTTTCTTGCAAATACATCACATGAACTGCGAAATCCACTGCATGGCATCTTGAATATTGCTCAAACCATGCTTGAAAATGAAGATTCTGCCCTGACCAAGAAAAACAAAGAAGAGCTTGCGTTGCTCCTGCAAATCGGCAACCGGATGGCCTTTACGCTAAACGATCTACTGGACCTGAACAAACTGGAAGAAGGGCGAATAGAGCTGGAACAAAAGCCTCTCGACATTCAAGGTGTTGTCTCGGGAGTGATCGATATGGTTCAAGTTGTGAAGGACACAAGTCATTTGCACATCACTTGCCACATACCCGAGTCGTTTCCACCCGTCATTGCCGATGAGAGCCGGCTCGTCCAGATTCTCTTTAATCTGCTTCATAATGCAGTGAAGTTTACAGAAGAAGGCAGCATTATAATCGGGGCGAGCCAGGATGGCAAAACTGCAACTATTTCTATTACGGACACCGGAATTGGTATGAGTGAGGACATGATCAAGAGAATTTTTATCCGTTATGAACATTCGGAGGCATCTGCGCAAGGAGGGATTGGACTTGGGCTTAATATTGTAGAGCAGTTGATAGAGCTTCATGGCGGCAACATCTCTGTCGAATCGGAAGTCGGCAAAGGGACGACTTTCTCCTTCACTTTGGAGATTGCAAATGCATCTGAGTGGGTGGCGACGGAAAGAGGTGTTGCTGTAAGAGATACAGTCCAAGCGGTACAGACAGATAGCTTAATTGTTGAGGAAAAGAGGGATCGTTCACCTGGCACGATTCTCGTTGTCGATGACGATCCAATAAACGTACGGGTGATTCGAAACATGCTGATCGGGCAATATGACGTTTCAACGGCAAGCAGCGGGAAAGAGGCACTATCCATGATCAAAAAGGGCCAATGGGATCTCATCATATCCGATGTCATGATGCCGAATATGTCCGGTTATGAACTGTGCAAAGAAATACGCAAGCACTATACGATTGCGGAGCTCCCTATCCTGCTGCTGACCGCTAGAAACCAGGTGATGGACATCTACTCAGGCTTCGCAGCAGGAGCAAATGACTATGTCGCGAAGCCGGCAAACGCAGTCGAACTGAAAGCACGCGTCCATTCGCTGCTGACCCAAAACCGCGCCATCCAAGAACAATTCCGTCTGGAAGCGGCCTATTTGCAGGCACAAATCAAACCGCATTTTCTGTACAATACCTTAAATGCCATCGCCTCTCTGGGCGAAATGGACCCGGTCCGGATGGCGGCACTGCTTCATGAATTCGGCAACTACCTGCAAAGAAGCTTCAACACGCACAACACTAACAGCTTGATTCCGATTGAAGACGAACTGGACTTGGTCCGCTCCTATCTGTACATCGAGAAAGAACGGTTCGGGGAACGCCTGGCAGTCAAGTGGGAATTGGATTATGACAAAGGAATCCTCATCCCCCCTCTATCCCTCCAAACAATCGTCGAAAACGCTTTGAATCATGGGATCCTAAAGAAAGAAAAAGGCGGAACTGTCACCATATCGGTAAAAAGTGATGTTACCCAGCATGTCATATCAGTACAGGACGATGGGATTGGCATGGATGCGGAAAAGGTGAAGGACATTCTTTCAAATAAGAATGAGCAAGGAATCGGAATTGCGAATACGAACCGCAGGCTGAAGCAGCTGTTTGGAGAGGGGTTGGAGATTAGGAGCGAGTTGGGGGTAGGCACTTCAGTGACCTATTTTGTACCAAAACGATAAAAGAGTCACTGACCTACTTTTCTTGTCATCACACCTAAAAGAAGGATGCCACAGATGGCATCCTTCTTTTCATTTGTATAAATGCATTTGGCAGGGATAAGTATAAATTGTTTCTCCCGTCATAATCCAAAATGCTCTTTCACTTTCTTAATCGTATACTCTCGTTCCGCATAGAAAACGCCCATCTGATGTGCATTGTTAGTTCATCAGGCAAGTCAATATCAAACTTGTACCTAAATGACATCTTTCAATTATTGGTGTTACGCTTAATTGAGAGTATCTTTTACTGTGGAATAACATCTTCTACCAACTCAACCATCTTATCAACGAATCGTTCAAGGAGCATTTCTCCTTTTTCTTTACTGGCGAGTGTTGCATCGCCGTATACGCCGCTTTTGCTCAGTTCTCCCAATGAGATGGTGGATCTGCCATACAACGCAGGCTTTTCTGGATATTCTTTAACCGCTTTCTTCATATCGACAAGCTCTGGTTTAAGCGCAAGCATCAATGATGTCTCAAATTCACATGCGTGAATCATACCGTGCCAGGTTTTTGAATCACACAGCTCTTCCATTGTTGCTGCAAGATCTGGATAGAACAAATAGACAATTTTCATATCCAGCTCATCCATCAGCTCTCGTGCCGCATACTTCATGCTGGAGTTATTGGCGTCATGACCATTAACGACAATTAACGTCTTCACCCCGTATCTATTCAAACTATGGGCAACATCTTTGATGACCGCCTCCACATGGTGCTGCTGAAGAGAGATTGTTCCAGGTATATCACGCCAAACCCATGAATAGCCAAAAGGTATGGATGGCAGGAGAAGTGCGCCTGTCCTGTCACAAATCCTTCTTGATATTCCTTCTGCCAAGAAGATATCTACACCTAAGGGAAGATGATGACCATGCTGCTCCGTAGCTCCTATCGGTAAAATAGCAACTGGGCACTCATCCAAAGCTGTTTTTACTTGATCTCTAGTCATGTTGACAGCTTCTTTCACCATTGACATTACATCAGCTCCCTAAATCTTTCATTAGCTTTACATATTGCTTTGCTTTTTCTCCAATTTCCTCTAAGTCTTTTACACAGGCTCCCCTTGGGACAAGGTCACTGCCTATTGCGAACGAAGAGCAACCTGCTTTATGATAGTCTTTTAGATTGTTTAAATCGACGCCTCCAACACCCATAATGTGCATTTTTGGAAATGGTCCCTGCAAGCTTTTTACGTAAGTTGTACCTAACTCATTTATCGGGAATAGCTTTACGACTTTTACACCCTCTTGCACTGCTTGAAGGATTTCCCCTGGAGAAAATACTCCAGGATAGATGCTTACTTTTTTAGACTGTACATATTGAACTAGATGCCGATCCCAGCCGGGTGTGATTATATAATTTGCCCCCGCCTCAAGAACCTTATCAACCTGATATGGATGGACGACTGTCCCAGCACCTAAATGGACTCTCTCCTGAAAAGCAGAACGAATATTCCTAATGCATTGAATTGCATTTTCCTCGTCACTTAGTGATACCTCAACTGATGATATTCCATTTTCAACCAAAGTCTCAATTATCGATATAACATCACCCGGATGAATGCCTCTGAGGATCGCTATAAGAGCCCCTTTTTGAATTGTCATCTGTATTTCATCACCCTTCAAATTGTGCTAACCAGCGTGCTGGATTTTTCACAAAGATCGTATGAATGTCATCCTCGCTGATTCCTTCGTTTTTCAATCTTGGAATATACTTTTTTAGAATATATTCAAATCCCGGTCCACCGCCATAAGCATGTAAGTATTGCTTTCTCCCCATATCCGCTGAAATGAGAATTTGTTCTACAAACCCATTATCAATCAAGTTTTTAACCAAGCCGACCCGGACACTATCAGGATGATATTTAATTTTGCTCGCTCCATCAAACTGGACGTAAGCCCCTCTTTTCGCCAATTGCAAATGATAATAAGGATCCGCATTCCGATCGCTGTGACCAACTGCAACCTTCGTTAAGTCCACGCCCTCTTCTTCCAACAGGTCTAGCATCTCCTCTCCCATTGTTCCTGCTTCAGTATGCAGCCAGACGGGTGCTCCCGTCTCCTTTTGGGCGAGTGCAACAGCTTTGGTGACCTTCTTTTCCAGCGGATGAATCAATTGGTCCCAAGATCCCGACTTCAGAAAACCAGCTTTCGCATCCGTTCCGTCCATGCCAATTGTGATGTCTCTGACTAATTTCTGCTGAATTTCTTCAACAGAGAGCGCGTTTACCCATGCAGGAAAGTAAATATGTTTATTAAAGCCTGTGGTGGCAACTACATGAACGCCTGTTTCAATTGACATCTGTCTCATCTTGACTGCGTTTCTGCCATAATCAAGTGTGGTTGCGTCAACGATTGCATTTCCCCCTGCTCTTTTAAACCTGAAAAGTTCACTAACAGAAGCTTCATAATCTGTTAATTCCAAATCGCGATCCTTTTGGCTAGGAGGTGGACAAGTCCATAAATGTTCGTGACTATATGTAAATCCTAATTCTTTTGCATTGATGTCTCCCAATAACGTTCTTACCTTATTCATTATCGATTCCTCCTTAAAAAGTTGCGGCTTTAGATAGCAAGTCCAAATAAAGCACCAATCAATCGTATGATTACTACAACGATGATCGCATCAGGCGATGCAAACCAAAGTCCTTCCACCCCATAAGCGCCCATATCGACCAGTGGATATGCGAGCGCTACGAGCAACGTCCAAGAGATTCCTAAAAAGAACCCCGAAATGATTGCTCCGCGTCTGCCTCCAGTAGCATTGCCAAACACACCGGCCGCTCCGCCCATAAAAAACAAACCTATCACCGACGGCAACACTACTACAGGTAAAACAGTAGATATAAAGGTTACAAGCAAGCTCCCTACTAATGCAGATAGAAAACCAATTGTTACAGCGATAGGTGCGAAAGCGAAGAAGACGGGTACATCGAGTGCCGGCTTAGCCCCAGGAACGATTTTTTCACCAATCCCTTTAAACGCCGGAACAATTTCACCCAAAAACATCCGAACCCCCTGCAGTAAAATCAGAATACCCGCAACAAATGTTAACGCATTCATCAATGAGAACTGGACAAGGTCTTGTCCTCCAGAAATTTCATTAAATACATCCTTATCCACAAACAGTGAAGTAATCAGATAGATGACTACCATGACAATTCCCATCAAAACACTCATATCTTTTAAGAAATCAAGTGATTTGGGAACCTTCACATCTTCTGACGATTTCTCCTTGTTTCCGGCCAGGCCTCCAATCCATCCTGATAAGCTAATCCAAGAACTTCCCCAGAAACCAAACGCGATATCGTCCTTCCCGGTTATTTTGCGGACGAATGGCTGTGAAATTGCCGGAAAAAGAACCATCGATATCCCTTGAATGACAGAGCCTAGTACTATAGTCATCGCAGAAGATAGCCCCATCTGATTGAATACAATAGCCATTGTTCCGGCAAAGGAGAACATCATATGGCCTGTCAAAAAGATGTATTTATATTTGGTGATCCTCGCAATCAGAAGATTAATAAGGAAAGAAAACACTAGGATAAGAGCAGTTTCTTTTCCTAATACCACTTGTACAGCAGCAACCAATGAGTTATCTTCTGCCACAATTCCCGTTAACCCGAATGCTTCAGTGAACATGGTACTGAATGGAATCAACGCAGTGACAATGATATTGGAACCCTGCTGCAGTATAATAAAGCCAAAGATTGTCTTTAACGTTCCTTTTATGACATCGGAAGTCGTTTTTCTTAATGCCACTAATCCAACGAGGGCAATGATTCCGAGTATTATTGCTGGATTACTTAATATGGATACAATAATATCTAACATGACCCTTTACCCCCTGTCGGATAACTCCCGTATAATAGGCATAACTTTCTGCTCAATTTCCTCCTTATCCAAAAGATTATTTATAGACACGACTTCTACCGATTCGTCTTTCAATTCTGCGGAAATTTCGCTGGAAGCAACCATAAAATCACATGTTTTTCCTCTTGCCGAGCCTAAATCAACCGCCTCTCCTTCTACCGTATATCCATGACTTTTAGCAATGGACTGAATTTCCATTAGCAGCATTAAGCTTGTTCCAAATCCCATTCCGCAAACGGTTACAATATACATCGTTTGACACTCCCCTTTTTATATAATTGATAGAATTTCTGCTTTTCCAGTGGATGGGGACATTATGATCTCCAACTTATTCTTATCCCTAAGAACCTCAGCAAGCGCTTGCAACATTTCTATATGACTGCTGCTATCTGGTCCGCAAAGCGCACAAACAAGAGTGATTGGATCATTTGTCGGATGCCCGAACGAAATAGGCTTTTTTAAGCGCAGAATAGAAACCCCTTTTTCTTTCGCGCCAAATTCAGGCCTTGCATGGGGAAAAGCAATATTAGGAGCAACAACGATATAGGGACCGATATCTTTAAATCCCTTTACCATTGCATCCACATACCTCTCTTCCGCCAACCCTTCATTCACCAGCAATTGCCCAGCTCTTCTTATGGCACCCTCTGCGTCTTCCACTTCAATATCCAATTCTATTAATCCCTCAGTAAGATTTATCATTTCCATCTTCCTTTGCATTAAAGTGTTTTCGTTTTTTGCCTGCCGTTCAGCTCAATGTGATATTGATAACGGTCTCCTCTATTTGACATTTCAACCAGTTCAAACGGCGTGCCATCACTTAAATAAGAAACCCTTGTTAGATGAAGAAGAGAAGATTCCGGTGGTATACGCAACTCAATAGCTTCTAAATCCGTTGCATCTCTTGCTTGAATTATCTCATGAGCCTTTTCAAGACGGATGTCGTACTCTTCTTCCAAGGTCTCATATAAAGACTCTCGCTGAAGTCCTTTTTCTAAAAAACCCGGAACATACTTTGCTCTGATATAGTTAATCATGATTGCAATGGGCTCTCCGTCTGAAAACCTTATACGCTTTAAGCAAATCACCTTCTCGCTAGCTGATAGGTTTAATTCCTTTCTTATCTTTCCAGAAGGTTCAATTTCAGCTAAAACTACATTTTCTGTATGGATCTCTTTTCCTTTAAGTCTCATCTCTTCTGTCCAGCTCGTGATTGTTCCGGCTGTTTGAATTATTTTTTTTGATTGCACGAAAGTGCCTTTACCTTGTATCCTTTTCACAACTCCACTGGATACTAGCTCATCAATCGTTTTCCGAACTGTTGCTCTGCTTACTCCGTACATTTGTTCAATCTCTGATTCTATCGGCAACGGGTCTCCCTCAGAAAGGCCCTCTTCTATATAAGCCAGCAATAAAACCTTTAATTGCTTATATAGCGGCTGTTTAGAGTTTTTGTCTAACATCTTTTCAACCACTTCATTACCACCACTTTCTTATTATTCATCATGATGAAATATACAATATCCTTCTTTTTTCATCATAACATCATGATGTTTTGGGTGCAATACCTATTTTATAAAGATTACATCATGATGTTTGTAAAAATTAAAAGTTTCTTCTTAGAAACAGGAGACAAAAAAAGGAGTTTTCTAGTCGTATATCCGACTAAAAAACCCCTGCTATTATCACTATCTCTTTTTTTGGTACAAATAAACTTACTCTTCACGCGCCAATTTAATAGCTTTCACGTATTGACGGGCAATGTTTTCGATTTCGCCAAAATTTCCATTGGCAATCAGTTTGTTGTTCACCAGATTTCCGCCAATCCCGACAGCTTGGGCACCGGCTCTTATGTAATCAGGGACATTATCCAGGTTAATCCCCCCGGTAAACATTACCGGAATATGAGGCAATGGCCCCCTCAGGTTGCTGGCGAATCTCGGGCCTACGGATTCTGCCGGGAACACTTTCACCATGTCTGCTCCGTTTCCGATTGCAAGTAATGCTTCAGAAGGGGTCATGATCCCTGGCACGGAAACTTTGCCGTATCGTAATGTGGCTCGTATCACTTCAATATTCAAGCACGGACTTACAATGAAGTTTGCCCCGCAGGTAATAGCTGTAACAGCGGCAGAGCTATCTAATACCGTACCGGCTCCAAGGATGATTTGGTCGCCGTATTTATCCGAAAGTTTCCTTATACAATCGTATCCTTGGGGAGAATCGACTGTAACTTCCAGGGCTCTTATACCGCCTTTGACAAGACTGTCCGCTAATGCTTCAATTTTATCCATAGGTACACTGCGAATAACCGCAACGGCACCAATATCGGTGATTTGTTTTATTACTTCTTCTTTATGCATCGTTTTCCTTCTCCTCATTAACGTAATATTTCATGTTGATTCTTAGGGCTAACCTGATGCCAATATGGGAATCCTTCTATGTCCCCCGCAACAGTCAGAGCGAGGCTGCCCACTTTGTTCCCCAGTTTTGCTGCATCATAATAGCTCCAGCCCCTTAATAATCCTGACAGAAAACCCGCTGCAAACCCGTCTCCTGCTCCTGCAGTATCCACGATCTTGTCTACTTTGTATGCGGGCACGTAAGAACTCTCCTTGCCATCCGAATAAAAGGCTCCTTCTTCTCCGAGCTTTATGACAACTAAACTAGTATCCTTGTTGCTCAGTAATGCCTGTGCTATCTTTTCTGGAGAGGTTTCCCCTGTCATTAATGTTCCTTCCTCTACCCCAGCCAATACGATATCACTCTGGCTTGCGATGTCGGACAGTACTTTTTTCGCTTCTTCAAGTGCCCAAAGTTTGTATCTCATATTTGGATCAAAAACCAACGTTTTTCCTTGAGATTTGGCGAACTGCATAATCCCGTATAGTACTTCTCTGCTTGAATTGCTCAGAGCAGGCGTAATCCCTGTAAGATGAATATAGTTGGCCTTTGCAAAATAATTCATATCCACATCCGTCAACTGAATGGAACTAAAGGCTGATCCTTTCCGATAATAATAGATAGCCGGATCGGACTGCTGCCTTCTTTCCTTGAAGAAAACCGCGGTCGGCAATTCAGCATCAAAAACAACCTGAGACGTATCAATACCTTCGCCGCGAATCAGATTTCGAATGTACAAGCCAAATTCATCATTCCCCAATTTACTGACCCAGCCTACCTCGTGTCCCAGTCTGGATAAAGCGATCGCAACATTCGACTCTGCACCGCCAAGTGTCCTTTTAAATTCGCCAACGAACCGTAATGGCCCTTCCTCTCTCGGTGTAAATAAGACCATACTTTCCCCAAAAGTAACTACATCCAAGTGTCCTTGCTCCTCTCTTATTCTCTTGAATTAAAAAAGCACAGGCTCTTCAACTTTGTGTTGAAAGAGCCCTAATTTTTAGGTATGCATGATCCAATCTGCATACTCCACTATCCCGCTTTCCAATGAACAGCTTGGCTCGTAACCCAATATTTCCTTAGCCTTCGTGCAGTCAAACGGCCCCATCTGATCATACTTCACCGTTTCCTTCCCCATTTCCATCTTCGTTTCAGGGAAAATTCTTTTAACAATCGAGGCGATTTCCTCCGTGGAAGTCAGAGTACCGGTTCCAATATTGAATATTTCACCTTTGCTATTTTCAGAAGTTAAGGCAAGCCAAATTGCCTCAGCCGCATCTTTTACGTGAATAAATTCAAATTGCTGGCCTGTTCCTTCTACGAGGATTTCCTTTTCCTTGATTGCTTGAAGGATTAGTTCATTGATCGGGTCGGGCATTTTGCGGCCAGGCCCATATACAAAAGGCAGTCGTAACGTAGTAATGTTCATGCCATGTTGCTCACAGTACACCTGGGCCAAAAACTCTCCTGTAACTTTAGATACACCATAGACGGATGTCGGCATCCTTTTTTCATTTTCCTTCAATGATGCTGACTTGTTGTTTCCGTAGGCTGCTCCCGAGCTTAAATAAACTACCTTTTTTACATCAAATAATCTGGAAACCTCAAAAATATTATTTGTGCCCACGATATTGGTCTGGATCACTTGGTTCGAAGAGTCGTTACCTTGGAGAGGATGGGAAATCCCTCCACTATGGATCACAGCGTCGATCTCATAGCGTTTGGTGATGTCGGCCAAGCGGGGATAATCCTGCAACTCGCCTTGTTCAAATTTAAAATGACTATTTGAAAACTGATTGGATACTCTGTCATAACCGATCACGTTTATATTTTTTTCGCATAAAAGAGAAGCCAAGTGCTGGCCGACTAATCCGGAGCTCCCTGTCAGTAAAACGTTCAACGATTGTCACCTGCCTTATGAAAATCTATTGGTGTGTATGTTTATTTCTAAACAGAAACTCTCCACGTCCGGTCTCTCCCAAAATCACATTGTCTTTTACAATCAATTCTCCACGTGAAAATACATGCGTTATCTTCCCATTAAGCTTATGTCCTTCATAGACATTGTACTCAGTTTGTTGGTGCTGATTGCTTTGGGAGATAACGTGGGAAAGGGCAGGATTCAAAATCACCAAGTCCGCATCGCTTCCTACTTCGATGATTCCTTTTTTCGGATACATTCCGAATATCTCGGCAGCATTGCTGCTCGTTATTTCAGCGAACTTTTGTAAAGAAATTCTTTTTTCATGAACGCCATAATGATAAAGAAGAGGATAGATGTTTTCGATGCTTGGCAGCCCGTTTGGTGCTTTTGTAAAATCTTCTAACCCTAACACTTTTCCACCTTTATAAGGATGGGACGCATGGTCTGATCCTATCACGGAAATATCATTGTTTTGCACGCCTTCCCATAGTGCTTTATGGTCTTTTTTGGTTCGTAGAGGAGGTGAACAAATGTATTTGACGGCTTCCTTCTTTTCAGCCAGCAATTCATTCTCATCCAGCAAAAGATAGTGCGGACAGGTTTCTCCATATACCTCAATGCCTCGCTCTTTCCCGCGGAAGACCTCCTCCAATGCTTCTTCACTGGAAACATGCACAATATAAATAGGTGCATTTACCAATTCAGCTATGGATAAAGCTCTATGTACCGCTTCCGCCTCAAGACGTGCTGGACGAGTATATGCATGATAAATCGGGTCGGTATTCCCCTTCTCTAATTCTTCTTTAATCAATTGATCAATGATATCGCCGTTTTCGGCATGAACATTTGTAATCATGCCATTTTCCGCAGCTCTTTCCATCAGCTTATACATCTGCACATCATCGACCATATTGGTTCCCCTATAGGCCATGAAAAGCTTGATGGACGTAACCCCATTTTCCGGCAGCATTGAAATCTCTTCCAGTACTTGTTCATCACATCGATTGATAATGGAGTGAAATCCATAATCAATGAGAGAGCTTTTTGCTTTTTCCTTCCACTCTTTTAAATCATCCAGAAAGGATTCCTGCTGCGGCTTGGGATCGGTAAAATTTATGATGGATGTGATCCCGCCTGCTGCTGCCGCTTTGGTGCCGCTTTCGAAGTCGTCTACTGTTCCTGCAATTGCCAAGTGAACATGGGGATCAATTCCGCCAGGCAAAACATAGCTGCCTTCTGCATCGATCAGACAATCTCCATCCAAATGATGAAGATTGTCTGACACTTCAGTGATTAACTCTTTTTCTATCTTTACATCACCGCGAAAGACCCTTGACGGGGTAACGATAATTCCATTCTTAATGATTGTAGCCATGACGATATCACTCCTAGGATTTCAAATAATGGAGAGCCACATTCGATAATAGTTTTGTTCCGCTTTCTATGTCTTCGGGCGATGCGTATTCCTTTGGATTGTGGCTGCCATTTTCGGAACGGACAAAGATCATCCCCATATCGGTAAACTCAGCAATTAACTGGGCATCATGTCCGCCGCCGCTTGGCATTTCAAACGTTTCAAGATTCAACTTCTCACTCTCTGCTTTCATTCTTTCAAAGACATGATCCGCTGTCATAGCAGGATTGGCTTTTAACTTGGTGATAAATTGATATCGCAAATCTCTATTTTTACAAATATCTTGGACCTGTTTTTCCAAGTCCTTCAAAATGTTTTCTCTTTTCTCCAGGTCAACATCCCGCACATCTATCACTGTGGAAACCTTGCCTGGAATAATATTCACCTGGCTAGGATAGACATCCATTGTCGCAGCCGTACCCACTGCTGTTCCACCGTACTCATTGACAATCTTTTCAACAGCCAGTGCCGTTTCACAAGCCCCAAGCAGCGCATCATTCCTCAAGTACATCGGAGTTGCCCCCACATGATTAGCCACTCCCTCAAAAACCACCTCTGTAAGCGATAATCCTGTTATCCCGGTAACAAGACCGACCGGGATATTTTTTTGAGCTAAAATCGGCCCCTGCTCGATGTGCATTTCAAGATATAGTGAGATGTCTTCGGCACTTCGGACTGCCTTATCAATATTTTCCGGATCCAAACCGAACTGTTTGAGTACATCAAATCTGCTTACACCATTCTTATCTTTGATTTGCAGATCTTCCGGCGTAAGTTTTCCAGCCATTGCCCTGCTTCCAAAAACACCGCCCGATTGGAAACGGGATCCCTCTTCTTCACAAAAGGCAATCACTTCAAATGGCCGTTTGATTTGAATGTTTTCTTCATATATATGCTGCGCTACTTCTATTCCCGCAATAACGCCAACCGTTCCGTCGTATTTGCCGCCATCCTCTACTGAATCTACATGGGAACCAACAGCTACTGCCGCTAATCCCGGTTCAGCCGGCTCCATTCTTCCGATCAGATTTCCTGCCTGGTCGATTCTTACTTGCATGCCGGCCTGCTCCATCCAAGAAGTGATCAAATCCAGCCCTACTCTGTATTCCTTTGTAAGGGCAATTCGTGTTACTCCGCCCTCGTCTGTTCTTCCAATTTCAGCGAGCTTTTCAATTCTTTCTTGAAGTCTTTGTTTATTAATCATTTGCAACTTTCTCCTCTGTTGAATGGTATCCTTTATCCGTCTCTGCACTGCGCTTTGGCCACATTAAAACGAGATATACAGCCCCAGCAACCCCGACTCCAATAAACCAGTTGAAGCTATAGAGGATACTTAATGAAGGGATAATCAAGCCAATGAAGGCAGCAATGATTCCTACTGTAAAAGAAAGGATCGCAGCTTTATTCCAACCGCCGTACTCCCCTGTGTGGACAAATAAATCGTCTAATTTGTAAGACTGTCTCTTGATCAGGAAGTAGTCAACAAGCATGATGCCAAGTACCGGACCCATGGTTGCCCCAACCGCCCCCATAACCAAATCGAAGGCCCCTCCTTCTTGGTACCATAGCCAAGGAGCAGATATCGCTCCGACGATGATGGCAATCAGCGCGGACTTACCAAAGTTAAGTTTTTCCGGCATTAAACTGGTCAGGTCATATCCTACCGCTACACCGTTTGTCGCAACGTTTACCGAAAGGGTGGAGACAAGGATGGAAACGGCACCGAGAATAACGATAATCGGATGATTAAATTGCACTAATACATCAATAGGATTGGTGATTGGTTTATCAAAAGCAATCATCGTACCGGCTGTCGTCAGCAATGCCATGCCGGAGAAAATAATGAACATAATCGGCATTCCAATGCCCTGGCCAATCATATGATCTCTTTGGCTTCTGGAAAACCTCGTTAGATCAGATATATTTAGAATAAGTGTTGCAACAGTTCCAAGCAGCGCGGACATACCGAGGAAGAAGGTAACCCAAAACTCAGTGCCGGAAACGGTTCCCGGAATAGAAACCAAATTTCCAAGCCCGTCTCCTTGCTTGATCGCCCAACCGACTAATCCCAAGCCTACCAGCATGACAACAGGACCGGCCCAGTTCTCAAACTTTCGAACCCTTTCAATATCATGAGTAATAATATAGGCATGAAGCACCCATGTGATCACATACGCAATGAAGTTGTTCAAACCCATTCCCAGAAGCCTAATATCCCCTAAGCCTTCCCAGAAAGAAAAAGAGGCTCCTAAAATAGCGTTTACCGCCATACTGCCGAGATACATATGTACCCCAAACCAAAATACACCTAATACTGCACGGATGAAGACCGGCAAGTGTGCGCCCTTTGTTCCAAATGCTGATCTGATCAACACTGGGAACGGCACACCGTATTTAGCCCCGGAATAACTATTAAAAAGGATTGCGACAAATGCAATTCCATACGCAAGCGCAACACATGTAAACGCTTGCCAAAAGCTCAGACCAACCGCCATTAAATGAGCGGCCACTTGCCAGGCGACTAAGTTATGTACAATGCCCATCCAGATTGCACTGTAGGACCACCACGTCCAATTTTTCTCCTTGCCGGAAACCGGTGCTAAATCTGAATTATAGAGGGTAGGATCTGGTTTGATATTCAAAACATTATTCTTGAAGCCCATTAACTTTTTCTCCTCTCTTTAACGAAGGTTTTAGTGAAAAGCTAAACGCAGACTATCAAATAAATTCAATTTACTGAATACTCAACCTATCATTTCTTAAAGCATTACATCTCCGCTGTTCGGGCCTAATGTTTGTCCTGTGTAGAGGTTTCCGTCTGGAGAAGAAGCGAGAAACACTGCGGTAGGAGCTACTTCATAAGGCATTCCAAATCTCGGGATCGCCAGCTCTTTCTTTTTCTTATTTCTCCACTCATCTGATACCTCATTCATCAGCGGAGTCAAAATTGGTCCCGGCGCAATACAATTTGCGGTGATCCCATATTCTCCTACCTCTAATGCCAATGATTTTGTAAAGCCAATGATCCCTGCTTTGGCTGCAGCGTAATGACAATGTTCAACACTGCCTTTTTGCGCGACTTGGGAAGCGATGTTAATGATTCTTCCAGACCTTTGCTCAATCATCGGGTTAATCGCATACTTCGTAGTGAGGAAGACACTCTTTAAATTAACGTCTATCATCCTATCCCAGTTTTCAGTCGTCATATCCTTCAGCAAACTTGGAGTGGAGATGCCGGCGTTATTGACGAGAATGTCGATCCTTCCAAACCTCTCGATTGTGCTGGAAATCAACTTACTGGCAGTTTCTTCTTTTGAAATATCCCCTTCTACTACACAAACGTCGGGGCCATACTCACGTATTTCCTCAGAAAATCTTTGTCTCAACTCATCATTACCAGCAAAATAATTCAGTGACAGCTTTGCTCCTTCCTTTGCAAAGGCACATGCAATCGCTCTTCCGATTCCCTCACCCGGACCTGCGCCGGTGATTACAGCCACTTTCCCTTCCAATCTCATAGTATTCTCCTCTCTTAAGTGCGATTAATATCTGAATTGAGTCAATAACAGTTTAGGAAACTATTATTGACTCAATTGATTCTCTTAACCTAATTCTGCGATTGCATCGATTTCAATCGGAATTCCCTTCAGCTGGCAGCCGCATGTTGTTCTCACAGGCAACCCTTCTTTAAAAAACTCTTTATATACCTCGTTGTATTTATCAAAATCGTCTAAATCCGTTAAGTAGGTATTGATTTTTACAACGTCTTCCAATCCTGCACCAGCCGCCTCCAAAACATGCTTAATATTCAGCAGGCACTGTCTCGTCTGTTCTTCAATCGTATCCGCCATCACCCCGGTTTCAGCATTGATCGGTGTTTGACCGGCAACATAAATGGTACTGTTCACTTTAATTCCTTGTGAAAAATGTCCTCCGGGGACAGGTGCTAAATGTGTGTTGATAATTTGTTTCATGATGTGTATCCTCCTCTTATTCAGTGACAATACTTCGAATTGTATCCAGATAATTATAAAGCGTGTATTTAGAGATCAAATAATGGTCGCAAACCTTATCTCCAGCTTTTTTAACGAGAAAAGCTCCTTTTTTGTCCAGGTATTCGATCCCTTTCATTTTGTCCTCTTTGGTCATCATTGCTACAGGACGGCCGACATAGTCATCCGCCTCTCGTATGAGAAGATCCAAGACATCGTTTACATTATTAACAAAGACTTCATTTACATCCGTCTTCAAGCCATCCAAATCAATGAATTTCTTAATAGCAGATTCAGACATCATCAAATCTGTAATATCAAAGTTTATGCAAATACAGCCTATCGGGACACCTTCACTATTCCGTATATACATGGTGGTAGATTTCAGCATCCTGCCTTCTTTCGTTTTTGTGAGGTAATTATGCTTGTCCCCATCTACCATATTGCCTCTAAGCACCTCCAATCCTATATTCGTCCCTGTGTCTCCCACTTTCCTGCCCGTTACATGCCCGTTCTCAATAAGAACAATTAAACCGCTTCCATATTCTTCGTACTGAGTCAAATCTAGCAGAACAACTTCACATGTCTCCCCAAATTGGTTCGCAATGCCTTTTACAAGTGAACTGAGAAAAGGCATTTCGTCTTTAATGCTTTCCACTGCTCTACCTCCATTGAATTACCAAACTTCTTGTTATTCATAATAAAAAATATTTTTTAGTTTGTCAAACAATTATTTTGTTTTTCTAAAAATTTTGTTAGCAGGCCAAAAAAACTTTTAGATTTATAGATTTCCTTTGATTGGAGGACTCTGCACATGGGGATAGTGAAGGAAAAGCCTGTAGTGGAAACTGAATCGAACTATTTTGAAACTGGCTATTGTATAGCAAAAAACCCTGCATTTTTTTCTGAGGCCACTGAAAAAACGTTAAGTTTCTATGAAACATACTTTTTACATGGGAAAAAGAGACAGATTCTGCTTGAATAACGACAGAATGTCCCTCTTTCCTTTCCGTTTTGTACTATTTTTTCATTAACCTAAGGACATCCTGTTGGCCCGAAGCTCAAGCTTCAGATGACAGGAGTTCTTGGCCTCGGGATAATACGGTTAATTGGTAAATAACTTTCCTGAGGTGGTAGATACTTTCGCTGAGGCGTACATACTTTTCCTGGGACGTACATACTTTTCTTGAGGCGTACCTTGATTGCCGTATGATGGTAGGTACTTGCCATTTATCCACGAAAGGAAGGCTTGCCCCGCGGAAAGCGTCCGCCTGGAACGCAGATCCCCGGGTTCAAAGCGAAAAACCGAGAATGAGGAATCGCCCCATTCTCGGTTTCCCATCCCAATATAGACTTTTTCAGTGGCCTCGTTTTTCTACAGGGGTTTCTTCGACAAATTAACCATTTACTCAATCATTTTAAATGCAAATTCACACTATTGAGTTCCAGTTCTTCTACTTGTACAGAGGGCGTCTCATCCTGCTCTCCCGCATCCTCTCCAGCTGGCTCCTCGGCTGATTCTTGCTCGAAGGCAGATTCTTCATCAACCGCTGGACTCTCCGTTCCTTCCCCGTCAACTGACGGTTTAGCATTTTCTTCGTTTGGAATTTCCTCCTTAGGAATAACAACTGGAGGAGGTGCTATCCCCCCTGCCGGCGGTGCAGCACTTACCTGTTGATTGATTTGTTCCAGAGCAGCCGCCAACGTAGCATCAAGATCAGCGGATATTTCCGCCTTTTGAGCGGAAGTATCAATATGTATGTTCAGGCTGGCAGCATAGCTTTGCAATTCTGCCACCCTTTTTGCGATCTCTTCGGCCCTGAAGTTTGCGATTTCTTCTTCAGCCCGTTGCTTTTCCTCTTGCATTGCAATCCTTAGTTCATCCATTAATTTTTCTTTTTCAGCGGTGATTGCTGCTTCAATTTGTTGGACGGATTCCGTTTGTTTGGTGTTGAACCAGTTTGCTAAGATGGCAAAGATGTCTTGACCTGCAAGGGCTTTGGTCGTTCCGCTGCCAATCACTGCCGCCAGCAGCATTGTCCCAAGCAAGATGGACACTTTTCTTACAGATTTGCTGGTTTTCATCTCATTCCCTCCTTGTCGTAAACAATAAGGACCTCGATATGGAGGCCCTTTTGCTGTAAGAAAGTTTAGTTGTTCATATTGTTTACCATTTTTTCAATTTCTGCTTGTGCCCGGATCTGAGCCATCTTTCCTGTATTCACAATTATTCTTTCCTCTAGAGCAATCAATGAATTGTTTTTCTTCGTAATTTCAGCGCGCAGCTCAGCAATCTTCGCATCAATCATTGCCTTGATTTCCTCGATGGTCAGCCCCGTCTCCTTATCGAGCTGTGCTTGGAGGTCTTCTTTAGCCCATTTAATCGTCTCCTCTAAATCCTTCAGTGCTGCTGCCGTCGCAGCATTCATATCTTCCTCCATGTTCTTTCTCGTTTCAGTCCCTACTGCAACAGCATGTTTCTGCAGGTCGGCATTTGCATCCTTTAATGCTTTGTCACCGGACTCATTGATCAATCCTTGCGTATATTGGGCCAGTTTATCAAATTGATCTGCGAGATAGCCCTCGATATGTGCCTTTTGCTCTTTGATTGCGTCAATATGTCCATCAGCTGTAGTTCTTACAGCTTTGTTTGTAACCCCGGCTACAAATTCTCCTTTTTCTGTAAGCTTTGTTGTAGTGGTTGCTTTTAATGCGTTATATTCCTCAACAAAACCGTCGACCTTTCCATTCCCATAGGCAGCTACTTCCTTTGAAACAGTGTTGCTTGCTTTTCCAAATTGGGCATTATACCAGTTCAACAGATTCTGTCCTGCATCTGTCGCACCAAATGCCACTCCTCCACCCGCTACAAGTCCGACAGCTACTGTTCCTGCGATTACTTTCCCTTTAAGTGTTTTCAGCATGTTTTTTATCCCCTTTTATTGTTTTTAGTTGTTAAAGACTTCTTCCATTATTTTTTCAACATCTTGTTCTATATCCGCTTCGATATTGCGGTTTTCGATGTACTCTCGTAAATTCTCGTTATGCAGCTGTTCCTTTGCGGCCTTGATGTCTGTTACGTAATCGGATTTTTGTTGTTGGATGTTCGTGATAAAACCGAGTGTCGTGTCAGCCTGGAAGATTGCCAGTGCATTAGCAGAATTCACCTTTGTTTTTGCTAGAAAGGAATTTGATTGCTGAATGAGTTTCATCAGCCCGGCTGCTGCTTCTTTTCCTACTTGTGTACTCTTGCTCTCAAACACCTTTTCATACCATTGAGAAAGGTTTTGATCAGAATTGCTGCTTGCATAAATGGTTCCGGCACATAAAAGCAAAAGTACTAGGGTTAGAATGGTAAAAGACCTTTTCATATGTAGCACCTCTTAATTCATTGTTGCCTCACTTCGTTCGCAAACCCCCTCCTATCGTCTCTCTCAACTCTTTGAATCTATCTTCAGTATAGGAGGATGGGCGGGATTTCACTTCCCTCTAAAGGGTAATCTTTTGCCCCTCATTTTCTCCTGACGTACCAACTTCGTGGTATACCTTTGTACCAGTAAATTGAAGAACAGCAAAATAAGAGGGAATATTACAAAAATAGAACTACCTTAATATGAGGAAACGACAATGTTTTTTCCCAACTCTATGTATACTTTTTGGTAGAAGAAAACCTATACACGGAAACGATGAAGTACATCCTTTATATGGGCACCTGGGATGTATGGAGTGAGTGGTGCAACCGGCCTGGTTCTGCTTGGACATGTTTGTTCAAGGGGAATTGGGTTTTTATTTTGCAAAAGGGGGATGATGTGATGCGGATTTTGCTTGTGGATTACCAAACTCTCATTCGGAAAGGAGTTGCCTCCATTTTGTCCCATCAGGAAGGTGTGGAAGCACTGGAAGAAGCAAAAAGTAGTAGAGACGCCTTATCCTTAATAAGTAGTTTCAAACCGGATCTCGTACTGACAGACCTTCATATAGGATCGGACTGCGGATTACGGATGATGGCAGAGGCGAGAAATAGAGGCTGCAGGGCGAAGTTTGCCATCCTTACGTCTTCAAGCGAACCGGCAGACTTTGAACACGCTAGAGCGATGAATGTGGACGGCTACATTTCCAAAGAAGCACTCCCAGAAGAATTGATTCATGCCCTCCACCTCATTCAAAGAGGCAGAAAATATTACGACCCCGAAGTCTTTGACCAGTTCATGCAAAAAAAAGAGCTTGAAGAAATTACCCACGTAGAACAGCTTACATATAAGGAGAAAGAAGTGCTGCGCGAACTCGGAATGGGGCTATCAAATAAACAAATCTCCGAAAGACTGTTCATCTCGGAGAACACAGTAAAGAAACATGTCAGTCAAGTCCTCTCCAAATTGAACTTGGCCGACCGCACCCATGCTGCGCTGTATGCGAATGCGACGGGGCTTGTTCAATATCAGATCAGTTAAAAACTCATCAAGTTTAGCCAAAGCCCTGAACAACATCGTTGCAGATTCTGCGCGTGATGCTTGACCCTTGGGATCAAATACGTTGTCCTCCTTGCCTTGGACGATGCCCAATGCGCTTGCCTGAGATGTAGCTTTCTTTGCAAAGGAACTGATGGCACCTTGATCCTTGAAGTTTCCTTGTGTATTCAAGTTCTCTGTCAGGGATTGATTGCGATATTCTATCGCTCGCATCACCATCGTCGCCAATTCTTCACGGCTGATGTTTGCATCCATATCGAAGGTGTTCGGCGTTCTGCCAGTAATAATGCCTGCACGGTAGGCAGCTTCAATCCCTTCGTATGCCCAATCTTTATTCGCGTTTACATCGCTGAAGATGCCTTCGTATGCCTTCGATGGTAACTGGAGAGCGCGGGCAATCAGTACAGCAAATTCCGCCCGTGTAAGCGAATCGTTTGGAGCGAACTCATCCATGCCTTTCCCATTCGTAATAGAACGGGAGGCCAATACTTCAATTTGATCTTTAGCCCAGTGCTTTTGGATGTCTGCAAATGTCAGGTTTCTTTCTAGGGCTATATAGTCAGAGGATTGCCCAGCATAAAATTCAATGCTTCCTTTGTTATATTTCCCACCCGCATAGGCAAGCTGATTTTCATCCACTCTATACACCGCAACTTTGCGCTTATCCTTCACTGCCCCGTCTTTTACAGGAACTTGAACTGTAATTGGTTCAGCAAAGTTTGTAAGCACTTCGGTTTTCCCTCCTGTTTTCACCTTTACTTGAATGGTAAACAAAGGCGATACAGCTTCATTTCTATTTGGTTTTTGATCACTGATTCCCAAGTGAATGGATAGCTGATCAATATTTTGTTTAGAAATGGAGTGTAGCAACGACGCCGGTATATTTGCACTCATTTCGCCGGATTTCACGACTACAGGCTTTCCAGATGAAGCAAGCTTTTTCAAGATATCCGCAGGGACTTCCGCAATTACTTCATTTGTCTTATCGGTTAACGCTGGAAGCTTGATCTCTATCGCCCTGACCGTCTTATCCTCCGCCTGCTGCAGTGCGCTTTTCCCTGTAATAACAACATTTTCAGGGATGGTTGGCTTTTCCGGTTCTGCCGGTTTTTCAGGCTGTACCGGTGGAACTACAACCGGTGGTGTCGGCGGATTCACCACTGGCGGCGTTGGCGGTACCACAATTGGCGGTTCAACAGCGATTTTCACTAATTGATTCATGGCGTCTATCAACAAGATGGTAGACTGATCAATGGTATCTTGGTCCGCTTCATGGTTCGCTAAAACATTATTCGCCTGAGTATAGGCCTGCATGAATGGTTCCCAGCTCTCAGGAGTATAATCCGATGCTCTCTTCTCCGCAGCTTGATTTAGGACCGCTTTTAGTTTTGATTTATCCGTGACCTGTGGATCTTTCTTGATCAACCGGTCCATCGCAGCCTGTAATGCTGCAGCCGCTTCATCGACTTCTTCCTGAGTGGCCGTTTCACTGCCAAGAATAGCCCTTGCTTGCTCTAAAGCTTCGGCAAAAATCTGCCAGCTGGATTCCTTGTATTCTGCTTCATGCTTTCCGCTTGCAAGTTCGATTAAATCTTCAAGTTCTGCTGTATCCGGCTGATTAATGCGCTTTAACCCCTCCAACGCCTTTTCCAGCTCGTTAACCGCTTCATCAATCTCTTCCTGGGTTGCTTCTTCATTCTCCAAGACGGATTCGGCTTTTTCCAATGCCATCACAAACAGATCCCAGCTTTCTTCCTCATAATCCGCCTGCTGTTTTTGAGTCGCCGCTTCAATGAGTTCAATCAGCTTAAATTTATTTGGAGAATCGTCCTGAACCTTTTCTAAGTGATTCATTGCTATTGTTAAATGCTCGAGAGCCTTATCAATAGTCTCCTGAGTAGCCTCTTCATCTGAAAGTACTTCTTCAGCAATTGTTAGAGCTTCCATAAAGGCTGGCCAACCCGCTTCTTTGTAATCTCCCTCTTTTAATTGCTTTGCCTTATTGATAGCGTCTCTTAGCTTCGTTTTATCCGGAGACAATGATTCCTTTGGCTGCAAGCCTTCCATCGCCTGCTTCAATGCCAATACCGCTTGATCGATATCCGCTTGAGATGCGTTTTCCTGAGCTGCAACGGACTTCGCATCGCTTAATGCTGCAGCAAAGACTGCCCAGCTTTCCTCTTCATACTGAGCTTCTTCCTTTGCCTCCGCCAACGCTATCGTTTCGTTCAACTTTGTTTTATCTGGAAGCTCTGCATCAATCTTCACAAGACCCTCTATAGCTCTCGTTAAATTGGCATATGCTTGCTCAATTTCTTCCTGTTTCGCTCCACTGTCTGAATAAGTCGCTTTTGCTGCGGCAAGTGCCTCCCTGAATACTGCCCAGCCTTGTTCCTCGTACTCTTCCTTTTGCAACTTCTCCCCTTCATCGATGAGCGTTTCCAAAGCAGTTTTATCTATAGGATTAGTTACCGTTATCTGGCTAACCGCAGACTGCGAGCCGTCCTCAGTGGTTACTTTAATTTGCACATTTCCTGGACCAATGGCGGTAACTAGGCCATCGTTTGTTACTGTGGCAATATCTGTATCGCTGCTGCTCCACTTTAAGCCGGTTTCATTCTCTGTCTTAGCGGTAAGCTGAAGTGTCTCACCCACTGCTAGCTGTGCTGATTCTGGTGTTACCGAGAGTGAGGTGTTGTTTACAGCTTCCCGATAGGCATTGCTTTTTGCGTGCAAGCTATTCAGGGCTGTATTGTAGCTTACCTCATCTTTTTTCTGGCTGGCGATATAGTCTTGCATACGTTTGATAGCAGCTAGCAGCTCTTCCTCTGCCCGCTTTTCGGCATCAATATTCGGATTGGCCGGAGTCTTTTCAAGCAGCCCATTTGCCTGGCTGATTACTTCTTTCGCTGCGGAGTAGTTATAAATCTCCAGTTCAAAGATGCTATATCCGTATATTGTTGCTCTTTTCAGCATGTCAATTTTTACGTATTTCGCTTTGCTGTCTTTGAGGTCAAGAACATCGGTAAGGTTCGATGTCACTTTATCTTGAGCATAAACCTCTTTGTAGTTCACCCCATCGTTTGATACGGATACTTTATACTTCTGTGCCCGGCCTGATTCCCATCGAAGGATTAATGTGTCAAAATCCGTTTCCTTCTCGAGTTCGATTTGAACCCATTGTTCATTTACAAAATTGGCTCCTTTTTCATACTTTGAGCCCCACCTGGTTCCCATATCTCCATCATTTATTAAGTGTATCCCTTGACTGTCGTTATACGATGATGAAGCGGTGGCCTTCTGTTTCAAAGCGAGGTTTCTCGGGAAGTCAGCGTACTGAATGCTGGCGATAAATTGCTCCTTTGCCTCCCTCAGTCGATTGAACGACGTATCAAAGGCGGCCCTATCTATAACATCGCCTGCCATGATTGCTTCCAACTCTCCGATAAGAGCCTGCAACGTCTCCCGCTCCATTTTTCCGCTGTTTTCTGGCGGTGTAATCGAGAGGATTTCCTTCGCTTCTTTGATCAGCTTTTCGGCGGCAGTCAGGTCGAGGATGCTTGTCTCAAATTTTTGCTTTGCCTGTGTAAGCTTGCCGATTAACCTGTCAAATAGGAACATGTCCGTATTTCCGTCGAATAGGAAGATTTCCAGTTCGGCAATCGCGGCTTCGAGCTGTTCTCTCTCAGCCATCCCGCTAAGCTTTTCAGATACAGCCTTCAGTCGTTCCTTTGATTCAGCTATGAACTTTTCGGCGAATTCAAAGTCCACTTTGCCGAATACTTCTACTTCAAAAATACTGTATCCATATTTGGTGGATCTCTTTTTCATGTCAATCTTGATAAACTTGGCTTTTGTGTTGGGCAGAGTAACCGTATCCGTATTTGCTTTCGCTGATGTTTCTGAGTAGGAGTAGGCTTTTGTGTACTCCTTGCCGTCCTCTGAAACGAGGATATCGTAGACATTGGCCCGGGCATTTTCCCAAAAGATTTTGACCGTGTCGAGTTCATATACGGCATCCAACTCAATTTCAAGCCACTGTTTATCTCTATCGGCATCTGATAGGCCGCTATACTGGGAGCCCCATCTCGATCCGAAATTCCCATCCGTTACGAAGGATGCTGCCTGTTCAGCATTGTATTCGGAGGAGGCCGTCACTTTTTGATTCAAGGCAATATTCCTGGATAAGCTGTTGGATAATACTTTATTCACCAGCTTGATGTTGTCAATTTTCCCTTTGATGCCCTTCCCGATCGTTTCAAGTGGCAGCACCAAAGACGTAGAATCGCCTGTCTTTAGTTCCTTTCGGTTCAATTGCTTCGCAGTTGAAACCTTTTGCCCGTTAAAGAAGATGGTTGTTTCCTTCTTGTCGACCATCAACAAGACATTTGTCCTTTTGTCTGTTGGCAGGCCCTGGTCAAAGCCGAATTTATAATTGATAAACTTATGCTCGCTGTTCGGGGAGGTTGGTTCATTTCTTTCATATCCCAGCTTCCCAGAGCGGTCGATATTCAAATAGAAATTGGCATCCTTTCCCGCAAAGATGGTTGCGTCAGGGGACGAACCTTCTTCCAGCTCAATATCGAAGGAAACCGTATATGGATAGCCCATACCCGAGAGCGGCAGTTTCAAATAACCGTTTCCGTCCAAGGAGAGTGAACCGTCGTCCACAGTCCCGCCCACAATCTCCGCATCGTAGCCATTCCCCGATTTGTCCTCGACCGTATTTCCTTTTACATTTTCAAAATCATAGCTCAATACAACTTCGCTATTCGATTCTATATATCTGCCTGGATTGGACATCGGAATCTTATCTTGAAAAGTCGCTACCCTTTGCATAAACTCATCCGATGTTTGTCCCTCTGTTTTCTCGCCATACCACGTTTTCTCTGCTACAAGCATTACTGCATCTTTATAGCGGTCAAAAATGTCATGGCTGGAAAGTCCGCCCGAAAATGCGGTCAAGTCGTTCCACAAGGCAAACTCAGCACCCTTTGTTTGCGGATGTGCAAATGGCATCGTAGCGCCGCCCAAGCCATTTTGGCGCATCGCTGACCAGAAGTTATTAACTTCCCACGAATCGTACTTGTCTTTGATATCCAGATAATCAGGGAAGCCTGCATTGCCGATCGGGACAATGTACAAATCCCCGCCAGCTGTATTAATAATGTCAAAGCCCATCCCGTACATCTCTTTTACATCCGACCAGTACGGGGCCCATATGTTCATTGTTGCTTCGCCCGTAACAGGTGTTTGGCCATCAAAGCCGTTTTTCCCAATAGAGCCCCATAATCTTGTTTCATAGCCCTTCTTATTCACATATTTGATAAAGTGGTCTGTATAAGCCCTCATTTGTTCGGAGTATTCTTTGTCATACTCATCTGTTCCTATATGAAACTTGCTGCTTTTAAATACTCTGCTGCTATCCGTAACAGATTCACCTAAAAACTCATCGAAAAGAGATTCAATGAACGGATAAACCAGATCTCTTTTTTCTTGGGTGGTAATATCGAGAGCGCCCTTCTTCAGCATCATATTAGGATTTACGGCCCTGAAGCTCTCCGCATGATAAGGCGTATCGATTTCTGTGACAATATCAATCCCATATTTCTTCATATCTTCTTGGTAAGCAATGTACTCCTCTTGTGTGTAGTAGCCATCTTCGGCATTTATTTGTGGGTACTTTTTGCTTTCCACCCGAAACGCGGAGTAATTCGGGGCGCCTCTGTAATCGTTAATATGCATTTGCATTTCATTCAGCTTAAACCAAGCCATATACTCCGTCATTTCTTGAACGTAATCGAGCGGGATATACATCCTTCCCACGTCGAGCATACCGGCCCGAACTTCATATTTCGGATAATCCCGAACAAGCCCTTTTGGCGCTGTTCTCTTATCCTCCGATTGGTAAAAAATTTGCGTTAGTGTTGTTGCCCCGTAAAGGAGTCCGGTTTGCTCGGGTGCCCTTACGGTAATTGCATCTTTCACTTCAAACGTATAACCTTCTTTCCCAAGATATTCTTCTGCCGGGTCAATCGCAAATAGAATATCCCCTGCTCCTGCTGCTTCGCCTGATGTGACTTGGATATCAATCTTCAACATATTTTTGAAATACTGCTGCAGCTGTTTCCCAAAATCCGCAGAAACTTTGCCTTTTACGATGACTCTGGATTGATTCGTTAAAGTAAAGTGTCCGCTGTATCCTTTCCATTCTCGAATACTGGGAAGTACCGCTGGAACGGGATTGTCACCTGCCTGTTGCTGGTACTGGCCTTCCACGTTAACACGGATATCATCTTCAGAAACGGCGTAATCGCTTTCATTTTGTTTGTTTTGTACCTTATACAAAATGTTCACATACATATTGCTGATCGGCTGATGAAAGTTCTTGTTCATATCAATGATTTGCTTGTTATCAGACCCATATAGTGACACCTCATAGTCCGGATTATTGGGGTCTGGCAAAATGACTGATTTTCCATCCGCCGAAATAACGGGTTTTTTGTCTTCAATTGATTTTAGAACCTCTGCCGCCGATGTTTTAACCGGTTTATTCTCAGTTTCTGCTAATACAGGAGAAAACAGATTGACCATAATCAAAACGGTCCCTATCAAACTGATGCCGAGCTTTTTAAAATTCAAGACTTCCCCCCCTAAATTATTCATATCCTTACAGTGCACAGTCTTTCACCCTGACTGAAATCACCCCCTTATAAAAACAAAAAAGGCATGGAGATAGCACAAGTTAGCAATCTGCTAAACTTGTAACTATTCCATGCCTGATCCTGTCAGTAACATGAAACCCGTATAAGTGATGGGTTCATTATAGCTCACCTATTCTCACAATCCTACGGGTAAAAAGTAACAAAATTTCAAAAAGTCAATCATCTAGGACTGTCTACTCCTTTGGTTCTTTTGTCACCCTTCATAACGCGACCAGTTACAGGCTCGATAATATACATATCAGCAACTTCCATTTTAGTCCTCCTCGATTTTCTTATTTCGGGAAGATAAAAAAGCATGCCGTCCCACGCCGTCCAGTCAACCATTGTGGCCATTGAGCAGAAGCAGTAAAATATGCAAGCAGTGTCTGAAGCTGTCGCTATGAGGTTTTAGGAACGGTATCCGTCATTCAATCGGTCAATAGGAGCCGGAAAAGGACGTGTTGAACTTCCTCAAGGGTAATATTCTTAGGATGAGGAAAAACAAAACGGCTTAATGTGAGGAAAAATATATGTATTCCAGCGGGTTTTCTGTAAACAGCAGTTAATCAATTGTTTGATTAACGTATTTCCGGCTAATCAAATGATTGATCAGGTCTAATCAACTCCATTTTTCATTTCGGAACCAGATCTTTACCGGTTCACCCGCATTGGGGCTTGTTGTTTCCCATATGTTTTGGTGGGCAAAGAACCGTTGAAGCTCTATTCTCAGATCCATTATTGCATCCTTGATGGCCAGTCTCTCCTTCGCTGATTGTGACGAGCCGGTCACGCAGTCCTCCTCGTAGTAATAATAGTTGGCGAATGCCTTAACATAGCCATCATAATAAAAGCACTCCACTTCAATCGGAGAATTCCCCAGCATTTCGTGGAATATCTTCATATCTTTTGGTTTTAACATTTACCTCCCTCCTCTTAGGCCTAGGTTGAAATACTTTCTAAACGGCTATATGATCACCTCCTGAAAGGATTCATAATGATAGAATTCACCGAATAATACAAAAGTCGTCCTTTTTCCAATAAATTTACAGTATATCTCTCGACAATTTCCGACTCATTCCCTTCAACATTAGCTTTTTTCCTATAAATGGCGTAAAAAAAAATCCTGAATTGAATCAGGATTTGATGACTGCGGAAGTCCGGCTCATGGCTGTCGAAATCATCGTCAACTATTATTCATCAAAAAGGCAGGACCGCTCTATTGATTTGCGGAGAGTATTATTCGAAATCCTAATCGTGATAAAAGAATAGCAACACGGCCGACATGGGACTATCGGTCGGTCGTGTTGCTTTGTTTGACGGGATTTATCATAAGCCATTCTCTGCCATCAAATTTATAGGGTGAATGTAGTGATGTTCATTGGTTTATCAGAAATTGTGTTTATTGGCTATCGCTTACAGGCAAGACCCATTTTTGAATCGAAGGCTTATCGCTTATCAGTTATTCGATGATAAATAATCATATATATATCCAATTTCTGCTGTATTAATTTTGACATTATAAATACTTTCTATTGGTCTGAAGGATTCATAAATTGCCTTTATGATCTCTTTTTGAGACTGCTCAAATATGGTTTGGTTAGGATAGGTTTCGATTTGTTCACGTCTTATTAACCTTTCTACCAAGCAACTAACATGTATATATATGCCAATTTTCCTCTCGTTAGAAAGCCTCTTTTTTAACCTTAGCTCCAAAGAGCCTACGAAATCTTTCACATGGGCAAGAATTTTTTCTGAATCTAGTATTGTTATCGAGTCTATCACACGCTCTAAAGAACAATTCCACACAATATTATTATTAATCTCGTTGAAACACTCACTTGTAGTTATAGGAAGGAAAATTTCACGCATCTTCTGTTCTCCGCTCCCTGATACAATATCTTCTAGCGAAATATAGGGAACCCTGTCTATATCAGGGTCAGAGGTACCAATTATTGCAATTACGTCGTACATCCGGAATAGTGTTTCTCTATCTTTCAGCTCCTTTAGACGGTTATAGTCGTGAGCCACAATTTTGATATTCAAGTCGGCAGGTATACTATTATCCAATAGCTTCTTAATTTGCAATGCTGTCCCCATTCCCGTTTGACAGGAAGTAACGATCACTTTCTCCTTTTCCTTTTCAGGGTATAGTACTTTATAGTCCATTACTGACTTTTCAGTAACGACTTTAACGATTTCCTCCAAAAGCATATCTTTTGCTATTATACTTCCCAGATGTAATGCCATTTGTGTCGATACATTATTAATAATAGCGACAGGAGCTTTGATTTTATCTTTAATAAGTTTATCAATATTTTTTAATGACCCCATATCTACCAATATAATTAGACCTTGTGAGATATCATCTTTTTCTATATAGTTAAGAACCTTAGTAGCGATATCATTTATGGAAATATCAATTGGCATATCAAAAGGCTCGAAAATATTTTTCCCTAACAACCGATTTACTACATTGGCGATACTGCTTGCTGTTGCATAACCATGGGCCAATATGACTGCCCTTGGATGTTTAACATTGTTATCCACTTTTAATCCTCTTAAGTAAATCCATAGTATGATTTCATCTATCAATTCAACTTTCAGATCTAATTTATTTTTCAAGTTATCGATGATGAGCCGTACCAGTTTTTGTTCATATTTATAAGAGGTCCCTAAATGTTCGGATAGTTTATTTATCAACGATAATTGGGGCTCGGTCCAATGGAAATCCGTGTTGCCTTTATAATATAAAAAGTATGCCATTGCATATATGCTGTTCCCATTAAACCTTGCATTAAAATTCTTCTCAATATGTTCTATTGATTCTTCGATGTTCACCATGGTTATGTCAATTAGTGTGTCTTCGCTTTCTCTTGCATAATCAAATATTAAATGGTCAAATAAAACATTTACCTCTTCTACTAGATTACTTTGAAAAGTATCAAGTGAATATTTTTGTTCCAACATGTCACCAAATAACATCAATACTTTTTCATATGTGCTTTTAATGGGTTGGAGATGTGAAATACTGTTTTCGTATAATTGATACATGGTGGAGGTTTCATAAATAGTGATATCCTTGGTTTTTTCAGTTCTAGTGCCTGCAGATAATGTATCTTCCAATATTTTTCCCGGCAAATCTTGAAGAGTAATCTTTACCTCTTCAGCATTAGGTTTTTTTGCGAATGAAGAAGCAACAATAAGCTTTATCATGCTGCTTAATTCTCCCATGTTATTGGAGTAGTTATGCTTGGTCAGTGCGTTAATGGCATGATTTGTGATTTTAATAGGAATATGCAGCTTTTTAGCTTCATTAATTAAAAACATATATACAAATTGCCTTTTTTCTTTCTCCCCACGCCTGTTTAGACTGGGTATTTTTATTTGGATTGGAATCCTTCTCAAAAATGTTTGAAGAAAATGATTTTGGAGTGTTTCT
Organism: Lederbergia sp. B243.17; assembly: GCF_057657925.1. Classification (NCBI taxonomy): domain Bacteria; kingdom Bacillati; phylum Bacillota; class Bacilli; order Caryophanales; family Bacillaceae; genus Lederbergia; species Lederbergia sp. B243.17. The sequence goes on from NZ_JBWBKF010000055.1 coordinate 161,945, forward strand.
GTTGTCGCAAAAACAAGTCTAACATTTGAATTGTGATAGACTTCACTTTCTCCCATTCGACGATATCTTCCTTGATCCATGAAAACAAACAACTTTTCCTGACTCTCAGCGTTTAGTCTATGTACTTCGTCAAGAAAAAGAATCCCCCCATCTGCGGCGGCTAGCAGTCCTTCTTTAGTAGCATCCGCACCTGTGAATGTCCCTTTTGTATAGCCAAACAGATAACTTGAAAGCAGTTCAGGATTATTAGCATACTGCGCACAATTAAACGTTATAAAGGGGGCGTTTTTCGAGAGAATTCCTTTTTCAATGCAGTATTTATATATCATTCCCACTGTGTAACTCTTTCCTACACCGGTGGGACCAGCTAGCATTATTGGCAATCCGCCAGGATAATAAACAGATGCTTTAATTTGTTCAATAGCTCTTTTTAAGCTCCCATCAGCACCTATTAACTTTTGAAGTACATCTGTTTCACCATAGGTTAAGGCGTTCTCTCTTTTTAAATCGTTAACGCTTTCAAAAACACATCTTTTTACCGGGAAGAACTTCTTTTCAAAAACCTCTTTGCTAAAAAAGTATACAGGTCTTGTATTAATTTTAATCACTGCGTTTTCTTCGACAAACTGATTTAAGTAGTGACTGACGGTATTACGTTTTATATTGAAAACCTTTGATATTTCATTTGCAGTGAATTCCCCGCCCAGTTCATCAAGATTTAATTCATTTGTCTGGTCCATTAATAACTCAAGTATATTTTCTTTTAGAGCCATATTACTCAAACTCCCTCTTTACATTTGTTCGGATTTGACGCCCGGACCCCATACCAAATGAGTTCAACTCATGTAAATGGTCTAATACAGGATATACAAATAGAATGGTAAAGTCAGTATAAAATCAATCAGTAGTATAAATTTTTCCTCTCCGAAGCGGTAGGGATAGTAAGTTCATTCCTGTACTTTGCAGCTGCTCTTCTAGATATATTTATATCTTTAGTACCCAATAAATCAACAATTTTTTGATCGGAATAGGGCCTTGCTCTGTTCTCACTCTCAATAATATTCTTTATCTCTCTCTTTATAAAAGTCGATGAAACTTCACCATGGAGTTTGTTTTTGGTGACTTTCACTGAAAACAAATTTCGCATGAAAAATGTACCGGCAGGTGTTCTGATATATTTATTATTGACTATCCGGGAAATGGTTGATTCATTCAACCCAATCTCCTGAGCTATTTCGGTCATTGTCATTGGCTCCAAATCCATCCTCTTATTTAAAAAGAATAGGTGTTGTCTTTTAACAATCGCTTTCGTAACCTTTTTGATATTCTCTTTTCTTTGTTCCAAGCTGGATTTTAACCATTCATATTGATTGATTTTCTCGATTAAATACTTATTAATTGACAGATCTTCTAATTTACTTAATTTAGTATAGTACTGTTTATCAAAGTTTATTTTGAAATATGTATCATCACCAAAGTGATATTGCCATTGGCCGGCATTGTACTCAATAACAATATCAGGGATGATATATTCAGTTGGACTGTTCAAAAATTCAATCCCCGGTTTAGGATTCAACTTTTTCAGGTCTTTGACTACTCCTTTAATTTCATCAGGTGTCAAACCCAGCTCCTTTGAAATTTTGTTCCAATTCATTTTTATAAGATCCTCAAAGTATTCCTTTACAATAATGGATGTATGGCAGTGAACACTATGACTTTTATTTAGCTGTAAAAGAAAACATTCCTGTAAGCTTCTAGCCCCAATGCCAATCGGATCCAAGCTTTGCAAAAGAGTAAGGACTCTGTTAAATTCGGACTTTCCTACACTTAATAACTCACAAGCTTCGTTTTCATCCATTTCCAAGTAACCGTTTTCATCAAGGGACTCAATAAGAATACGTAAAAGCCTGAACTCCTCTTTATTCAGCTGTAAGTCTATAATCTGTTCATACAAAAAACTTTTAAGAGAAAAAAATGTCTCCTTTGATGATAGTTCGGAAACTTTTCCATCCTCTATATACTGTTTTTTTGATTCTCCCCCTAAAAAAGCGTCATTAGTCTCTACCTCTATTAACGGATTATCCAACGTTATCTCTTCAATTAAACTGATCAGTTCTAAGCTAGTATACTGAAGTAAAGTAATAGATTGAATTAAATTTTGTGTTAGATTTACAGTTTGCAGCGGCTTTTGCACCAACTTGGTTTCGATTTGCATTTTCCCACCTCGGATGTATTTATTAAATGGGACCAAACGTAAGGTACATGGATAAGGCAATGCGAGAAATTTTAGTAATTTATTTCTGTCCTTGATACATTCTTATGATTGGCTGCACAAATATTCCGTATTTTATGTTTACTTTTACGGCTTTTATTATAACTTTTCAAGCTACCGGAAGATAGAGAAATCCGATTAGGTTCCTTCAGATCGTTAATATAAGTTTACTTGAGAACCAGATCACTAGGTTTTGCCCCCTAACTGATGAAGCGGAACATACCAAAAAAAATTTTAGCAAAAATCGCCCTTCTCAAAGGACGATTCCTGCATGGTTTCTATTTAGGCTAACTTACAAATCATCAATATTGGTTTAATCGCATTAATAATCAAATTGACGATAATAGCGACGGATGTCTAAATCATGTCCTGTATATTTTTCATAATAAACTGCTAATCGTTCTACCAACAGAGTTGTAGATATTGTTGGAGCTAGAATCCATCTAAATTCATCATCAATTCCTTCTAACTCATAATCCTTTGTATCTAATACAACAAGCTTTTTCGTGTATTCTTTACAGAACTTTTCTACACGATCGTCAAGAACTCTTTGTTTCCCCTCTCCCTTAACTAGAAATATTGGCATATCTTCATCAACTAACTCCAATGTCCCGTGGAAGAATTCCGGAGAAGTAACCGACTTTGTTCTTACCCATTGCATCTCTTCCAAAACACACATAGAAAATAAGTATACTTCTCCCCACATTTCTCCGCTGCCTACCCAGATATTATATGGTTCATTATGATACTTTTTGGCAATTTGATCTGCAATCGGCTCGAATTTCTCTTTTGCTCTAAGTAAATTATTTGGTAAATGCTTTAATTGGTCCACAAACTTCTCATAACCAGGAAACTCATTATTGTTGGCCAATAAGCGGAAGACGAACATAAACATTGCCATATATTCGAATTCCACTCCATCTTTCGCCTTGTTTGGGATTACCCAGCGGCTAAGTTTCTCTAAAGGCGATTCCGGAGTTCCTACGAGGGAAACTACCCTATAACCTCTTTCCTTACACCATTCAGCCGCCTTAACCGTTTCTTTCGTATCCCCTGATTTGGAGGCCATAATAACGAGCGAGTCTTTTGTTAGCTGGTTATTATCCGTAAGAACAATTTCAGCAGCATGCTCAGCATAGACAGGTATCTGACTTAATTGTTTTATCATTTCCACTACCGGCCACATGATGGCTAGAGATCCGCCAACTGAAATGAAGAAAATATTTTTAAAACCTTCTTCGGATATTTCATCGGCTATTTCTTTAATAATTCCTCTTGTTTCATACGTTTCTTCTGCATCAGCTAAATATGCTTTTTCATTAAATTTCAACATGGTAAATCCCCTCTCAACATTTTTATTTTTGGTTTTTTTGCTGGATTTACTAGCAAGTTTGAACATAGAATCTCTTATACTTTACTTTTTAAAACTTCGTCAAAGTCTTTGAATATTTCTTGATTAAGATCAATGCCTCTGGCTGCAGATAAACGATAAGCAATAATTTGGAATGGAATCGCCAACAGCAACGGAGCTTTATATTCATCAATATCGAGACATAACGAAAGCGTTTTTTCAGCATCGCCACAATCAGTTGTTATGGAATAACAATAATCTGTATAGGCAGAGAAATAGTCACCTAATTTTTTTATCCTTTCCAGATGGGGGCTTTTTGTTTGAATTAGTAGTAACCCATATCGATCATTCACCTCTAAATACGGTCCATGCATATAGGCCTCCAACTCAAACCCTTGTGTAGGAAGTCGGATTGTTTCAGTGAATTTTGTTTCACTTTCCTTAGCTGTCCCAACTGTTGGTCCATATCCAACTACCGAAAAGCGCGAAATTTCAGTAAACTCTTTCTCATATTGACGATAAAAGCTTTCAGTCGCAGTTATAACGCTTGGAATTTCATCTATAACTCTTTCAAATTCATTCTTTTCTAATAGGGCCTTTTTATCTCCATAACTACTGGCAGTGACCATCCCCATCAGCATTAAGGTTAATACGGTGGACGTAAAACCTTTTGTCACATAGCCCACATTTTCAACTCCGCAGCCAATATCTATGATGAAATCAGCATATTCTGTTACAGGGCTGTCTAAATTCGCTGTTAAAATAGCTATAGGGGTATCTTCTTTTGTTCGGGATTTTTTTAAGGCCTCAATTGTTGATGAACTTTTTCCACTTTGAGAAATGGCTAATATGAAATCTGTTGACCGATTAATTTCTTCATAATGAACAAATGTAAAAGGCTCCTTAATCTCAACTGATATTCCAGATATCTTTTCTATATAATATTTTGCGCTTAAAGCTGCATTATAACTGGAACCAGTTGCGATAATTAACCAATTTCTCGGCTTTTTGCGCGTAATTAGATCTTGAAATGGTCTTAGGTTTTCAGAATAATTATTGATAATATTTTTGCATACTAGATGCTGTTCATTGATATAGTCCATCATCGTTTCATTCAATGCGACCCTCATCCTTTCCAAATAGCTTATCCAAATATTCCAGCCCAAGCACCTAAAATACTAAAAACTGCAATCCAAAGCAAAATCGTCGTTGGCTTCCAGTGCTTTCCCAGCATCCAATAGGCACAGCCAAACGCCAGAAGAGGCAGAAGTCCCGGCATAATCCCATTCAATATTTCTTGCACAGAAGTTTCGGATTCACCACTGCCAAAAGTGACTGGAATCTCTAATACAATCATTTCTGCACTCATACCGCCAATAACCATTAATCCCAATATTGCTGCGCCTAAAGTTAACATTCCCAAGGCACCATTTTCTTGCAGTTTTTTCAAAAAACCGGTCCCCAGTCGATAGCCTAATCCTGTAAAGATGTAACGTAGCGCGATGTGGGGAATATTAAATACCAATAAAAATAAAATTGGCCCTAAAATGTTTCCCTGCAGTGCAAGTGATGTGCCAATCCCTGTAGCTATAAGGCGTAGAGTTCCCCAAAAAAACGAATCTCCTATCCCTGCCAAAGGGCCCATTAAAGAGGCTTTAACCGTGTTAATTGATCCAGAATCAAACGCAGGGTCTTCCGCATTTTGCTTTTCCATTGCAGCTGAAATCCCTAATATAAGTGTGACTATATGGGGAGTCGTATTAAAAAATTCTAAGTGCCGCTTTAAAGCAGCAGCAAGGTCTTCTTTATTTTTGTATAACTTCTTTAATATGGGGATCATCGCAAATGTAAATGGAAGACTAGCTTGGCGTTCATAATTCCAAGAGAACTCCATTGTAAAGGAGCGCCAAAAAAGGCTATTCAAGTCCTTTTTTGTAATCTCAACCGCCTCGTCTTTTTGAATCGCATCATGTTCATCAGAACTCTTCATCGTCATCCCCACTGTCAATCGCCCCTCCTTCAATTCCTGCCAGCTTCGTTCTGTTCATCAGGTTAACGATCACAAAAGCAACTACCGCACCAATCAATGCAATACCCGTTACTGGTATATTTAGGTATGCTGCTAATAAAAACCCCAGGAAAAAATACGGTGCTACTTGTTTATTGATTAACAATCTAGCCAACATCGCAAATCCAAGAGCAGGAATCAGCCCAGTTGCCACTTCTAATCCAGTCTGAATTGGCGCCGGAATCATATCCAGTACATGGCTGATAGCATTACTGCCAACAGAATAGGAAATCATGACAATTAAGCCAATCATCAAAGACATTCCAAATCCGCCTAATAGATGGGTTGCCGTTATACCGCGCGTATTTGCCTCTTCAGCATATCTATCAGCCCTATGCAAGAGAATCGGCAGCACAAGACCGAGATACAGGTTTTCAAATATTAGAGCTAGTGTCGCTATAGGCAAACCAAGCAGTAAAGCTGTTTCAGGGCCTGCACCATTGGCAATTGCAAAAGCTACACCTAAAACACCACCTGTAACGATATTTGGAGGGATTGCTGCACCGACAGAAAATGTACCAATAAACGCCAATTCCAATGTGGCACCCATAATGACACCCGTTTTGATGTCCCCCATTACAATTCCTACAAACAGTCCAGTAACCAGGGGACGAGATATCAAAGATGTTCCCAAGGCATACTCAGATTGCGCTACAAAGGCAATAAACCCTAATAATAATGCCGTTAACATCCTTTGCTCCTCCTAATCTTTTTTTATAATGCAGCTTCAGCATTCATTCGTTTTTCACTAGGGACTTGTCTGATTTCCACCTCCACTCCTTTCGCCATCATCTTTTTAACCAGTTCCTCTTCCTGTGGCAATAGATTAACTGCTTTTGAAATATTTCTTGTTCCTTCCCTTGCCTTTATCCCTCCCAAGTTTACTAGTTTCACTTGGGGGTAACCGCTTGCTATTCTTTCCGCATCAGCAACCGATTCCACGACGATAAAGAGTTTATATTTATCAGTAACCCCACTCTTTAAGGCTTCAATGGAATCTTCTATGCTTTTAATGACTAATTTCACACCTTGAGGTTTCGCTAGTTTCATGGTCGTTTTTCGCAGATCATTGACTGGCACATCATCATTCGCGATTAAAATACAATCTGCCCCTAGATGCTGTGTCCAGCTGAATGCAACTTGTCCATGTAATAATCGATGATCAACACGCAATAATTTAATCATTTATTTGCCCTCTCCTTAAAATTCTTCGTCAGATACTTGATTATTCATTTCCAAATTACAATACTTGATGGACTCACTGATATTCTCTAAAACCGAAGGAATGATTGTTTCTAGAGATTCACTTCTTGATATGTTCGTTAACAGGTCAATGATAAGCGCTAAATTCATTCCGGAAATTAAATGAATTCTCTTATCCTCTAATACATTCATAAACTCATTATTTATACTCCCGCCTAAAATATCAGTGACTATAATAAGTTCGTCCTTATCAGATATCTTCTTTACAAACTGAATCACTTGTTTTTTTAAATCAAATTGAGGCTCAAGATAAGCAGCTAAAGTCCAAACATTATTTTGTTTACCAATGATCACCTCAATTGAATTCAGCATCCCTTCTGCAAGTTTTCCATGTGAAGCCAGCAATATATATCTCACTATTGATCACCCCCTCATCATGACTGTATTTTTCCTCACCCTTTATTAATGCAAAAAGCATGCCAACTTAGTGGCATGCTTTAACTTTTTTATAAAATCATTAAGAAAGCGCTTTATATAAAGGGATAAAAAAAATATAATTTTTAATACCATCCATTTCGGATTGGGTATTTTGACTATATACACAGCTTTTTTGACACTAAAAGTCCCGATTGTGTTTTACATCAACGTATTTTGACACTGTATCATTTTTAGAGAGCATATTGGGCGGACTTTTTTTCCTGCCGTTCATAAGGCCATCAGCAATGGGACGTTATGGGATAGGATGAACAGCTAACCGTTCCTGATGCCAAGCCTGTAGTGGAGCTTTCACCACCTAGTATTCGCCCATGCAGGGCGCCCTAGAAAAAGCATCGCAGAGATTCATCTCGACGATGCCTTTCCTTTCCAAATGTTGTTTGTCACCAGATTTCGTTACTTTCTCTCTTCTTTAATGATGTCCTTGTCGTCCTTCATCAATTTCTTCAAATCGATGTTCAGCATGCGGTCCATCGGATAGGTGGTCGTATAACGGTATTTATTGGCTCCTGATTCAAAGACCACATACAGATCTTTCGGATGGTTGGCGACAATCCCTTCCGGCATGGGGATGGCTTCAATGCTCTCACGCGGCTTAGACTGAGCTCCGTCCAAGAACCAGAGGGGAACAGTTTTCCCTGCGACCGTCAGCTGACTATGCGGCTTCTCTTTCAATGGATACTCATAGCGGTACAGCACACTGTCATTCCCCCGGCCATAGGAAGTGCTCAAGGTGATGCCCTTTTTCTGAACAATTGCTCCCTGAACCTTGTCCGTTGTCGATAATACATAATCAGGAACAGCCGGCTGGCCGGAACTTTCATTCCATTGCTCTTTTGTAAGCATATCGGTGTTCGGCCGCAAATCGAAGCCGATCATCCAGGCATGATGCATATTCCCCGTCCGAGTCTCCATGTGGTGAGACGGATCGGTCGGATAGTCTTTCGCCTCGTAAAATTCACCGACCCAGAGAATGCCTTCATCATACACATTGTAGGCGGCATGAATCGGAACCTGTATTTTGTGAAGGAAGCGGATTTCGCCATTGTTAGGCGCATTCACAAGATCACTGATCCGGAATGGAAGCAGATGCTCCTCGGAAGCGACCCAGACATGGTCTTTGCTGATCGTGAGTCCTCCCGCATGGCCCGTGTATGGACTGCCGTCTTTGTTATAAAGCAAAACCGATTTAACGAGCTTTTCAGTTGTGGCATCTACGACGGTCAAGGTGCCAGGTCTGCCATTATCAAGATAACTGATCGTCAAGATCCAATCCTTTTGCTTATAGTATGTGATTCCCTGGGGTATGAGGTCCTGGGCAAGTCCCGGTATGACTGGTCCGTCCTTGCTGATGTCCCATAACCCCTGGTAGGCAGGATCTTTTTCCACAAAAGACCTCTCTTCCTGCGTAATGATTTGGTGGGCCGGCGTTACTCTTTGCGGCTCCGACTTCTCTGAAATATTCCCATATACATCTTCTGCAGCGACTTCCAGTGTAATCGTCTTGTTTCCGGTTAGCGTATAAAGCGTAAAGGAATACTGATCCGGTTTTACGGAGAACTCCAGTTGCCCGTCTTTATATATATGATAACGATAAATATCAGCCTCATTATCCGGATCCCACGTCAGTTCTGCCGTTCCGCTGCCTGCTTCTGCCCGGACATTCGCAGGAGTTTTTGGCAACTGCTGATCCCCTTGAGGCCTCTTAGGCACCTGATCCGGATCGACCCATCCCGGGGTCGGCTCCTGATGGCCCGCAAGCGTCTTCATCGTCAGACTGCGGTCAGACGGAAAGCCGAACGTAACGGATTTTCTTAATGACACGTCTGCTCCCGTATAGTTTGCCCTCACCACTTCGGATCCTTGAGGATTGGTTATGATGACGCTTTGGCTTCCGCTATTCACCAAACCGCCGATATTGTTTAAAATATGAACTTTTTCTTCGCTTAAGTATTTGCTTACATAAGAGCCGAAGTAGGCGGAGTTGAACGCCTCAAGCGTAATTGGCATGATTTGCTGTGTCCTTGTCCAGAACAGCTGAGTATCCCATGGCTCTATAATGACGGACGCTTGGATTTCTACGTTCCAGCTTCCAGAACGGATCCGGTAGCCTTTCAAATCGATGGCTTCATTGCTGTTGTTGTAGATCTCCACATACTCAAAGGCGTCATACTTTGCGTAGTTATCCGTATCCGGCACGACTTCCGTGATGAGAATCTCAGGTATCGGCACATCGTCCGATAGTCCGGCAATGAGTTGCGCTTGATCGGACTCATTTCCGGCGATGTCAATCGCTGTCACGGAAAACGTGTATTCCCTTCCGAGCTGGAGCGGCAATATAGTAATGCTCGTCTTTTCCGGCAAGACTTTTTCGTAAAATATTCCATCAACATAGACGTTATAGCCAGCAAGATTCGCTTCCGGGTTTTGTTCCCACTGAAGCACGACATGGTCGGCTCCAGGCACTGCTTTCAATCCTGCTGGAGCCTGCGGAGCTTCACGGTCGGACGCTTCCTGCGGGACCGCCTGAACAGCCGCACTTGCCGGTGATTCATTTCCATCCGCATCTATCGCGGTTACCGTGAAAGTATAAGACTGATGGTTCCCTAGATTTTCCGCCGTGTAGAACGTGTCGCCATTGACAACCGCCGGCCCGGCTGCCCCTTTTTGATAGACGTGATAGCTTACCGCCTCCGCAGATGCATTCCAGCTCAGCGCAACGGCTCCGTTTAATGGTTCTGCCTTTACGTCTGTCGGTGTCTCTGGCCCCGGCACCTGACCGGCAACAAGTGTTCCCGGAGTGGCCGTTTCATTGTTCCGGATCCTTGTCATCTGTTGTCCATCACTTTTTTGGTAGATGACACTTTTGTTTGTAATGCCGTCTGCTGTTCCTTCATTCACAAGGGCGGTGACAATCGTTTCTCCCGCAGCATTGGCAATGCCGACCTGGCGCAAGGCACTGTCGTGCAAGCCTTGCCCAGCCGTTGTCAATTTTATTTCCGCAACCTGGTCCTTATGCAGCAGCACGCCGTAATTCGAGTTAAAATCCCAGAGCGGCACATCCGGATCATTAAATTTCTTGAGCCACAGCACGATCGACTCTCTTGGCTGGATCTGTTGGCCCGGAATCGGCCATCTGTTGGCCGGCTGCGTAAAATCACTCGTAAAATACTGCAGCTGATAGCCGTTCAGATCAATTGCCTGTGAAGTATGATTATAAATCTCCACATACTCAAACGGCTGGCCTTCCCCGGCGGATTTCGCAACGATTTCCGTAATCAAAACGCCCGGGTCCCCCTCCAAAGCTTGAGCATCACCGCCCGGCACAGAAAACACCATGACGATCACCGCCACTGCCATCCACAGCCCATGCATCAAACGATCCATCTTACTAAACATATCCTTCCTCCCTTTTGCATATATTGTAGGGTTCGGGAAGCTGACGAAGCATAGAGGCAAAAGCACTTTTCCACATAAAAAACCCCATGAAAAAACCAGCAGTGCCGCAAAGATGCAGCAGTCTGGCATTTTCATGGGGTTCTCTTATTCTCCACCCATAAATGGTATCAGAATATTATGTATTATTTTCATCATAGTACACCACACTCTTGATGGCAATGAGTCGGAATAACTATATCACAGCAAAGTTGAATGCTTTAAGCCTATCAGATCTTAATGGATAATTCCGGCCCCTCTTTGACCATTTGCATCATGTGCTGGAGGTCTGCTAGAGGGATTTTAAGAATGGAAAACTTTTATCACGTTTGTCGGATAGGAGAATCCAACGAAAATCGGTCAAGAATTATAGAGAACTTTTATCCGCAATCTTCCTCCTGCTCATCCATGTCATCAACAAAGAACGATCTACTAACCTTACTCCATCATCGGGCCAATTGTTTGGCTGGAGCAGTAAAATAACTGTTTGTAATTACCCAACATTTATCTGCCCTGTAGTGTTTTTGTGCTGCGGAAAATTCCTGCACCGCTTTGATGCCTACATTTAGAATGAAATAACGCATGACCCCTGCCATACTCATCATAGAGAAAAATACTCTTCCACTTTTTCAATCGTATACTGGCTGCGCAGCTTGTAGGCCGAGTTTTGATTGGCACGCAACCCCTTTACCCAGAAGGCTTTTTCCTTCGGTACGGTTTTGATCCAATCAATGCCGACGATGTATTCGCATTTGTCCACGTCTTCCCTGTCGTGTCCAAGATCGGGATTGTCCAAGGGGCAATCGGCCAAACGCACTTCCTTCCCGTCAACGATGACGATGGCATCCTTAAATGGAACCGCCTTTCGGGTGACAGTACCGATACCCACATATCCTTCGCCCGGTATCATACAGAATACCCGAGCCCCGACGAACAGGTTCTTCAAAGTGCGGCTGAACCACTTGCCATTCCCGGCCGCAACAAATCCGTATTGCACTGCATCCTTCCAGCTGCGATTTGGTCCATCTTCAAAATTCACCGCAAAATCCCGTTTATTCCAATCCTCTTTCTTCTTTTCCGCCTGAGCACTAATGGCCTTTTCCTCCGTTACATCCGGATCGATCAGCCATGTTCTCGTTAAATAGCTGTTTTCTCCATCCTTAAAGTAGCGAAAATAAACGGCATTGATTGGGACGTTGTAATTGGATGAGAGATAATTGATAATTCTCTCCGTCTCATGATCCAGCTCCGCACAGACAATGACCATCTGATGCGAGCTATTCAGCTCCTCAGGCAAATCACTATCAAACTTATCGGAAAAGGCGACTTCCAATGGGCTCTTGTTCTTCTCTTCATAAAGCTCCACAATCTCTTCATAGGACAACGTCTGTACCCAGCTCGCATAATCCAGCACCTGTGCAGTCACTTGACGGGGGGTCTTATCTTTCTTGAGTTCAAAAATGAGCAAATTGCCGTCCACATCGATTCCCAGCAAATCAATGCACTTGCCATGTTTGGTCATGATCTGCCGCCCGATCAGAAGAACATCGTCCGTCAAAATGGATATGTCCTTCATGAGCAAATCCTCAAGCTTCATTTCTGATTCCAGAGAGCTGTACTGAATTCGGGTGGTTTGATTGTCTGTTACGTTCCAGATAGCGACTTCGATTGGCATTTTCATTTCCCCTTTTTCGGACTCGACCAATTTATTTTATCCCAGTAATCCTTAACTCAACTTGATCACCCTTTGGATTTAATTGGGTGTATCCACTAAAAACCAGCGTCTCCCCTTCCTTTATAAAAGGAACCTTGATATCTTTAAATATGACAGCGTCCATCTCGTTATCATTCACAGAGATTGTCAAAAACTTCGTTTTGCTGTTCGGGTCATAATAAAATCTTTTAACCTCGCCCTCTATGACTACATACTCATCTGGATTTATTGTTTCAATCCCATAACCGCTAGTGTTAACAGCCCGGCTGTCTTCTCTCCCTATAAAGATAAAAAGCACTATAATTATTGCTATTAATGCGCAGACGGTTAAAGCAATGAACCCTTTCTTGTTCTTACCCTTCTTTTTACTAGTTTTGTATTGTTCTACTTCTTCATATAGCCCCATTACCTTCCTATTGAGGTTATTGATATCAACCTTTTGGTTGTTCAACTCCTCAAATGGGTCTGATTCGAATTTTTTTGAGTATGAACTAGATATGCTTGTGACTATTTGAGTAATCAAATTGCCGTCTATGAGATATGAGGACTGAAACTTTGTCGCATTCTGGATAAGTGCATTGGTGTTATAACCCAATTCACTAGAAAAGAAATGATGCTTATAATAATTGTGTCGTTCTTTATCTGACCAAGCCGATAATGTCTTGGAGAATTTATATTCAAACTCAGCTTTGGTAATTCCTCTATGGATTACACAATATCCAATGCCTCTATATGGATCTTTATTCTGAAAGTACGGGAAATTTGAAACCAAAAAGCTGTGGAATTGATCTGCCTGATTTCTCACCTGATTCCATGGATTTTTCGTACCATACCTGTCTGTAACCAATCCCCCATTTGTCAACACCTCATTTATATAGCTAATACCCATATTTTTAATTTCCACAAGCCTGAAACCGTAGGAAGGTGAAATCACCAAAAAGTCAGGTTGAAGTTCTCCAATATCGGGCTGGGCAATTATATATGTATCTTTGGGTAAGTATCTCTTCAACAATTCTCCAATTTCTATTTCTCCAGTTATCCCCTTCTTATCTTCAATCCTTCCCGCCTTGGCCCTTCGCTCAACCAAACCTTCTTTTCCGATGAAAATCCCCATATTCCACCTTTACCTTTTTTATCATTTTACTTAATTATACCATTTGTTCAGATAAATTCATTTTCTTCTCGCTAATAGAACCTCTAAATGTATCATCAATAGTTCAGTTTCTTTGTCTACAGAGTGTTTATTGCATAATAAAAGTACAGTGATTTGCAGAGGATTCGTGCAGAAACTCCCTGCATAAAAAAAGGCTTGCCAGCCCCCAAATTACCCTCTACTGTATTGATTGAACAGATCATAACAGTGGGAGGATGCGAAAGGATGCTAGCAATGCCTGAAGTTCATTATATCAAACATTTGCGTGAAATCGAAGGGTTATCCATAAACGAAATCGTGGAGAAAACAGGGAGAAACTGGCGAACGGTTAAAAAGTATGCAGACGGGGAAACCCAGCCAACGCCGATTGCCTTCTCCAAAAAGGGGATGATGTATGAGGAGGGCTTCGGGGAGATTGTGGATGACTGGTTGGAGGAGGATGGCAAACTGAGGCGGAAGGACCGGAGAACCAACAAGAAGATCCACGAAGATCTGCGTGATCAACATGGATTCAAAGGATCTTACCGCACGGTCTGTGAATATATTCAGCATCGGAAGCCGCAATTGAAAGAGGAAAAGGCAACGAGATATGAAAGGCTGGAGCACCCTCCGGGTGAGGCGCAAGTCGATTTTGGCGAGATGACGGTCGTGAAAGACGGGAACTACAAGGATATCAAACTGCTGATTTTGAGTTTCCCATACAGCAACGCAGGCTTTGCTTGTCCGATGCCGGGCGAGAACACGGAGTGTTTCCTTGAGGGGCTGAAACGGCTGTTCCACCAGGCGGGCGGGGTGCCTACCCACCTTCGGATTGACAACCTTTCCGCTGCAGTGGCAACCATCGGAAAAGGAGACCAACGTACATATACGGATGCCTTCCTTGCCTTCCAAAACCATTACAGGTTCGAAGTCCAGGCCTGCAACCCCGCAAGCGGACATGAGAAGGGAAACGTGGAGAAGAAGGTCGGTTACACGAGAAACAATCTTTTCACGGTCTCTCCTATAATGGAAAGTTTTGCGCAAATGCAGTCCTGGGTGGAGGGGGAAATGGCGAAGGACCGTCAGCGCATGCACTATGAGAAAGGAGTCCTGATCGAAGAGCTATGGCAAGAGGATCAGAAGAAGCTCAAAACCCTGCCTCTTTCCGACCTGCCGGTCTATTCCGTGAAAAGTGGAAGTGTGAACAATTACGGTGAAATAGAGGTGGACAAAGAAAAGTTTGTCGTTCATAAGGCCAGGGCGCAGCAGCGACTTCTCATCAAGATGGAGTGGGACCGGTTCACTTGTCTCCTGTCAGACGGAGAAATTGTTTACCAGAGTGACAGGCCCTATATGAATACCAGCCGCCCGATTCCTTGGAAGGCAATCTTCAAAGATTGGGTGAGGAAGCCTCGTTCCGTAAGGTATTCACGTTTCTTTCAGTATTTGCCTGACCGGGTGAGGACCTATCTGACGCGGGATTCGGCGAAAACCAAAGCAAGGGCCAAGGGAATTCAGGCGTTGATGGAACGTTATACATTGGAAGACATCGAAAATATTCTGGGTGCGGAGCAAAGGCTGGATAGGGAACCGCACGAGCTGGGTGCCATTCTGGAGGCCAGGAAGTTTGAATATCCGGAGGGCACAACCGAGCCGCATACCCCTGCCATTCTTGTCGGATATGAGACAGACCTGAGTCAGTACGATCAGCAGCTCTGCCCTGCTCTCGAAGGAAGTGGCTCTTGATGGAACTTCAATCAATCTGCAAAGCATTGAGACTGGCCCATATCCCCGAGGGATATGATTGCATCCCCTTTGAAGATAAAGAGCAGTTCCTGCGCGATGTGCTGATGTTAGAAGTGGAATCCAGGCAGACGACGAAGGTGGCCCGGCTAATCAAAAAGGCAAAGTTCAGGGAGCTAAAATGGCTGAGGGATTATAAGTGGACAGAGCAGCTGCATCTGCCGGCCACCACTTCGAAAGAGGAGATCTGCGATCTTCGGTTCCTGGAAAGAAAGCAGAATCTGTTGCTTCTTGGCACTCCAGGCACTGGCAAGTCGCATCTTGGGACGGCTCTCGGGTTGAAGGCCTGTGAAAAGGGCTATGAGGTTCGCTTATTCCGCGTGGCAGACTTGGTCGGACAATTGGAGGATGCCTTGAGAGAAGGCACTCTACAGCGCCTAAAACGGCAGATTGAGAAATGTGATTTATTGATTCTTGATGAGCTAGGGTATGTGCCTTTTGGCAAGCAGGGATCGGAGCTGTTGTTCCATATCATCGCAGACTGTTATGAACAGAAGAGCGTCATTGTTACGTCAAATCTGGAGTTTGGACAATGGAACAGGGTGTTCGGAGACAACCGACTGACTTCCGCCTTGGTGGATCGTCTCGTACATCATGCGCATGTTATTGCATTTACTGGTGAAAGTTACCGGCTTCAAAATGCCCTCTCCTCTATCCGAGTGGGGGTGTGACTGCTAAACTAAAGTTAACAGTTCTTGCTAAACAGGAATAAACACTCTTCTATCAAATATCACTCCTGTTAAGTTATGCTTGTGCTTCAAGATAACTTAGCTGGGGGCTTGGAGAGATGGAGAAGATATTATTGT
>NZ_JBWBKF010000056.1:0-459 GCF_057657925.1 Lederbergia sp. B243.17
CTCGAGGGGCTAGGCACCGGAGCCGGATAGATTAAGTGCGGAGGGCGGCTGACCAGGAGCGACAAGCATAAGGCGGAAACAGGGGAAGGCGCTTTTGGCCTTTCACTGTTTATGCCTTATGACCTCGAGCCCCTGCCGCCTGGAGCCGGATAAATTAAGTGCGGAGGTGCCTCGATTAGCCCCGACAAGCATAAGACGAGCCGGGAAGAAGGCGCTTTTTGCCTTCCTCCCGGTTTGGCTTATGACCTCGAGGGGCTAGGCACCGGAGCCGGATAGATTAAGTGCGGAGGGCGGCTGACCAGGGGCGACAAGCATAAGACGGAAACAGGGGAAGGCGCTTTTGGCCTTTCACTGTTTATGCCTTATGACCTCGAGCCCCTGCCGCCCGGAGCCGGATAAATTAAGTGCGGAGGTGCCTCGGTTAGCCCCGACAAGCATAAGACGAGCCGGGAAGAAGGC
>NZ_JBWBKF010000057.1:0-3608 GCF_057657925.1 Lederbergia sp. B243.17
TCGTTCTTTGAAAACTAGATACAATGAGAAGCAACAAACCGAGAAACACCACCTTATGGAATTCTTCCGTAAGATATGCAATCCTTGATTAAGTTAGAAAGGGCGCACGGTGGATGCCTTGGCACTAGGAGCCGATGAAGGACGGGACTAACACCGATATGCTTCGGGGAGCTGTAAGCAAGCTTTGATCCGGAGATTTCCGAATGGGGAAACCCACTGCCCGTAATGGGGTAGTACGTTTATCTGAATACATAGGGTAAACGAGGCAGACCCGGGGAACTGAAACATCTCAGTACCCGGAGGAAGAGAAAGAAAAATCGATTCCCCAAGTAGCGGCGAGCGAAACGGGAAGAGCCCAAACCAGGAGGCTTGCCTCCTGGGGTTGTAGGACACTCTATACGGAGTTACAAAGGAACGTGGTAAGCGAAGCGGCCTGGAAAGGTCAGCCGGAGAAGGTAACAGCCCTGTAGCTGAAACTTCGTTCCCTCCAGAGTGGATCCTGAGTACGGCGGGACACGAGAAATCCCGTCGGAAGCAGGGAGGACCATCTCCCAAGGCTAAATACTCCCTAGTGACCGATAGTGAACCAGTACCGTGAGGGAAAGGTGAAAAGCACCCCGGAAGGGGAGTGAAAGAGATCCTGAAACCGTGTGCCTACAAATAGTCAGAGCACTTTTATGTGTGATGGCGTGCCTTTTGTAGAATGAACCGGCGAGTTGCGATTTCATGCAAGGTTAAGTCGAAGAGACGGAGCCGCAGCGAAAGCGAGTCTGAATAGGGCGTTTGAGTATGAGGTCGCAGACCCGAAACCAGGTGATCTACCCATGTCCAGGGTGAAGGCAAGGTAACACTTGCTGGAGGCCCGAACCCACGCACGTTGAAAAGTGCGGGGATGAGGTGTGGGTAGCGGTGAAATTCCAATCGAACCTGGAGATAGCTGGTTCTCTCCGAAATAGCTTTAGGGCTAGCCTCAAGGTAAGAGTCTTGGAGGTAGAGCACTGTTTGGACTAGGGGCCCTCATCGGGTTACCGAATTCAGACAAACTCCGAATGCCAATGACTTGTCCTTGGGAGTCAGACTGCGAGTGATAAGATCCGTAGTCAAGAGGGAAACAGCCCAGACCGCCAGCTAAGGTCCCCAAGTATCCGTTAAGTGGAAAAGGATGTGGAGTTGCCCAGACAACCAGGATGTTGGCTTAGAAGCAGCCACCATTTAAAGAGTGCGTAATAGCTCACTGGTCGAGTGACTCTGCGCCGAAAATGTACCGGGGCTAAACGGATCACCGAAGCTGCGGATTGACACCGTTGGTGTCAGTGGTAGGAGAGCGTTCCAAGGGCTGTGAAGCCAGACCGGAAGGACTGGTGGAGCGCTTGGAAGTGAGAATGCCGGTATGAGTAGCGAAAGAAGGGTGAGAATCCCTTCCACCGAATGCCTAAGGTTTCCTGAGGAAGGCTCGTCCGCTCAGGGTTAGTCGGGACCTAAGCCGAGGCCGATAGGCGTAGGCGATGGACAACAGGTTGATATTCCTGTACCACCTTATTACCGTTTGAGCAATGGGGGGACGCAGGAGGATAGGGTAAGCACGGCGCTGGATTGCCGTGTCCAAGCAGTTAGGCCGGGAAGGAGGCAAATCCTTCTTCCTAAAGCTGAGCTGTGATGGCGAGGGAAATATAGTACCGAAGTTCCTGATTCCACACTGCCAAGAAAAGCCTCTAGCGAGGGAATGGGTGCCCGTACCGCAAACCGACACAGGTAGGCGAGGAGAGAATCCTAAGGTGTGCGAGAGAACTCTCGTTAAGGAACTCGGCAAAATGACCCCGTAACTTCGGGAGAAGGGGTGCTCATCTGGGTGAATAGCCCGGATAAGCCGCAGTGAATAGGCCCAGGCGACTGTTTAGCAAAAACACAGGTCTCTGCGAAGCCGCAAGGCGAAGTATAGGGGCTGACGCCTGCCCGGTGCTGGAAGGTTAAGAGGAGGGGTTAGCGCAAGCGAAGCTCTGAATTGAAGCCCCAGTAAACGGCGGCCGTAACTATAACGGTCCTAAGGTAGCGAAATTCCTTGTCGGGTAAGTTCCGACCCGCACGAAAGGCGCAACGATCTGGGCACTGTCTCAACGAGAGACTCGGTGAAATTATAGTACCTGTGAAGATGCAGGTTACCCGCGACAGGACGGAAAGACCCCGTGGAGCTTTACTGCAGCCTGATATTGACTGTTGGTGCAGCTTGTACAGGATAGGTAGGAGCCGGAGAAGCGTGAGCGCCAGCTTACGCAGAGGCGTCGGTGGGATACTACCCTTGCTGTATTGACAGTCTAACCCGCACCCGTGACCCGGGTGGGAGACAGTGTCTGGCAGGCAGTTTGACTGGGGCGGTCGCCTCCCAAAATGTAACGGAGGCGCCCAAAGGTTCCCTCAGAATGGTTGGAAATCATTCGCAGAGTGTAAAGGCACAAGGGAGCTTGACTGCGAGACCTACAAGTCGAGCAGGGACGAAAGTCGGGCTTAGTGATCCGGTGGTTCCGCATGGAAGGGCCATCGCTCAACGGATAAAAGCTACCCCGGGGATAACAGGCTTATCTCCCCCAAGAGTTCACATCGACGGGGAGGTTTGGCACCTCGATGTCGGCTCATCGCATCCTGGGGCTGTAGTCGGTCCCAAGGGTTGGGCTGTTCGCCCATTAAAGCGGTACGCGAGCTGGGTTCAGAACGTCGTGAGACAGTTCGGTCCCTATCCGTCGCGGGCGCAGGAAATTTGAGAGGAGCTGTCCTTAGTACGAGAGGACCGGGATGGACGCACCGCTGGTGTACCAGTTGTTCCGCCAGGAGCATCGCTGGGTAGCTATGTGCGGAAGGGATAAGTGCTGAAAGCATCTAAGCATGAAGCCCCCCTCAAGATGAGATTTCCCATGGCGCAAGCCAGTAAGATCCCTGAAAGATGATCAGGTGGATAGGTCCGGTGTGGAAGTGTGGTGACACATGGAGCTGACGGATACTAATCGATCGAGGACTTAATCAATCAGTTTTCCGGTTTTACCTTCTCATGTATCTGGTTTTCAGAGAATGAAACATTTCTCTTATCACCTTGTCTGGCGGCGATAGCGAAGAGGCCACACCCGTTCCCATCTCGAACACGGAAGTTAAGCTCTTCAGCGCCGATGGTAGTTGGGGGTTTCCCCCTGCGAGAGCAGGACGCTGCCAGGCAAAACGAAAGACACCGCGGATGCGGTGTCTTTTTTGTTTTATCTGCTTGAAAGGGGCCGGTTGTTTAATCGTATTGTCTGCCTGGAGACTATATCTTGTTCTCGGCGGATAATGATCTCTTCCTTAGTACATATATCTCCCTCTTGGTGAATATATCTCGTTCTTGGCGAATATATCTCCGTCCTAGCGAGTATATCGGCAAGCTCATCTTTTTCAGTTTAAATTCGAATGCGCTGGGCATGCTCGAGCAAGTATATCGACCAACCCCGCGGAGTTATGTCGTTCTCAGGAAAGTTATCTACCATCTTAGAGAAGTTATCTACCGCCTCAGCAATTTTACGTCGTTCCTGGAGAAAGTATCGACCATTTCGTCTATCCGCGGACAGTTCCTTGGTTTCCTTCATTTA
>NZ_JBWBKF010000060.1:0-29053 GCF_057657925.1 Lederbergia sp. B243.17
TGATTTGGTGTGGTAACTTAATTTTATCAGAAGTGGTCCTTATCTTTTATGAAAAATAATGAAAGCCGGCGAAATTTTACTCATCGTAAAATTTCGCCGGCTTTTTTCAGATTAGAGGGGGTTTTGTCCCAGCCTCTTTTCGCTTACTTATTATTCGCACGGTACAGGAACACACAGAACTCTGCACGTGAGATATTTGCATTCGGACGGAATGTGTTATCGGTAAAACCGTCTGCAATTCCAGTCGATGTTACTTTGGCGATATCATTCTGTGCCCAGTGTCCCTGAACATCAGTCATATTCGTCTCTTGGCTGTCAGAAGTGATGTCAAACGCACGGACAAGTAATGCTGCGATCTGGCCGCGAGTCAGTTTTGCGTCTGGTGCAAAAGTGGAAGTGCCAGTGCCTTCCATGATGCCGGCTTCTACAACCGCACCGATATAGCCCTTCGCCCAGTGATTGCTCTTCACGTCAGTGAATGACGCGTTTGCTTTTGGTGTCAATCCCAATGTTTCACTGAAGATCTTCGCTGCTTCTGCACGAGTCATTGTGTTTTCTGGTTTGAACAGGCTGCCGTCATAACCGTTGATGATGCCAGCTTTGCTCAAGTCGCTGATTTCTGCGTATGCCCAGAAGTCTTTCGGTACGTCATGGTATTGTCCCGCTGGAAGCTTTGGCACCATTGCCGCTTCAACCTGATCCGGAGCTTGTACAACCCGCTTCGCTCCTGTATATTTCGCTCCCCAATAATAGGGGTCATTTATTGAATCTACTTTTACACCTGAATTGGCGGCGGAGATGAATTTCCCGCTTCCTACATATATACCGGCATGCGAGATGCCAGCCTTATATGTGTTGCTGAAGAATACCATATCTCCCGGTGCAAGGTCCGCCTTCGCAACCGGCGTTCCTAGCTTGTACTGATCCGCTGCACTATGTGGCAAGCTAATGCCGAACTGCTTGTACACAAAGATCATGAATCCGGAGCAGTCGAATCCGCTCGGTGTCGTGCCTCCCCATTTATAAGGAACACCTGTGTATTTCTTGGCCATCGCAGCTATGTCTTCACCCTTATTGCCGGCCGCTTGGGCGGTAACCGACATGGTTAGTATAAGCAGCAAGGCGCTGAACGCCGATATGAACTTTTTTCCCACTGTTGCTCTCCCCCTAGATGCTGACAAATCTCTATATATATGAAACTGAAAAACATTCCAACTCCACAAAAGATTTCCGTCGTTTATGGTTAAAGTTTAGCATAAAGGGGTAGGTTGCCACTTTACAGTTGTGTAACAAACATTACATTAAGCAACAAAATTCTCCATCTAAATACCAAGGGAGAAAGCGAAAAGAGGGAATAAGCAAACAAAAACATCATAAAAAAGGGTACTTAGACCCCTTCCGAAAGCCCTTTAAGCAATGTTTACCAATAAATCGGCAATATTTTCATATATTGCTTGAAATATCTTCTGATTCCTGTAAAATAGCTGTAACAAGGATAATGAACTATATGGGAAAATACTGCCAATATGTGATAAATCTGCTTGACAGTGCATAATTTGTCACCTATAATCAATTTTGCATAGTTCATTATGCTTTGCATTCCGTATTTTGCCAGTCTCTGAGAGACGGCACGTTCAAAAAGTGAAATATTCGTTCTAAAAACGTAATGTTTCTCATAATACTGAACAGTGTCTCCGAAGCTGGTTAAATAACATTATGCTTTACATATCAAAGGAGGAAAACAAAGAATGGCTAAATCGAAGTATTCTAAGTTCGTTGCAGCATCTGCAAGTGCTGCATTAGTAGCAACAGCTGTTGCACCAGTAGCAAGCCTTGCTGCTTCATTCAAAGACGTACCATCTTCAAGCGACTACTACAGCGCGGTAACTGAACTTTCCAACAAGGGAATCATCAACGGTTACGAAGATGGCACTTTCAAAATCCGTAACAAAGTAACTCGTGCGGAAGCTGCGAAAATGATCGCTGTAGCTCGCGGATTCAAGAGCGACGCTGCAACTCCATTCAAAGACGTAGTGAAAGGTTCTTGGTACGAAGAGCATGTAAATGCACTTTATGCTGAAGGACTTCTAGAAGGACGCCCAGGTGGAGTATTTGAACCACAAGGCAACCTAAGCCGTGCGGAATTCGCGAAATTGGTTGTTGAAGCTTATGATCTACCAATCGTAAAAGATGCGAAACTTCCATTCACTGACATGAAGAACAGCCTTGGCCAGGACAACTGGGCAACTGACTACATCTCAACTCTTTACACTTACGGATTCATCAACGGTAAAACACCAACAACTTTCGCTCCTACAGCGGAAATCGACCGTGGAGACATGGCTCTTCTTCTAAACCGTGTTGAAAATGGCTACAAAGACATCGACTTCGGTGCAGTTGCTGGCGTTAAAGCAATCAATGCTACTACTGTTGAAGTAACATACAAAGAGGCTGTTAAAGATGTTAATTCTGTAAATTATTCAATCGATGGATTGACTATCTCTAACGCAGCAGTTAAACAAACAGACAACAAAACAGTTGTTCTAACTACTTCTACACAAACTGGCGGAACAAAATATACAGTAAAACAAAACGGCCAAACAATTGGTCAATTTGAAGGTATTTCTGCAGTGATTCCTACTAAGATCACTACTGAAACTGCTTCCCTCCAAGGTGTTGTAGGTAAAGAAGTTACACTGAAAGCTAACATCGGTGTTAAGCAAGCTGGTGTACCTGTAACATTCAACGTTAAGTCTGATGCAAAACTTAACGATGACCATGTTGAAGAAGTTTATACAAATGAAGATGGAGTAGCTACTTACTCTTACACTCAATACAACGCAGGCGTTGACACTGTTTCTGTTTACCCAACAGGAGCTCCAGCTGTCCGTGACGTTGCTACAATCCATTGGGGCGTAGATGCAATTCTTGCAATTGCTGCAGATGATAAAAAAGGTGACAATGTAAACAACGGTGAAAACAAAGTTTACAAAGTAACTTACAAAGATCCTAATACTGGCAAGCCAGTTGCAAACCAACGTCTACACGTAACATTTGCAGAGAATGTCAACACTTCAATTGACAAAACTTCTAAAGCAACTGTTAATGGTGTAAACCCAGTACAATTAACTAATGGAACTGCACCTGTAACAGCTGTAATTACTACAGACAGCAAGGGTGAAGCTACATTTACTATCTCTGGCACAAACACAAAAGTAACACCAGTTGTATTTGCTGATGAAGTAGTAAATAACAAATCCGTTAATACTTGGGATGCAACAAAACTTCAAGCGAAAGCTGCAGAAGTGACATTTGCTGCAACGCAAGCTGAGTATACTATCGATGTTACACGCGACGGTGGACAAGAAGCAGCAGTAGGTGTTAAAAATGGCCGCGAGTATAAAGTAGTAGTTAAGAAGAAAGATGGAAGTGTAGCTGCGAATGAAATCGTAAATGTTGCATTTAATGAAGATCTTGACAGAAATATCAATACTAATACAAAAGCTTATTTTGTAAAAGATGATGCTAAAGTTGGCGAATCTACAACTGTTAAGACAAATTCTAAAGGTGAAGCAACATTCAAGATTGGCAGCGATGATGAAAAGGACTATGCAACTCCAATTGCATGGATTGACATCAACACTTCAAATGCCAAAGAAGGTAAGCTTGACGAAGGCGAACCATTCACAATTGCTGATATCACATATTTCGCTAAAGAAGCACTAACAGGCGGAACTGTTAAAGCATATCTAGGCACTAAAGAACAAAAAGACTTCAAAGGTACAGAAACTGCTACATTCAAGTTCACAGCGTCTAACCAAAGTGGAAAAGAAATGTCGCTTCCAGCTGGTTACGATCGTATCGAAGCTACATTTACTGTATTTAATACAGGAGCACACGATGTATTAGTAGATGGTCAAGTGGTATCACCTAACCGAAGCTATACTACAACTAAGAAGATTGCTGCAACTCCTACAGTTGACGTAACAACTGTTGGCGACCAAACTACTTCTGTAAGAGTGGTTGCTACAGGAACAGCCCTTCCTACTAATACAACTGGAAACACTGAGCGTCCAATTAATCTAGGTAGCCATGAAGCTACGGCTGCATTTACTTCAACACAAGAAGTTACAGGTGTGGTAAAAGCCAATGTTGAATGGGTAAATGTTAAAGAAAATACAATGAAGCTAAGTGGTTACAGAGATACTATCGACTATTCAAAAGCGAAGTTCTTTGTCGCTGACCGAATCTTGAACTCAACACCAAATACTGCAGTACCAGCTCAAGCAGGTCAAACTTATACTGAAACTACCCTTGCAGACTTTAACCGTTTCATCTACTCTAATTCTACAATCACCTTTACTAAAGGTACTGATGGAGCGCATACCATTAGATTAGAGGCAGTAGCAGGAAACGGAACAAATGAAGGTCCAGTTGCAGTTGACCCAGTTAGAGTTCCAGCTAACGTTGTAACTCCTGGTGTATCTACCGCTGCTCCAGCTGTTGCTGCAAAATACGAGAGTGCTGTAATTTCAACAGCTAACTTCTCCACAGGATCTTTTGATGTTACTGTTGCTACAGCTTCAACTGCTACGGTTACAATTAATGGAACAGATACTGCGGCTCAAGTAGCTGACAAGATTAATGCAGCGTTGGCAGCTAACAATGCACCTGCTACAGCGTCTGCAGCTAATGATCGAGTGCAAATTGTTGCTACTAACGCAACATCAGCTGATACTATCAAAATTGCAAACAGCACAATTCCTGGTGTCTTTGCTAATGCCACTGTGGCATATACACCTGCAAAAGTAGTTACTGCTGGTGTAGCAAATTACACATTCTCTGCTGACATTGCTCCAGGAGAAAAAGTGGAAGTTAATGGTGTGACTTACACTGCGGGAACTGCCAATTCTGGTTTGACGTTCGATGCAAGTGGTTCGTTGGCTACTGACCTAAGTAACCTTGCACTTGCTATTAACTTCAAGGATACTTCTGTATCTGCATCAAGCGCTTCTCCAACAGTTACTTTAACTGAGCGTGCTGGTAAAGAAGGAACAGTTACATTTGGACCTATCCTTATTAAATAATTAGTGATAGTTCTAATAAAAGGGCGGAGATATTCTCTCCGCCCTTTTATATTGGATTTACAACGTATGTAAGAAAGTATTTTTGCTTATATAGAACCTTAGTTAAAAGAAAAAACTGGAATCCTCTTACCTTGGCCTTATAAACCTTTATTTGCATAGTGACGTCGAGGAGTTATTTAGATATAATTAGTTAGGGGAATATTTAGGAATGAAAGGTAAATAATACAATGAGAGTGTCTGATAAGCTTATTAAGTATATTATAATATCGGTTTTAATGTTTACAATACTTGGGCTAGGATATGCTTTAATCAGTGGTAAGAAGCAAGATAAAAGTTTTTTAGAGGGTAGTACTATGTACTTTCAGAGTACAGATTTAATGAATAGCCAAAACTATGTCGACGCTTTACCTATATTAATTAAACTTGAAAGCAAATATCCAAACTCGTCTGCAATACAGCATCAGCTAGGAATAGCATTAGCGGGAAATGGAAATTATTCGCTAGCGGCAAAAAAGATGGATAAAGTAATAGAATTAAATCCTTATGAATCAGAAGAGCCGGTATTTATGCTGCAATATGGGCAAATTTTATATTTAGCAGAGAGAAGTGAAGATGCCCTCTTAGTTTTACAGCGATGCGGAAACCTTACTACACCTGAAGATATTCCAGATTACCATGAGCAAGTAACTGTTTTGTCAGAGCAAATATTAGCGGAGCTTTAAATAAGGTTAAGGATGGAATTGTATGAGTAACCAACTTTCAAGGAAATTTATAGTTAGGGATACAGAGGAAGACAATATTGCTATAAAAAATATTGATCGGTGGATATTAATTTTTTTGGTGCTCTGTCTGGGATTAGTACCAATTGTTTTAGGAGGAAAGATATCAACTGTAGCCAGTCCAATAATAGAAAATAAGAGTTTGCTATTATCGGGTGAAAAGGGTGATGTTTTTTCCTATTTTAAGTTTTCTCTATTGATTACACTGACCGCTTTAAGTTTATCACTATTTTTATTTAAGGTTTTATTCTTCGAATATAAAATAAATAACCGAAATATCACATTAATAATTTTATCATTAATAGTTGCCATTGTAGTATCTACTATGCTAGCTCCATATAAATCAATCGCGTTATTTGGTAAATTTGATAGACTAGATGGCGGATTAGCATATATATGTTATTTATTATTAATGCTAATTGCTATGAATATTGAATATACAAAAAAAACAGCTACATATATTCTTTATGCCTTTTACCCTTTTATAATTATTAATTTTACGCTTTCTTTAATGAACTTCACAGGTCATGATGCAATGCAATATGATTTAGTAAATAAATTTTTAACTCTTTTTATGCCTAAGGGTGCAAGTATGAATGAGGGATCTACTTTGCTAGGTACCTTAAATCAGTGGAACTATATGAGCGGAATGTTTGCAGTAATGGCTGTTATGTACCTTGCCTGGGCAATGTTAGACAAACATTTGATTAGAAGTTTAGTTAATCTTGTGTTTGCCCTTCTTTCTATCACTACAATGCTCATGGCAATTTCAACGAGCGGATTTGTTACGGTGCTCGCGTTAATCCCAATTCTCGTTATAGTTGCTGTAAAAGCATCTAATAAAAAGCGCTCAATTTTATTAATCGTTAGTTTTCTAATATTAACCACACCAATTTTACATGTCTTATCAACCAAAGACCCAAGAGTATGGAATGAGTCTATTGGTACTTTTACTTCCATCAATCCTTATATGCCTAAGGAACAACAAACGTCTAAAAGAGCAGTTACCGATAAAATTAATCTGTTTGAAAGTAGAGTGTATGCTGCTGAGGAGAAATTTACACTTCCGGAACTTCCGGACCCTAATGTTTCAGCTGGATCTGGGCGTGCATATATATGGGGAAAAACAATGGAAATAACGATGAAACGTCCCTTGTTCGGATATGGGCTTGATACATTGCTCTACCATTTTCCTCAAGATGACATTGGTTTTCGTGGCGGAATGGGAACAAAAGATGTATTGGTGGACAAACCGCATAATACCTATCTAGGCGTTTTATTTGGAACAGGCATTGTTGGGTTTATAGGTTTTATGGGTATTGTAATTTTTACAATTTGGGAAGTGGGAATGGCACTATTCAAAAAAGAGTTATTACCAACTTACGGAATAGTCTTGGCAGTAGGGTGGATTGCCTTTTTAATACAAGCGCTTTTTAATGATACTTTGCCAGGAACCGCTGCACCTATGTTTATATTAGCTGGAATGATGTTGGCAATGTTAAACAACCAGTATTCTGACAAAGAGAAGGTTAAGGAGTAAATGGATGGAAGAGACTATAGAGTTAAGAGAACTAATTAATATTGTCTTGAAAGGCAAGTGGTTAATCATATCAATTGCAATTATTGCAGTATTAATAGCGGCAATAGCAAGTTACGCAATAATTGAACCAGTTTACTCGTCTAAAACAACCGTATCAATAAATAATGGGTTGTTTGGTGGGAAAGCATCGGAAGAAACTGATGGGTATTACAATGAAGTTATCACTCCTGCCACCTATATGGAAAGAATAAAGTCACATAAAGTCCTTGAGCAAGCTATCAAAGAAAGTGGCTTGTCCAAATACACAGTTAAGCAGGTTAGGGAGAACCTAACCGTAGAAAAGCTTCCCGATTCTACTTTATTATCGCTTAGTTTTAAAGCCAATAACCCGGCGGAAGCCAAAGAAATACTTGAGTCCATTCTCAGCGTTATGAAGAGCTCACTTTATACCGTGATTGAGGATCGAATCAAAGAAGATGTTAGGCATCTTGAATCTCAAATAGAAGTGGAAAAAGCAAGCCTTGAAGAACTTTTAAAGGAATATCGCTTAGAGACCGAAGCACTAAACTTGCCGGCCTCCCTTGTGCTAGATTCAGCAATAGCATACAACAATCAGTACATCATCAATATGGATGCAGAGAGCTTGAAAGATGTGAGTGATATTTCAGAAAAGGATTTAATTAATCTGAATGAAATTACAAGTAAAATCAAGACGACAGCTGCAGTTTACCGGGATTATTCAGACAGAGAACGTCAAATAAAGGCATTCTCCGAAATCTTCACGATTGACAATAAAGTTCTAACCATATCTGAGCCTATAGAAAATGATGAGCCACTCTCACCAAAACCAGCACTAAATATGGGAATTGCACTGATCATAGGTTTAATGGTGGGCGTTGGTATTGTTTTCTTTCGTAATTATTGGAGAGAGACAAAGTAGTGGAAAAAGTGATTATTTGATAATAGAGGGCAGATTGTTCTCTGCCCTCAAATTATAAAGTGTCATACCTTAGAGAATTAATTTGAAAAACCAGCATCATTTTATATTAGGTTATGTCTCTTACCCGTTATCATCGGAGGCGCTCGGTCATCCTGTGGGAGGATTAACCCCTCCTTAGACGCGCTCGTTGTCAAGAGGGGTGTGAGGGAGGGTTAAATGCCCGGTTTTCATTTTTAAATCGTAAACTTTAAATAAAGAATAGTTAAGAAATATGCATTCCGAATTGAGTGGATATTTTTTAGCTATTTTCCTAGCATATTTACACGATAAATTCAGAAAAGAAGGGATAAATTTGATCAGTAAACGGCGTGTGCCTTTATTGATGCTGCTGGATTCGGTCATTGTTCTTTTTTCCATTTACATTGGCTATTTTCTTTTGCATCCATACTCGGAATTTTATACATCTAAGACACTTTTGCTTAGCTCAATAATCTTGCTCGTCAGCCATCATCTATTTTCTTTTGCTTACAGGCTCTACCATAAAGCATGGGCCTACGCGAGTGTAGGGGAACTAATCACAATAACGAAGGCCGTCACGTTCTCCATAGCAATAGCCGCATTGGCACAGGCAATCGGCACCGGGAACGTTTACGCTCGTGTTCTTCTCCTGACTTGGATGTTGCATATCCTCCTTATCGGTGGTTCGCGCTTCTCATGGAGACTGTACCGCGACGGCGTGATGAAAGCCGACGGGCAAAAGCGTAATACCTTGATTGTCGGTGCCGGCTCGGGGGGCACAACCGTTGTCCGTCAGCTTCTGCACAGCCATGATGTTGATCTTTTTCCGGTTGCTTTCGTCGATGATGACCCACGTAAATGGGGTTTGGAAATATATGATGTGAAAGTGTTTGGCGCTGTTCATTCGATTCCGCAGCTCGTCAAACGGAAGAATATCCATGATATTATAATCGCCATTCCGTCTCTATCAAAAAAAGATATCAGGCGCATCTATGAAATCTGCGCTCAGACCGATGCGAGGATTCAGATTATGCCAATGATTGAAGACATAATGACCGGAAGAGTAGCCGTGAACGCAATACGCAACGTTGAGGTTGAAGACTTGCTCGGACGTGAACCGGTCGAACTCGACATCAGCTCAATCTCGGAATCTGTAACAGGCTCAACCGTTCTCGTCACAGGCGCAGGCGGATCGATTGGTTCTGAAATCTGCCGCCAGATCTGCAAATTCGAACCAAAAAGGCTCATCCTGCTCGGCCACGGGGAGTTCAGCATCTACAACATCCACATGGAACTTACAGTAAAGCATGAGGGTGAAATGGAGATTATCCCGGTTATCGCCGATGTACAGGATCGGATGAAAATATTCGATGTGATGAGTGAATACCGACCGGACATCGTCTACCATGCCGCCGCACATAAACATGTGCCACTTATGGAGGCGAACCCGTATGAAGCAGTGAAAAACAATGTATTCGGCACAAGAAATGTAGCTGAGGCCGCTGATACTTTCAGCGTCCGCAATTTCGTCCTCGTCTCGACGGACAAGGCGGTCAACCCGCCGAACGTGATGGGCGCGACAAAAAGGATCGCCGAAATGATCATTCAAAACCTAGCCAAAGAAAGCAAAACGAAATTCGTGGCTGTCCGCTTCGGAAATGTGCTCGGCAGCCGAGGTAGCGTCATCCCGCTCTTCAAGAATCAGATCGAAGCGGGAGGCCCGGTCACTGTCACCCACCCGGACATGACTAGATATTTTATGACGATTCCGGAAGCGAGCCGGCTCGTCATCCAGGCAGGCACCTTAGCACGCGGCGGCGAAGTGTTCGTCCTCGATATGGGCGATCCGGTGAAGATCTCTGATCTCGCAAAAAATCTGATCACCTTATCCGGCTATACACTTGAAGAAATCGGCATCAAATACAGCGGCATCCGTCCAGGAGAAAAAATGTACGAAGAGCTCCTGAACGAAAATGAAATCCAAAAAGAACAAGTCTTTCCGAAAATTCACATCGGCAAGGCTGAGCCATTGGAAAAAAAGGAGCTATACAGTATCATCTCTGAACTGGAAGAACTGCCCGCCGAAAAAATTAAAGAGACGATTCTTGATGTTGCAAATCGGAAACGTGCAAAGAGAATGCAAATAGCAAAATAATGACATTAAAGTGCTTGACGTGAAAAAGGTTCGGAAAGCGATGCCAAAGAAAAGCTCTCGATCATCGCCAACCCGACCATCCAATACGCGTCGAACAAGTGATTGCCTCCGGTATAGAAGACATCATCATCGTTGAACCTGTTTGACCAAGTAAGACAGTCCGCAGGCGTCGACATCCACTACATCTGAAAGAAAGAACCGAAAGGCCTTAGACATGCCATCCTGGTGCGTACGGAAAATCATCGGCGATGAGCCGCTTGTCGTGCTCCTAGGAGACTACAAAGTAAGGTATCAAGGCCTCAAGCAGCTGATCGATCAATACGGCGAACCCACCCATGCATCCGTCGGCGTCCCAAATGTCCAGAAAGACGAAACAAACCGATATGGCTTCATTGAGCCATCCGGCCAGACGGGAAGACAGTACCAGGTTGAGAATCTTGTCGAGAAACCGGCACTCGGAACCCTCCCCCTCGAATCTCGCTATCATGGGGAGATATGGTGCTCACCCCTGAAATATTCAGATGTCTTGAAAAACGGGGGACAGGTGCTGGCGGATAGATTCAATTAATGGATGCCATCTAACTTTGAAGGCAAACGAAATAATGTCGGGGAGAAATTCGGCTTTATTACGAAGACAATTGAATATGCCCTGAAGAATGAGACGTTACGGAATCGGCTGCTTGAGTATATGTATGTGGTGGAGAAAGTGCATAGGGTGAAGCTATAATCGTATAAAGCAACAGGAAGCCTGTCTATTAAAACCTTTTTTATTTCTTCAACTGCTTTACGAAAGGACATCAAGATAAGGATAGACAGGAAATCCTCAAGTGTTCTAGAAGTATGACGTTAGTTGCATTACTATCAGTGCTGGTGATTCATGGGGTAATCTTGTCTATTGTATCTATCTGAACAGGGCAGAACAGGCAAAACGAGACGTCTGTGAATCATTGAAGTAATTTTGGAGTGAATATTAATTCGTATTTGGTTGTTAGAATGAATAGATATTCCGAGGTTGCTATCATTAGCAGATAACAATTTTGGTGGTTTAGTAGTTGGTTAGAATGGAAAAACAACAGATTCTAAGTCCTAATCTACTAAAGAAGGAGTGTAGCTGGATGTATATGAAGGTTAAAAGATTGATTGATATCATTCTTTCTTTAATTGGACTTGTGGTATTATCACCAATTTATTTAATCTTGATTATTGCTATAAAGATTGATTCAAAAGGGCCTGTTTTGTTTAAGCAAAAGCGTGTAGGAATTAACAAGACCCATTTTTATATATTGAAATTCCGTACCATGAGAATAGATACACCGAAGGACACTCCAACTCACTTATTAGATAACCCAGAACAGTATATTACAAAGATGGGTAAATTCCTGAGAAAAACCTCGCTTGATGAGCTTCCGCAGATTTGGAATATTTTTGTTGGACAGATGAGTATAATTGGTCCTCGGCCAGCACTATGGAATCAGTATGATCTGATCAAAGAACGAGATAAGTACGGGGCTAATGATGTGCCGCCCGGACTATCAGGGTGGGCCCAGATTAATGGTAGAGATGAGCTTCCTATTGTTATTAAGGCTAAGTTGGATGGAGAGTATGTAGAAAGAATTAGCCTTTGGTTGGATGTAAAGTGCTTCCTTGGGACTATCGTAAGTGTTATTAAGAGTGATGGTGTTGTTGAAGGTGGGACTGGAACTGCAGCGAAAAAGGGAACCGCGGGTGGTGGGGAAGGTATTTCCAAATGAAAAAAGTACTGTTAACAGGAAAAAATAGCTATGTGGGTAGGAGCTTGGAGAAATGGCTTGGAAATTATCCTGATCGATATTTAATAGATAGTATTAGTTTAAGGAACGATTCATGGAAGGAAAAAGACTTCTCAGAGTATGATGTTGTATTTCATGTAGCGGGGATAGCACACGTTTCTTCGGAGCCAAACATGGAAGAAACGTATTATAAAGTGAACCGTGATCTTACAAGAGAAACTGCTAAAAAGGCTAAAGCTGAAGGTGTTAAGCAATTTATTTTTATGAGCAGTATTATTGTATACGGAGATAGTAGTAATGATAGAAGGGTTATTGATAGAAATACGGTACCTAAGCCAAGTAACTTCTATGGAAATAGCAAGCTAAAGGCAGAAGAGGACATTAAGCCTTTTGAAAGTGATACCTTCAAAGTGGTTATTATAAGACCGCCAATGATTTATGGAAGAGGTTCTAAAGGCAATTATCCCAAGCTGGCAAAAGTGGCTCAAAAGCTTCCTGTTTTTCCTGAAATTGAAAATCAGCGGAGTATGCTACATATTGATAATCTTTGTGAGTTTATAAGGCTGATGATTGATAACGAAGAAACCGGGCTTTTTTTTCCGCAGAATAAAGAATATGTAAATACCAGTGAGATGGTTAGGCTCATTGCAGAGGTGCATGGGAGGGAAATTAAATTTACAACAGCATTTAATTGGTTAGTGAATTTTTTAGGTTTCAAACTTGAAATTGTAAATAAGGTATTCGGTAACTTGGCTTATGAGAAGTCCATGAGTAACTATGAAGAGGGAAATTACCGAATTAGAGATTTCAAGGAGTCGATTGAATTGACGGAATTGGAGAGTGGACATAAATGAAAGCAGTTATTGTTAATTGCTTTGATACTTATGAAGATAGAGTAAATCTAGTTCATGAATTTTTAATAGATAAGGGTTATGAAACCAAAATTATTCAATCTGATTTCAGGCATATTAAGAAAGTTCATAGCGCGGATGCAAAGGAAGATTTTATTTATGTGAAGTCAAAACCTTATTATAAAAATTTATCTATTTCTCGCTTATCTTCTCATTATAAATATTCAGCTGATGCTTTTAAAGTGGTAGAAAAAATCAAGCCTGATTTATTATATGTACTTATTCCACCAAATTCATTGGCCAAATTTGCTTCTAGCTACAAGAAAAAGCATAAAAATGTAAAGCTGGTATTTGATCTAATCGATCTTTGGCCAGAAACTATGCCTATTGGGAAAATGAAAAGGTTTCTTCCCTTTTCATTTTGGGGGAAAATCCGAAATGAAGGTTTAAAGTATGCAGACTTTGTCCTAACTGAATGTGACTTATATCAAGCAGTTTTAGGAAATGTGCTTAAAGGACTTAAAACAGAAACTGTTTATTTAGCAAAAAAAGATGCAAAAGTGATAAGTAACTTTCAAATTCAAAAAGTTGGAATTCATTTATGTTACTTAGGGTCTATAAACAATATTATTGATATACCAAAGATACAAGGAATTATTAAAGCTATTAATAATTTTAAGCCAGTTACACTTCATATAATTGGCGACGGAGAAAGCAAACAAAAATTAATCGATGAAGTGAAATCGGTTGGTGCAGTTGTAGAATATCATGGTAAAATCTATGATCCTCAAGTTAAGCAAGAGATTTTTGATAAGTGCCATTTCGGATTGAATATTATGAAAGAAAGTGTTTGTGTTGGACTTACTATGAAGTCTATAGACTATTTTCAATCAAGTTTACCAATAATAAATAATATACAAGCGGATACTTCTATGATAGTTGACAAGCATAATGTAGGATTTAATATTGCGAATAGAAACTTAAACGATATTGCAAATAAAATTGTTAATATGGATCCTGAGAGTCTTTTAGAAATGAGATGGAATACGGAGAAGGTATTCAAGGAGTTATTTTCAATTGAAGCGGCTAATAAAAAATTAGAGGCGATATTTAGAAAATAAAACTAAAATAAATTAGTTATATAAGGGAAGACTGGTAGTGAACCTAATTTTAAAAAGAAGGACTATTAATGAAATATTAATTGGTGCATTCGTTGTTACATGTGTTATATTTCCAGCCGATATATTTAATATTAAGAAAATCTTATTTTTATCTATCTTCTTATTTAATGCAACGTTAATATTTAATGCTTTGTTTAAAAAAGGAAATGGTTTTTATACCTTTTACGGTTTTATTTTTCCTACATTTCTTTTTTTATACTCAACACTTATTACAAGTGAAATATTCTCTTCATTTTCAAGGGTATTTGCGGCTTATATGTTTGTAATGGTATTTGTTATTAAACATTACAATATAGATTTTGAAAAGTTATTGACTAAAGTAATAGGATATATAGTATTTATTACAATACTTTTAGTTTCATTAGATTTTATGAGTATTATAGATGTGAATTCCGGCTTCTTTAGAAATGAAATAATGTATAAGTATGACATTGGTTTAATGGGGAAATCAATAGAATATCCACTATATTATAAGATTTTCTTTAAATCTTCGCCACTAATAGTAATTTTACTCTTCAAACACTTTGAAAGAGGAAAATATCTTCTTGTGCTTACTGCTATAGCGGCATTGATATTTTCCGGAACTAGAGCTAATTTTATATTTCCAGTATTTTTTCTTCTAGTATTCTATGTGTTTTTTACAAATAATAAGTCAAAAGTTGTGAAATTTAGTTTCGTTCTACTTTGTATATCATTTGTGACTGTCTTTTTCTCCAATATTATAAACATGTTTAACGAACTCTTAATAGTTAAGGGTGAAGCTTCTAATGTCATAAGAATGGGACACCTTAAAGGGATTAAAGAACTACTCCAAGATAAACCTTTTATTATTATTACGGGTAGTGGGATGGGGAGTGAATTTTACTCGTATGGACTAAATGCTTATGTAAGTAGTATAGAGTGGTCTTACATTGATTTATGGAGACAGATGGGCTTTTTACCGTTTATGTTATTTATTATATTTATATCATTACCTCTTTTTAAAAATAATTTGCAAAAATATAAAAAGTTTGGATATATAACCTATTTATTTATTGCTGCAACAAACCCCTTATTATTTAGCTCGACATCATATTTGTTTTTTATCTATATGTATTATGATATAAAATAGCAACGTAAAAAAAGAGGAGTTAGCAAAATTATGAAACATGTAAATATTGTTTTGGCAACATATAAACCTAACACGGATTTTTTTAGGAAGCTTTTACAAAGTCTTAATGAGCAAACCTACTCTAATATAAGCCTAACAATTAGAGATGATAGCGATGATATCAACTGGTATTCTACAATAACTGATTTGGTTAAAACGAATATCAGCAATTTTAATTATACTATTGATAAAAATAATAATAATCTTGGTAGTAATAAAACCTTTCAACTATTAACTAGAGAAGCAGAAGGGGATTATATAGCCTATTGTGATCAAGATGACATATGGGAGAAAGAAAAAATAACCAAATTGGTAGATGCTATAGAAAAGGGGAATGGTGTAATCAGTTATTCAGACTTATCAATTATTGATAAAGATGATAACATTACTGCTAATAGCTTTAAAGATATTCAAAAAAGGTTACAACACGTGGAGGGAAATCATTTATTTGAATATTTTCTAAGACGCAATAGCGTTACAGGTTGTGCAATGCTTATAAAGTCTAAAGTAGCTAAAGATGCTATACCATTTTGTGTTGACTATTATATCCATGATCATTGGTTAGCTCTTTTTGCATCATCTATCGGGAAAATTGTATATGTTCCAGAACCACTAATAAAGTACAGAATTCATGGAGAGAATCAAATTGGGGCTAGTATGTTACGCGGCATTGAGAGTAGAGAAGATTATTACACAAAAAAGTTATTGAATGAAAGGGAAAAGTATAAATATTTGCTGGCAAATTATAAATTCAATAAATATAACACAGAGGCTATCAAAGATATTTTAAATTGGACAGAAGAACGGATATCCTTTTTTGAAAGGAGAAATATATTTAACACTATTTCGATGATAAAAAAGATAAGTAAAGATTTTCAACTTACTTTATTTGAAATTGCTATTAACTATTTACCAAATTTAGTTAGCAAAAAAGTGATTAGTAAGGTAAAAACATAATAGAGGATGTATTATTTCGAAAAAGAAAATAGTTAATTGTTTTTCGGTAGGCTCAAAGTATAAGATTAAGTTATAAGCAACAGTATGAACAAAATTCAATTAATTATTCTTTTTTAGTACTTATGTTATTGTGCATGAACCTAAACGATTTGGAAGTGTTGAGTCTGATAGAAGATTGTATAGGTACTTCGCTTGCTGAATCTAAAAAATCTAAAATCAAATTAATTTATTGTATTGTTGGTCCCTATTTCCAGGGACGTAGATTTTGTGAAAAAAAATAAAGCCTTCTCGTAATGGGAAATCTGAAGTTACAATATAAGGTACATAGAAGCTGGATCGCTTACTAAAGCTCTAAGGTACAGTTTTTGCATAGCTTGATATTCTGGAACAATGAATAGTTTAGTTTAAGCTGCTGAATATTTAATGAATATATCAATAGAGAAACTCTATTAGTTAAGAAAGGCAATCCCAAAGTTTCCTTCCACAAAATCATGTCTATTTGATCATTGGCTGGATGACTTCGATGCTGCCGGCTTTTCCGCTTCTGTTCCTTACAGAAGGATGCCCTTGTACAAGTAGTTCATGGCTGGCAGTTACCCGTATCATATTTTATTGGGCAAGAATCAGAGATACCTGGCTCATTTCAATGGGCAAAGAGACATTAAGGAACTGATATACGACATCATTGAACCTGATTTGCCGTCCGCTTTGATACTGGTTTATGATTCGACCATCGAAACCGATTATGGTCATCAGGAAGGGTGAAACTGACCCAATCCTTATAAACTCTGACTTTAAAGCTACCTTCTCCTGCTGGTACGAGACACCAGGTTATGCTCGAATCGGAAACTGCAGGCTGGAAATAGGCATACGGCCGAGAATGTCATTCAGTTGGCAGAAGAAACTATGAATCTTATTTTGCAATCTCAGACCTTCGCCTATGCCCGCTTTGAAGGCTTGGCCGGGGCGGACTTTTACGGATATTCGGAAGGGTAACCGATTGAATAAGCCTGTAAATTGAAATAAACAAGCCGACAGGTCAACTGGCCAAAACGATTTATGACGATTCGTCTCCTTTGAAAAGGTTTATCTATGAAGACATGGTGATTGAAGGCAAGACGATCCACTGTAAGGCCATTTTCTGGGAGAAGCCAAGATGCACATCCGGAAGGTACCCGTTTTGAGATGGATCGTATGCAATGGATTAATTTTGTTTGGGAACCTGGAGCTATTGCCCATACTATGGATTGGTCTCCACCGGTCATTTGGCGTTTTTGCAACCAAAAAGCGCATATGAAAGGTTGCTCCAATATTTGATAATTTATTAAAGTTTGATCGCTGAAGGATTAAAGATTAAATAAATCTCTATACAAAATACTTGCCGGTAGAAAATGATAGTAAACGTTAAGGAATGAAGAGGGATGAGTATTGAATAATAGGGCAATTACCATCATGAAAAATTTTTCATATACTCTATCATCAAATCTAATATCAATGATCATTTCAACTTTATTATTACTAATTGTACCAAAGTTGATAGGCTTGGAGGATTATGGATATTGGCAATTATATTTGTTTTACTCTTCATATGTAGGTTTCTTGCACTTTGGATGGAATGATGGAATTTACCTTAGATATGGTGGTAAGGAATATAGTGAGTTAAACAAAGATTTATTTTTTTCACAGTTTTGGATGCTAGTAACCTTTCAAATACTAGTTGGTTCCGTAATAATTGTTTTTTCAAATGTAGTTACTATTGACACTAATAGGCTTTTTATAATTAAAATGACAACACTATGTATGTTGATTGTAAATATTAGGCTTATGTTAATATATGTTCTAGAAAGTACAAATAGAATTAAAGAATATGCACGGATCACATTGATGGAAAGGATTTTTTATTGCTGTTTAATTCTATTATTTTTATTAATGAACTTTAGAGAATACAAGATTTTAATTATAGCTGATATACTTGGAAAGTTTTTCACTTTAGGTTACGCAATATATTATTGTAGGGAGATCGTATTTAATAAGGTTAGTATATTTTATTTTAATTTTAAAGAAACTGCCAGAAATATTAATGCTGGAATTAAACTAATGTTTGCAAACATTGCCAGTATGCTCATTATTGGAACCGTTCGGTTTGGAATTGAGCGAACATGGGATGTTTCGACATTTGGAAAGGTATCACTGACTCTTAGTATTTCAAATTTACTTATGCTATTTATTAATGCAGTAGGTATAATCATGTTTCCAGTCTTAAGAAGAACCAATCAGGAAAGACTGCCGGTCCTCTACCCTACATTGAGAACTTTTTTAATGGTCCCTTTACTCGGAATTCTTTTAGTATATTATCCTTTAGAAGCAATTTTATCTGCGTGGTTACCACAGTATACTGAGAGTTTAATGTATATGGCGCTTTTATTTCCTATGTGTATCTATGAAGGGAAAATGGTATTGTTAATTAATACCTATCTTAAGACGATGAGGAAAGAGAAGTTAATGCTTTCTATTAACATAGTGTCGGTGTTGTTAAGCATCTTCCTTACCGTTATCTTTACCCAAATTTTTATGAGTTTAGAATTAATCATAGTTTCAATTTTAATACTTTTGGCGTTTCGTTGTATATTGGCTGAAATTCTTTTATCAAGAATTCTTAACGTTTCAGTATATAAAGACATTTACTTTGAATTGTTGTTATCTATAATATTTATACTAACGGGATGGTTCATAAGTTCTTGGTTCGGAATAGCGATATATTGTGTTACTTATGCACTCTATTTGTTGATTAAAAAAAGGGACATTAGAGTGACTTTAATCAATCTAAAACATCTAGTGAAAGAATAGTTATTTTCCATTAATTGGATCGAATTTTATAAAATCATAAATGTGGCATCATATTAACTTGATAACTTCGATGCAAATCATTAGCATTTGGGAAATTAATGTATTTGATAAAATCTAGTGCTTAGATAAAAGGAGATGCTAGTTATGAAAGGTATTATTTTAGCAGGCGGTAGTGGTACACGTCTGTATCCTTTAACGATGGTAACGAGCAAGCAATTATTACCGGTTTATGATAAACCAATGATATATTACCCATTATCAACTTTAATGCTTGCAGGAATTAGGGATATATTAATTATTTCAACTCCAGAAGATACTCCGCGATTTGAAGCATTATTAGGTAATGGTTCACATTTTGGAGTGAATTTACAATATAAAATACAGCCGAGCCCAGATGGATTAGCACAGGCATTTTTAATTGGTGAAGAATTTATTGGTGAAGAATCAGTTGCTATGATTTTAGGAGATAATATTTATTACGGTAACGGGTTGAGAAAAATACTTAAACGTGCAGCAACCAAAGAGAGTGGCGCTACAGTATTTGGTTATCATGTAAAAGACCCTCAGCGTTTTGGGGTGGTAGAGTTTGGTAATAATGGTAAGGTAATAAGTGTAGAGGAAAAGCCCGAAGAACCGAAATCAAATTACGCTATTACTGGTTTGTATTTCTACGATAATCGTGTTGTGGATATTGCAAGAAATGTAAATCCATCTGAACGTGGAGAACTTGAAATCACTTCAATAAATGAAGCTTATTTAAAATTAGGCGAACTTGAAGTGGAGTTATTAGGTCGAGGATTTACTTGGTTGGACACTGGAACACATCAGAGCTTGGTGGAAGCTACAAATTTTGTGAAGACAGTAGAAGATCACCAAGGAATTAAAATTGCAGCGCCTGAGGAAATTGCATTTATTAACCATTGGATTACTAAAGAACAATTATGGGATTGTGGTGAAAAACTTGGTAAGACCGGATATGGGCAGTATTTAAAAAAAGTGGCTAATGGAGAATTTCAATATTAAATACTGAAAGAAGTGGAAAACGTGAAGTTTACTAAAACAAAGTTAGATGGTGTTGTCATTGTTGAACCAGGTGTCTTTGGAGATCACCGTGGTTGGTTTATGGAAACATATAATGAAGCAGACTTCTTAAAGGCAGGAATAAACATAAAGTTTGTTCAGGATAATCAATCATTTTCAGCAGTGAAGGGTACATTAAGAGGTCTGCATTATCAGTTAGCTCCTAAAGCACAAACAAAACTGGTACGTTGTACGAAGGGCTCGATTTTTGATGTTGCTATAGATATTAGAAAAGGTAGTTCTACTTTTGGTGAATGGTTTGGAATAAAATTGACTGCTGAAAATAAAAAGCAGTTACTAATTCCAACAGGATTTGCTCATGGATTCATGACTTTAACTGAAGATGTTGAAGTTCAATATAAAGTGGATGAACTATATGCTCCAGAGTGTGATCGAGGGATCATTTGGAATGACCCTACAATTGGTATTGAGTGGCCTTTTGATATTACACCAATCTTATCAGAAAAGGATGAGAAGGCACCATTACTAAAAGATGCTGAAAATAATTTCAGCCTTGGAGAGTAATCTGATGAAAATTTTAGTCACCGGTTATACAGGCCAGCTTGGTTTTGATGTTGTTCGTTATGGAGTAAAACAAGGACATAATATGGTGGGTGTTGGATCAAAAGATGTAGATATTACAAATGAAGAAGATGTTTCTCTATATATTAAAAGTGTCAATCCAGACGCAATTATTCATTGTGCTGCATATACATCTGTTGATAATGCTGAGGATGACAGAGATACGTGTAAAAGTGTGAATGTTCAAGGCACAAAATACCTAGCAAAAGTTGCAAGGAAAATTAATTCAAAGTTTATATATATAAGTACAGACTATGTTTTCAATGGAGAAGGAGATTCTGCAGTCGCAGAAACAGATGAACCTAATCCAATTGGATATTATGGACAAACAAAATATGAAGGTGAAGAAGTAGTAAAGCAACTATTACATAATTGGTTTATTGTTCGTGTTTCATGGGTTTTCGGTATTAACGGAAATAATTTTGTCAAGACGATGCTACGATTAGCAGAAACACGAAATGAATTAAATGTTGTTGGAGATCAAGTAGGTTCTCCAACATATACTTTCGATCTAGCAAAACTATTAATTAATATGGTAGAAACCGATAAATATGGAATCTACCATGCTTCGAACGAAGGCTTCTGCAGCTGGGCTGAATTTGCGAAGGAAATATTTAAACAAGCTAACAAGAAAGTAAAAGTAAATTCAATTTTATCAGAGGACTATTCAACCCGAGCAGCACGACCCAAAAATTCTCGCATGTTAAAGCAAAAGTTGACAGATAACGGATTTAGTTTATTGCCTACATGGCAGGATGCAGTTGGAAGATACCTTAATGAATTAGACCAAGAGGTGAAATAATAATGACAAAGAAAAAACTACTAGTTACTGGCGGTGCAGGATTTATTGGGGGTAACTTTGTACAGTATATGATTGATAAATATTCCAATTACGATATTTTTAATCTTGATGCATTAACATATGCTGGTGATTTAACTAAACATCGTGAAATAGAAAAAGCGGATAATTATTTTTTCATAAAGGCGGATGTTGCGGAGCATGAAGTAATTACCAACCTTTTTGAAAAAGAAAAGTTTGATTATGTAGTTCACTTTGCAGCCGAAAGCCATGTTGACCGTTCAATTATTGATCCAGGAGTATTTGTTCGTACAAATGTATTAGGTACACAGGTTTTATTAGATGCAGCGAAGAGATTTGGGATTAAGAAATTTATTCATGTATCAACAGATGAAGTATATGGAGAATTGGATTTTGATCCATCAACCTTTTTTACAGAAGAAACGTCTTTACAACCGAATAGTCCATACAGTGCCAGTAAAGCATCATCCGATTTATTGGTTCGTGCTTACCATGAGACATATGGTTTACCTGTAAATATCACCCGCTGTTCTAATAATTATGGGCCATATCATTTTCCAGAGAAATTAATTCCATTAACAATTTCCCGTGTGTTGAATGATCAGAAGGTTCCCGTTTATGGAGATGGAAAAAACATCCGTGATTGGTTACATGTTATTGATCATTGTGCCGCAATTGATTTGATATTGCACAAGGGTATAGATGGAGAAGTATATAATGTCGGAGGTCATAACGAAAGGACTAATTTAGAAGTTGTTAAAACAATTATTGGTACTCTTGGAAAATCGGAGGTTTTGATAGAATTTGTTGATGACCGCTTAGGACATGACAAACGCTATGCAATTGATCCTACTAAATTAGAGCAATTAGGTTGGAAACCTGCACATACTTTTGAAACTGGAATTGCCCAAACTGTTCAATGGTATCTTGAAAACAAGCAATGGTGGGAGCAAATAATCAGTGGTGAATATCAAAATTATTTTAAAGAGCAATATTCGTTATGATTGTACTATAATCACGAGGTAATGTGGAGATTGAAACGCCCCATTACCATCCGGAGAGTACCCTATGCGGATGGTGCAGGTATCAGAGTTGGAAATTGGCGGGACAGTAGTGGGGGAGGAAGCTAGGTTTATTATCCCCATCAAAATGATGAAGGTGAAGCATATAGAGCATGCCTATGAGTGCAGGTGCTGGAAGGGAGCTCCTTCTATCCAGCATACGGATACCTGGCCTATGACAACCTGGCCTATGACAGATTGGAAGGTGTCACAATCGTCAACTGTTGGGCGGTGTGCGCCGATATTGGCTGAAGGCGGACAGCAGGAACGACCGGATTGGCATGGACTATTGCGATAGGCTCTACGGCTGGAGAAGAAACTCGCAAAACTGTCTCTTGGTAAGCACAGGTTGTAAATATTTTTTGCCACCTAATCTGGCTCAAGCACAGATCCGATTTTTTATAGAGGAAGGTTAATTAATGGATTTTAAGATATCTGTTGCATTATGCACATATAACGGAAGTGCTCATATTGAACAACAACTCGATAGTATCCTTTGCCAAACAATACTTCCAGATGAAATAATTATATGCGATGATCAATCTACAGATGATACTGTAGAAAAAGTGAAAAGAAAACTTTCAAAGGCATCTCTTCATTGGGAAATAACTGTTAATAAGGACAATCTAGGGGTAGTAAAAAACTTTGAAAAAGCAATTGCTCAATGTAAGGGAGACATTATATTTACAGCTGATCAAGATGATGTCTGGTTGAAAGAGAAAATTGAGCGCATAATACATATGTTTCAAGTAAACGAAAATCTTAAAGTGGTGTTCACCGATGCGTACTTAGTAGACAATCAGTTAAATAAAACTGGTGTAAAACTATGGGATACGGTATACCCAGGAATTGCAAATCTACAATCTCGAAAGGACTTTCTGAGAATCATAGTTAAAAATAATATAATCACGGGAACCACAATGGCTTTTAGACGATCTTTAGTAGATCGGATTATGCCATTTAGTGAACATTGGTTACATGATTACTGGCTTGGAATTACAGGAACTTTAATTGGAGAGGTAAAGGCAATCAATGAACCATTAGTACTTTATAGGCAACATGAACTCAATGTTATTGGAGCGACTAGAAAATCATATATCGAGAAGATTAAGTTATATATAAAAAATTTCAAAAGGTTGGATGA
Source organism: Lederbergia sp. B243.17 (assembly GCF_057657925.1). Taxonomy (NCBI): domain Bacteria; kingdom Bacillati; phylum Bacillota; class Bacilli; order Caryophanales; family Bacillaceae; genus Lederbergia; species Lederbergia sp. B243.17. The sequence goes on from NZ_JBWBKF010000060.1 coordinate 23,962, forward strand.
AATTAGAACGGATCGAAATAATAAATTTGCGTCACTAGTATACTTTATTTCCAAATTCGATGAAAGAGTTATTAATAGTGATGATAAAACCTTAATTGAGCAAGGTTCTGCTTTTTGGGCACGACTACATAGTATGAATTCGATGAGTCGAAGAGAAAGTATTATGGTTATCATTTGCGAATACTTTCGTGGAAATTATAAGAGGTACTATACTGGTTATAGGGGTGCGATTCGTGATTTGATTTCAGTATGTATTAACAGTAAAAAGTAGTTTGTTAATGGAGGATTCTAACAGTCTATTTCTTGGTGTAAAAATAAACCATGCCAGTCAAGGCTACCGGGTTGCGATTTCTGGCCTGCTGGGCAGGATCGAAAGGAATGTCCGTCCTTTCAATATCTGACTTAGCAGGTATAGGAGGAACGCCCCATTTCTCTTATACTCATCCTTCAATCGTATGCCCGAATTAAAAAATAGACGTACCTCTCGATACCCTTGGAAAGAGCCGCATACCCTTGAGTTTTTCTTCGGTTATACGGCTGACTTATGGTTGACTGCACGTTGCCCGGATGAATTTCGCAAGGCATGCACTCATCCAGAATTTCAGAATTTTGGTGGAAACCAAGGTTGGGAAGATTCCGTAAGAGGCTTCTGGACGTAGGCATAGAAATCAATGCCGTTGCTTTTGGATGTTTCGGCCAAGCTCAAACAGACAGAATTGGCTTCCGCTCCTGATTCTTTGACGGAAAAGACCGGTTTTTCCGGACATTTCCAACCAGTCGCAATCGGCCGAATGGCGTTTTCGGCAGGGATTATTATTAAACGTAATCCGGCCGTCATGCAGGAATGCCCGAAGTCCATCCGCACGTTCTGACCCACTGTAGAAACTCTTCCACAATGGGTTATGAGTAGTTTTGACGCTTTTATCTGCGCAGACAGTTTGGGCGAACTTCCTCTCCATCCGTAGAGTCTGTCTATAGTCCACGTCAAGCCTCCCATTCCTGTTGTCCGCCTTCAGCCAATATCGTCGCACAACCGCCCAACAGTTTGCGAATTTGACACCTTCCAATTGATCATAGGCTGAGTATTCGTCACAGACCATCAATCCCTTTCCACATATCCGTTTTTCCACAGACAATGAAGATGGTTTCGACAGTAGTGTAATCGCGTCTCACAGATACCTCAACTCCCTCATGACCGTCTCAACGATGTGGCTTCTCTCATATCTAAAAAAGTACACCTCAGTGGTTGCCGTTTTGCTTTGGCAAAGGAAGGTAGGCGGGGAATAGGGGGAGAGACGGGGAAGAACTCTCCCTTACAGAATGGATGGTAATGGGGACGATGGTTCCCTTCTGTTTGGGAATGAAAAAGAACCTTCTCAAATTGGTAAGTTTATCTATTTTACCAATTTGAGGAAGTACTGCAGGCGAATATGCGTTTCTTGAATGCGGGCTTACTACAAAGCAACTGATTGATTTCTATATTGTTTGATGATATCTTACAGGACAAAATATACCTTGCTTTTTAGTAAAGCTCCAGCTGATTTTTCTATGTTGGGAACTCTGTGAGGTTAGCTAGTTGTTCCTTAAGTGCAATTGGCAAACTCCTCCGGAAGCTTTTCTTATTCTTTGAAAGGGTGATGTTTAAGTGAATGCAAAGGCGACCTACTCCGAGTGGGTACAGAAAGCATCAAATGCTGAATTAAGAGAAGAGTTAACCGCGATACTTTCAAATAAACTTGAAATAGAAGAACGGTTTTATCAGTATATAAATTTTGGTACAGCTGGTATGCGTGGTTTATTGGGGGCAGGTACAAACCGTATAAATATTTATACGATTCGACGTGTAGCAGAGGGGTTAGCTCGCTATGTTTCACAACAGGGAATAGAAGCGAAAGAACGAGGTGTCGTAATTGCCTTTGATACTCGCCATTTTTCGTATGAGTTTGCCTCTGAAACTGCTAGTGTTTTAGGAGCACATGGTATTCGTATATATATCTATAAAGAGGCGCGTCCAACACCCCAGTTATCCTTTACTGTACGAAAACTTAATGCATTTGCTGGGGTGGTCATTACAGCAAGTCATAACCCAAAAGAGTATAACGGATTTAAAGTATATGGTGAGGACGGAGCTCAGCTTCTTTCCACAGGGATAAGTGCAATATTAAAAAACATAGATGATATAGAAGATATTTTTTCTATTAAATTGGCAGAAGTAGAACTGCTTAAAGAACAGGGGCTTTTACAATGGCTTGCTGGGGAGTTAGATTCCGCATATATGGACAAGTTGGTAACCTTAAAGGATACAAATCATAAAAAAATGGATATGAAGATAGTCTATACATCATTACATGGTTCAGGTTTGATACCTATACGAGAAGGTCTCCGTGTGTTCGGCTTCACAAATGTGACGATTGTAGAAGAGCAAGCTGTACAGGACGGTGCTTTTCCGACAGTGCCCTATCCAAACCCAGAGGAAGCTGCTGCATTTTCATTTGCAATTAGGTTAGGCAAAAGTATTAATGCTGAGATTTTATTGGCAACGGATCCTGATGCAGATCGCCTAGGGGTTGGTGTTCGGGATGGTTTAGGATACCAGTTATTAACGGGAAACCAGATTGCAGCACTATTGCTGGATTACCTGCTTTTAACAAAGGAAAAAAGTGAGCTTTTACCGAGTAATGGTAAAATAGTCAAGACTATCGTTACCTCTGAAATTGGAGTTAAAATTGCCGAGAAATATGGAGTCGCTGTAGATAATACGTTAACGGGCTTTAAATATATCGCAGAAAAAATTGCAGAGTATGAAAAGACTGGAGAGCATACATATTTATTTGGTTATGAAGAAAGCTATGGTTATTTAATTGGAACGTTCTCCCGGGATAAAGATGCTGTGCAAATAGCATTGAAAGTGGCTGAAATGGCAGCATATTATGCAGGGAAAGGTTACACATTACTTGATAAACTAGAGCATCTTTATGAAGAATTTGGCTATTTTCAAGAAACACTTGTCTCTTTAGTCTTCAATGGTAAAAATGGGAAACTAGAAATGATGAAGGTTCTACAGCATTTACGTGCTGATATGCCTAAAGAGATTGCTGCCCAAGCTGTTACTCACGTGGAAGACTATCTAATAGGTAAGGCTCAATTTAGTAATGGTAGGACTGTGGAACTCTCATTACCGAAAGAGAATGTCCTAAAATTCTTTTTAGAGGATGGTACATGGATCGCAGTTCGCCCATCCGGCACAGAACCTAAGTGTAAATTTTATATAGGGGTTGTCGATACTAATATGGAGGCAGCACAACAAAAACTTGAGCAAATGAAAAAAGCTGTTCTTGGTATCGTAGAAAGGGCAAAATCAGATGAATATTCTCATACAAAGTGATGATAGTGCAGAGGTTTACGCTTTTTATTGAGGAAGTAGCTGGTATGTCAGCATTAAGCTAGAAAGTTTAACTAATTTAAAGTGTTTATTCCTGGCCCAGCTGGCAACAGGAAGATTCCCGCCTTTCTCTTCTCTTCCATGCAATCATCGCCAAACGTTTTGCCCCACTCGATGTAAGACTTAGTCGCTGTAATAATCATTGAGCCTTTCTAATAACGATTGGAAACAATCTGAAAGGACTCGTTGGCAAAGACATCAAAATCGAAGTAGCCCACTTTGTCCAGGATAATCAGATACGGTTTGTACAGCCGTTTGATTAAGGAGAGAAGCGTGTCTCTCTGGGACGCTCTCTGACATTTCTCGCTGAGCTCGTCAGCCGTCTAAAGCAATACCTTATATCCTTTTTTCGGAGTTCCCGCTGTTTCACCTGGTAAAGCGGTTTTGCATTCCAGGGCAGTAAAAGAGAGTGTTCTTCAGCGAAACGGTCACGGGGCGCCTGCTGGGTCGTTTGGTTTGCTTTTTGATGTACCGTTTCATCCAGCCACTCCAACACGGTCTGATTCAGCTCATCGAGCGTTTCAGGCAGTCGGCGCTGAAGAAAATTCGATTTTAAGTATGCCACGGCTTTCTCAATCTTTCCTTTTGTCTGCGCTCGGTAGGGCTTGCAGGCTTTCGGCACCACTCCGTAATAGGCGAGGAAATCCTCGAAACGCTTGTTGAACCGGATCTGCTTTGCACTATGTTTGGTGACGACGGTGCGCATATTATCATACAAGAGCTACTGGGGAATCCCCTTAAAATAGGCGAAGGCATTCATATGGCACTTCATTACTGTCTCTTGGGTCATATCCGTTGTAAACTCGATGTATCGCTTCCTCGAGTAACTCAGGATGATCAGAAAAGCGTATAGCGGTCGTTTGCGGCCGTCCACATAGAATTCTCCGATATCTTCTGCCCAGTCCACTTGCGCCTGCCTGCCCGGTGGTGTTTCATATCGAACGGTCGCCTGTTTCTTCGGTGCCGATCGATAGGGCTTCACGAACTGTTGCCTATATAGCCCTGTGCTTCGATCTCCTCAAACAGTACCACACAATTTGTTGTTCCCTCCTTGATGCTCTGCAGCAGATAAGGTTTGTAAGGATCCAGCTTGCTTTTTCGCTGCTTCCTCTTTTGCGGCGCAGGTGCCTTGTCCTGACTTAGATAATTTCGAATCGTCTTCCGGTCAAACCCTGTTTCCTCCGAGATGGCACTGATCGTCCATCCTTTTTGCTTCAATTCTTTAATCATGAAAAAATCCTCCATCAATAACGTCATTCCTACACTTCCAATCTATCTCATTCTGAAATTGATTATCCGTGATAACTGGGGAATTTTAAACCGCTATTAATGGGGATTTTAATACTGATACTATCACCTTAATAAGGAATAGCTTTTTATGATTGCAATTAAGAGGGTTGCGGTTAATCAACATTCCTCTGTATGTTTTTTGCAAGCGAAAAGTGCAAAGATTTGCAGCGATATATACATAGGCTTGCAGCCAAGGTTATTCCTTTATATTCCATCCCCCTGTTACCGTCAAGTAGTTTTGAACACTTTTTGCTAACTAGGATTGAACATGTTCTTCTCTGAATATGGTGCTTCTGTGTTTGATTCGATAACTGTCCTCATTCAGGTGGATTACTTCGACCCGATGAAGGAGTCTGTCCA
>NZ_JBWBKF010000012.1:0-417 GCF_057657925.1 Lederbergia sp. B243.17
AAAAGTGGAGGCGCCTGTCCATCAGCGTACAAACTGGAGGGAAGCCAACGAGATAAAGGAAACACGACGACGAAGAAGTTGATGTTGACTTATCGTAGGCGGCTTTCCGAAGTTTGCTAGCCGATAGGCGCCGGAGCTAGACAAAGAAAAGCGGAGAGCGGCGCTTAAGGGCGACAACCATAAGGCGAGAAAACAAAAAGGCGCTTTTCAGCCTTTCTCCTTTCTTGACTTATGACCTCGAGCCCCTGCCGCTCGGAGCTGGACAACGAAAAGCGGCGGCGCCTGTCCATCAGCGTACAAACTGGAGGGAAGCCAACGAGATAAAGGAAACACGACGACGAAGAAGTTGATGTTGACTTATCGTAGGCGGCTTTCCGAAGTTTGCTAGCCGATAGGCGCCGGAGCTAGCCAAAGAAA
>NZ_JBWBKF010000061.1:0-891 GCF_057657925.1 Lederbergia sp. B243.17
CCGGCGATCTCCTGCGTGACAGGCAGGCATGTTAACCGCTACACCACGGGACCTTCGATTGCGGGGGCAGGATTTGAACCTGCGACCTTCGGGTTATGAGCCCGACGAGCTGCCAGACTGCTCCACCCCGCGACGATAAAATTATTTATTGTGCCGTTCTTCCTTAGCAACAATACTTATTATACATTGGAAAAACATCCATTGCAACAACTATTTTAATAAAATATAATTTATTCTTTGGGAGGTGGATTAGGGCGTTCTCCTCCTGTTGGCAACAAGAGACGCGGACAGTTGCAGCCTGGCGATGATGTGGATAATCTGCCCTAAAGGGAAATAGATGATTGTAAGAGCTCCCTGTTATTGTTCGTTTGTCGATATACATGGATGAGAAGAAGAGATATATCAAGAAAGATATTTTTAATTGATGCTGCCACCGCAAATAAGGAGGCGATATCGAAAGTAATTGATTACTTACAGTGCATAAAACGCGATCTCTATTGTAAAAAACCAAATAACTGCCCACGGATAGGCGAAATGGTCGATACTTTCGTCAGGAACGACATAAAATTGCTGGGATGGTAGATATCTTCTCAGAGTTGGTAGATAAATTTCCTGAGAGCGACATAAATTCGTGGTGGTGGTCGATATCCTTACTCGGGCGATATATAGTTGCCGAGGCGGGGATATATTCTCCAGGCAGGAGGCGGCCAATGCAAAGAAAGACACGATATTGAAGGTACTTGATTACTCGCAGAGCTTAAGCGCGATTTATAAATGAAGGAAACCAAGGAACTGTCCGCGGATAGACGAAATGGTCGATACTTTCTCCAGGAACGACGTAAAATTGCTGAGGCGGTAGATAACTTCTCTAAGATGGTAGATAACTTTCCT
>NZ_JBWBKF010000063.1:0-1231 GCF_057657925.1 Lederbergia sp. B243.17
CCGGCGATCTCCTGCGTGACAGGCAGGCATGTTAACCGCTACACCACGGGACCTTCGATTGCGGGGGCAGGATTTGAACCTGCGACCTTCGGGTTATGAGCCCGACGAGCTGCCAGACTGCTCCACCCCGCGACGATAAAAGTATAATGTTTTGCTTCCATTTCTGAGTAACTGCTGATGAAACCGTCCCGATCTCAGGAAGCCAATTCAGGGAGCTATTCGATCGGTACGCCTCGCAGAGGATTCACAGGAGATTTGCTCGGTGCTCCACCCCGCGACGATAAAAGTTTACATAGCCTTATACTCTGTGAAAGAATATATGGCGGAGGAAGAGGGATTCGAACCCCCGCGCGGTTTAACCCGCCTGTCGGTTTTCAAGACCGATCCCTTCAGCCAGACTTGGGTATTCCTCCGTGTGTGAAAGTAAATGGTGGACCTTGTAGGACTCGAACCTACGACCGGACGGTTATGAGCCGTCTGCTCTAACCAGCTGAGCTAAAGGTCCTCTATATGGTAGCGGCGGAGGGAATCGAACCCACGACCTCACGGGTATGAACCGTACGCTCTAGCCAGCTGAGCTACGCCGCCAATATAGGAAGATCACATAAAATGGTGGAGCCTAGCGGGATCGAACCGCTGACCTCCTGCGTGCAAAGCAGGCGCTCTCCCAGCTGAGCTAAGGCCCCATTCTAAAAGTGGTCGGGAAGACAGGATTCGAACCTGCGACCCCTTGGTCCCAAACCAAGTGCTCTACCAAGCTGAGCTACTTCCCGTAAGCATAATGATGGATATGTATGTGGCGCGCCCGAAAGGAGTCGAACCCATAGCCTTCTGATCCGTAGTCAGACGCTCTATCCAATTGAGCTACGGGCGCATAAATTGCTATGCCGAGAACCGGAATCGAACCGGTACGGTAGTCACCTACCGCAGGATTTTAAGTCCTGTGCGTCTGCCAGTTCCGCCACCCCGGCAATTAATGGAGCGGAAGACGGGATTCGAACCCGCGACCCCCACCTTGGCAAGGTGGTGTTCTACCACTGAACTACTTCCGCATTTTCTATTGGCATCACATGAGTCAAGATTTAATAAGTGCGGGTGAAGGGAGTCGAACCCCCACGCCTTGCGGCACTAGATCCTAAGTCTAGCGTGTCTGCCAGTTCCACCACACCCGCATAAAAATGGTGAGCCATGCAGGATTCGAACCTGCGACCCTCTGATTAAAAGTCAGATG
>NZ_JBWBKF010000076.1:0-132273 GCF_057657925.1 Lederbergia sp. B243.17
TGTTACCGTCAAGTAGTTTTGAACACTTTTTGCTAACTAGGATTGAACATGTTCTTCTCTGAATATGGTGCTTCTGTGTTTGATTCGATAACTGTCCTCATTCAGGTGGATTACTTCGACCCGATGAAGGAGTCTGTCCAAAATAGCGGTTGTTATACCTTCGTCTCCCATCAGCTCTCCCCATTGATCAGGTCCTTTATTGGAGGTCAGAATGATGGAACTGCGTTCGTAGAGACTGTTGATTAGGTGGAAGAACAGATTTGCCTCCCGTTGATCCATGGCCATGTACATTAGGTCATCAATGATCACCAGATCGGACTCTCTTATTCTTTTCAATTGAGTTCGAGATTTCGAGAGATATTCTTCCGTCTTGAGTAGCTGCCCTAACTCGCCCATCGTGCAGAACGCAACTTTGAATCCCCTTTGGATGGCCTCCAGGCCAAGTCCTATAGAGATATGAGTTTTGCCGACACCGGGCGGTCCCATTAGGATGAGGTTATATTGCTCCTCAAGCCAATTGAGTTCGCTAAGCTGGCTAATCTGCCTTGAACTGATCGACTTTTGCTCGTCCAGCCTAAACTCCTCTAATGTCTTTAGATAGGGAAACTTGGCCCACTTTATTCTTCTTGCTATGTTTTTCGCTTCTCTTCTATTTAATTCAAACGTTACTAGTTCCTCAAGGAACTCTTGGTAAGTCCAGGAGTGCTGCTCAGCCTTCCTGAGGAAGGCTGGAAGCTCGTTTGCTGTTTCTGCCAATCGCAGATGACGAAACTGATCCTGTATGGTTTTAATCGTACTGTTCATTGCCCCGTGCCTCCCAATATTTGTATATAGCCGTCCAATTCTCTGGCGGGTGCCGAAGTTGGTATTGCGTGGTTACAGTTTGGTAGGTTCCTGGTATCCAAGGAATCCAGAGGGGTGCTGGAATTCCTTTCTTTTGTGCGGGAGAGATGCATGGCTACATCCCGGAGATCGTTGGCGCTCCAAAGTTTGCGTTCTATACAAATATCTAAGGCTTCATCAATTTCCTTACGGAAACGTTGGATGGTAGTTTGGACCACCTGCAGCTGATCTCGAACATATCTTGCGAACCGGTCACTCATCTCCTGGATGAACCGGATGGCTTTCTCTTCATCTTTGAACTGTTGGATGACCGTCTCTTTATAGGCCTGGATCCCTCTGGATCGGTCACGCGTATGCTGGCGGCTCTTGACCAGCTTTCCTTTTCCCGTATACACCTTATGCTTGGCCAGGATTTCACCTTGGAATGCAGTGATGATCAGGTTCTCTTCCTTCAGTTCTAAATACACTTTATTATCTCCGTTGGGCCGATAGGTCCCAAGGGGTACTGAATATCTGTTGGATTTAAACTTAATAACGTTGTCCTTGCCGACAGTTCTTGTTATACTGGACACATGGTTGCTCTCGTCTGAGAGCAGGGGAGAGACTTGGGTCAAGTGCGGCTTTTCGACGGCGTGCACTTCAACCGGTCTCTTTTTTGTTGTGTCGTGAATCTTGTAGTTCCCAGTCCGTTTCAGCCAGGCCAGACAATTCTCGTTCCAGGCATCAATGTTTGGAAAGGGCCTGTGTTTGGCAAAGTTATTCTTAACGTACTGGACGACCCTTTCAACCTTGCCTTTACTCTGGGGATCGGCTTTCCGGCATAGATGCATGCGGAATTTACGCTGGCCCCTGTACGCTTGGAACTCGCTGGTAAGCATAATGTCTCCTGCATTCTCGCTGACCGTTATCAGATGGTCCTGGTCATAGACCAGTTCCTCCGGCATTCCTCCAAAATATTGAAAGGCATTCTCATGGCAGCGGATTGTGTCTCTGGTAGTGAATGGCCTGCCTAGCCACTCCACGTATTTGTAACGGGAATGGGAGAGAACGAAAGTGATGAAATACAGCTTGACGTCCTTGTTTTCCAGATCCTTGACAGTCATTTCTCCCCAGTCCACCTGGGCTTGCCTGCCCTCCGGCAGTTCCTCCACAGCCTCAAAGTCCCTGCTGCTCAACACCCTCGGTATATGATAGAAATCCCTTACTTCTTTCACGTACAATCTCACAGTGCTCTCGCCAACTTCCAAGTTCGGGTATTTCTCCCTTAGCCTGTCCTCAACTTGAGCTGATGACAGATCTGGATGTTCCTTTAGCCAGCTGTGAATCTCATCCCGGAAGGGATCTAGCTTTTTCTTCCTGTCCTGAAGGGAATTTATCCACTCTATAAATTCCTCATAGGTCATTCCCACGTACTTGTAGACCGTATTCCTTGAAACCCCAAGCTTTCTTGCGATTGCGGATATTTTGAAGCCCTGCTCTTTTAGTTGATGCATTTGCAGATACAATAATATCTTCTCCATCTCTCCAAGCCCCCAGCTAAGTTATCTTGAAGCACAAGCATAACTTAACAGGAGTGATATTTGATAGAAGAGTGTTTATTCCTGTTTAGCAAGAACTGTTAACTTTAGTTTAGCAGTCACATTTGCGTTTACCTTATGTTAAAGAACCTATTGGGGGCGATTTGGAAGACTGGGATGAGAGGTTGTTTAGTCACCTAGGGGAGTATGATGTGCTAGCTGTTCTATGTGAGGTAAAAACAGGTTATAGAGCTAATCTTTCCAGAACTTTTGAAAATAGAAAAGTCAAATATGCCCTTAATAGAATTGGATTTTCGGATGTGGAGATAAAAGAAATGCTCTCCCATAATAGTAGTTCCTTTGTGCTACAACACAATAAAAAACATCTACTGAAACTACTTATTACAGAACACGAGATTGGAAATCAAGATACATTTTTTACATACTCTCTTGAGCAGGTGGAGGACTTTATATATTCAAAGATAAAAAAATACTCAAATCAAAAGTATAATGCCCGACATTTTTTCCCTTCTTCATTGCTCCAATACATGGTGTATAGAAATGGCAGAGGAATATGATAAAAAAGTATATGAATCTTGAGGAATGAGGTGGAAAGATGGAAAAGAAGCCACGTTTTATTGTACCAAAGCCTAGAAACAATACAGAAAAAGATCCAGAATCAATATTTAGGGAGCTACAAATTCCAAGTGTGAAGGGTCTTTGGTCACAACAAGCAGATATTTTGAGAGATTATTATAGTAAATATAAAGATAGTGGTAACGTTGCAATTGAACTTCCAACAGGAACGGGTAAAACACTTGTAGGTTTGTTAATCGCTGAGTATAGAAGGAGATGCAAAAACGAACGAGTTATTTATTTATGTCCTACTAGACAACTTGCTTATCAGGTATACGAAAAATCACGGGAGTATGGGATTAAAGCATGTATCTTAGTTGGTCCGCAGGCCAACTATTCTGAGAAGGATTATGGTGATTATTTAACAGGTAACACAATTGCGATAACAACCTATAGTGCTATCTTCAATACCAATCCAAAGCTGAATGATGCACATACAATTATTTTTGATGATGCACACTCTGCTGAAAATTACATCTCTTCCTTATGGACATTTTCTTTAACCAGAAGAGAAAATCCTGAAGTGTTCCGTAGTCTAATTGAGCTATTTAAGGAAGATATCTCTGATTACAACTACTCAAGAATCATTAGAGAGGATTATGAGTATAACAAGCCTATATATGATCTTTTACCCTATCCAAAATATTTAGAGAAACTTCCAGAATTAGTTCACTATATAGATGAGAATATAAGTAAAATTGGAAATAATGCTAAATACCCTTGGTCTATGATAAGGAATAATCTAGAGGCATGCCAACTATTCTTTTCTTGGGGAGAAATAAACATTAGACCATTAAGCCCTCCTACACTTACACATTCCCCTTTTGCAAATGCCAAGCAAAGAATATTTATGTCAGCAACATTAGGGGAAGGTGGAGAACTTGAAAGAATTACTGGAATTAAAAAAATTAGTAAGATTCCCATTCCTAAAGGTTGGGATAAATACAGTAATGGTAGAAGGTTGATACTGTTTCCTAATAGGAAATTCAATAAAAGCGAATCATTGGAATTAACTTTTAATGCAATTAATAAACATGGTAGGGCATTAGTTTTATGTCCCGATAACAGAACATCAAGCTACTTTAAACAAGAGTTTTCCAAAGTGTATCCACAAATACCTATTGTTGAAGCATCAGAAATCGAAGAAAATCTAAACCCTTTTACAAGTAAGGAACGAGCTGTGCTTCTATTAACTTCAAGGTATGATGGAATTGACCTTTCTGAGGAGTCATGTCGCTTATTAGTACTATACGGAATGCCAGAAGCAACCAATCTTCAAGAAGGATTTCTGTGGAATAGGCTAAATGCAAACATTCTTTTAAAAGAGTTGGTAAAGACAAGGATTACTCAGGCATTAGGGAGATGTACACGCTCTAGTGATGATTTTGCGAATGTTCTAATGGTTGATCCAGCCTTACTTAAGTTTTGTGCTAATAACGACAATCTAAGAGGATTTCATCCAGAAATCCAAGCGGAAATCGATTTCGGCCTTCAGAATTCTGAGAATTTTGAGTCAATTGAGGAAGTCATTTCACTTATGAATGATATCATGTATGATAAAGAGCTATTTTCAGATATTAATAGTGCTATAACTAGTATTAGAGAAGATTATGAAAAACAAATCCAAAAATCAACTAGTGCATTAACAGATAGTGTGAAGTACGAAATAGAATATGTTTATGGCATGTGGAAAAATGATTTAGAGTGGTCATTAGAAAAGGTTAAATCTATTTTAGATACAGCAAGTGGTGGAAAAGAATTAGATGGGTATAGGGCTTGGTGGTATTATTTAGCTGGTAATACGGCTTATTTAGCAAAAGATACAGTTGCTTCAGCAAAAAAATTAAGTTCTGAATATTACTCTGCTGCACTAAGAATGACCTATGGAATAAGTTGGTTAGCAGAAATAATAAGTCACTTATCGCTAGATAGTAAGGATGTAGTTAATATTGATCCCTATCTGTCTTTACAAGCAGAAAATATTGAAGATTTCATATCTAACTTGGGGCTTAATGGTGGGAAATTTGAAAAGAAAGTAAATGAGTTTTTAGAGTTAATCCAAAATGATGAAGGTGAAAAATTTGAAAAAGGGATTAGTAAGTTAGGTGAATTTCTAGGGTTTGAATCGGAAAGACCAATTGGGGATGGCGTTCCAGATGGAATATGGATTTTAAGAGATCTAATTTGGGCTTTTGAGGCAAAATCAGAAGAGGATAAAGAACATAGTATTTCAATCAGTGCTTGTAGACAGGCTTTAGGACATAAAGATTGGATCAGGCATAAAAAAGAACTGCAAAAAGAGCAGGTTGTAAATGTTACTATTTTGAGTCATAAGGATAAAATCCACACTGAAGCTGTACCACACGGACAGGAACTATATCATTTAGAAGTTGATAAGATTAGAGAATTATCCCTTAAAATAACTCAAGTACTAAGGAAAATAAGAAGTATGATTGCAAAAGAAAATGGTAGTACCCTACTAACAAAAGAATATATATACCAAATCATTGAACAAGAAAATCTAACATATAGAGATATTGATGAACTATTGAAGGATATTAGGGTTAGTGAAATGGAAAAAGGTAAATAAGTCAGAACAGCCTATTTTTATAGGCTGTTTTATTATATTTATTGGTTTATGACTTTGGCTTAGAAAAAACATGCTAACCCTGCTATAGGTTTTATTCATATTGGAACGTATTGAAGAATATTGATTGTACTCAAAACTAGGCAGTCTAAAACTAATAAAACTGTGATATTAATAAGAATAGACTACCCCACTTTGGTACATGTTAAGAAAGAAATTATGGTGTAAATTGGATATTTTATTTATAATAAAGTAAAATTACTCTAGGCAGTGGAGCGAGTTTAGCAATTTAGGAATTTCAAAATGGGGAGTGATAAAGATATCCAAATTAGTTGGATGTCTTATTTTGATTGTGCTTATTATTCTCCGCATTGGATAGTTGTAAAAGATTGTCACTTATTGATTTTATCAAAGCATTTTGTTTAACTTCATCAATTGAACTGCTCTTTATAAGCTTTAAACGTTTCTGGAGACACTACCTGTTCGCCTTTACAAAGTTTACAAATGTCGCCAACTAATCCAGTAGTTCCTTTTCCATGACACCTTGGGCAATCCACCTCATCTATTTCTGTTTCATCATACTGTGAAGCTTGTTCACTACTTACGAATTGAGAACCTTTACAATAGATACATAAATTACCCATCAATCCGGTAGTTCCTTTTCCAGAACACCTTGGACAATTAACCTCATCAATAACTGATTCATCATAGTCATTTGCTTCCTTTGTACTGACAAAACGAGAACCTTTACAGTATGCACATAGAACCCCAATTAATCCAGTAGTTCCTTTTCCATGACACCTTGGACAACCCACCTCATCTATCTCTGTTTCATCATACTGTGAAGCTTGTTCACCACTTACGGTTTGAGAACCTTTACAATAGATACATAAATTACCCATCAATCCGGTAGTTCCTTTTCCATAACACCTTGGACAATCCACCTCATCAATATCTGATTCATCATAATCATTTGCTTCATGTGTACTGACAAAACAAGAACCTTTACAATATGCACATAAATCGCCAATCAGCCCTGTAGTTCCTGCTCCATAACATCTTGGACAATCGACTTCATCTATGTTTGATTCATCATAATCATTTGCTTGCTGTGTACTAACATAACAAGAACCCTTACAATATGCACATAAATTGCCAATCAATCCAGTAGTTCCCTTTCCTCGACATCTGGGACAAAATGTTTCCTCGATATCTATAATAATAGCTTGTGCTTGACTGAGTACTTCTGACATTATGTCCTTAATTTCTTCCTTATCAAATGATTCTTGCATTTTACCTGCCACCGATTTTGTTAGGTTTGGAATTGAGTTTAAAACAATTTTATCGGTTTCGGTATTAGTTGAATCTCTTTTAGCTGCTTCTATAGCACTTTTTGTTACCTCTGGGATCTTAACAAGCAACTGCTTTGCTTCGTTAAGATATATGTCCTTGATGTTCTCGTTGGTTTCGTTTTCAAGGGCATTTTTAATATTATTTATAGTGTTTATTAGTTCTATTAAACTATTAGTAGCATTCGCTTCAAATTGAAGCATACGCTTTCGTGAGTTTCGCTTAAGTATCTTTGCGGCTTTAACTTCTTCAAACGTTACATTACTTGCAGGTTTATAACCATAGTCGTACTGCGAATGATGATTAGGACACAGTAATATTAGATTTTCTGGACTGTTATTATACGTTCTTGCTACTGCCTCTATATGAGCTATTTCACCATTCTCCATATGTCCACAAATAGCACATGCGTGATGTGACTCCCTTTTGATATCCTCTCTTATAGCGGTAGGTATGGTTGGTCTAGTACCACTTCTTGGTCGAGGCCAAGGTTTACTAAGGTAAACAGAATAATGGGTGAGATCGTCTCTTAAAAAAAAATCTCCATGATCTGTTCTTTCAACTGGTAAAGTTCTACTCTCTCCGGACTTAGGGCAATTATTAGTAAAATAGTCAATAAGTTCAACACTAACACCTAAAAAAATTGCTGCTTCAATTTTATTTATTTTTGTTTTGCTCACTAATACAACTCCTCACAACTCACAGTTTTCCTTTATTTTACTACATAATATTTATAGGAAAAACGATATTTTGTAACTAGGGGTAACAATATACCTATTATTAATGTTCGGTGACAAAACTTAATACTGTTTACACTATTTTAGTATACAGTAATATCAATTTATTAAAAGGTGTCAAAACATAGTGAAATATGAAGGTTAAAAAAGATGAAATATGGATATGCGAGGATCTCAACAATTGCTCAAGACCTTACTGTACAAAAAAAGGAACTATAAAAAGAAGGTTGCGAGACTACCTTTGAAGAGAAGTTCACAGGAACAAAAACAGATAGACCATAGTTAAAGAAGTTGCTCGGTGAATTAAAAAGAGGGTGACACATTGGTAGTGACAAAGCTTGACCGCCTTGCTCGAAATACGAAAGAGGGAATTGAAATCATTGAAAGCCTTTTTGAGAAGGGTATAAAGGTTCATGTGCTTAATGTAGGTTTATTGGAAAACACGACAATGGGAAGGTTTTTCTTGCAAACTCTTCTAGCAGTTGCTGAAATGGAAAGAAACCTTATTGTTGAACGTACACAAGAAGGTAAGGCACTTGCAAAGCAGAGTGATGATTTTCGAGAAGGAAGACCACGAAAACATTCCAAACAGCAAGTACAACATGCCATAAAACTCCTTGAAACTTATACATATAAGGAGGTTGAAGAGATAACAGGAATCACTAAGAGAACTCTGACACGAAGAAAGAATGAACAAGAACAAATGAAAAATGGGATTGCTCATCTGATACGATTTTAATTGTATAAGGTTAAGATAGTATGTCCATCAGACAAACGTTTCTGACAGTTCAACAATGAGAAAGGTAGACGAGGCTCAATATACATTTAATGTTAAATGGAAATTTTAATATAAGTAGGTTTAGCGGGAAGTAATTTGAATAATTTCATTGTTATGCAAGGCCACACCTACCAAGAAGAAAAAGACCTTGGGGTTATTTGGTAACCACAACAAGATAAAGGAGGCAATGTGCCGCATTCTAGGAGAAGAATGACAGAGTAAAAGAAGGTGACCGAGTATTTCATTATTTAAAGGGAAACATCGTTGCAATTAGCATTGCCAGTAAAGGCTGTAAAACAGCTAGTAAACCATCTATCATGCAAAGTCATAATAGATGGAGAGATGTAGGTTAGAAGCGATGAGGTGTTTGTTTGGAAAAGTTCAACCTTTTTATAGAAACGAATCGATTGATTGTCCGTCCTCTCGAACCCGAAGATTACCCTGTGTGGTTATCTGGGTTTGAAAACCGTCTTCCCTCACAGCATAAATACGATGATGGAAAGATTGATATGAGCATTTGCACTAGAGAATGGTTCGACGACTTGGTGAAGAATCATCAAAGCTTGGCCGTGGACGATAAAGTATATGTTTTTGGCGTTTTTCGGAAAGAAGATGGCGCTCACTTGGGGGCCATCGATTTTTCGACGCTCATGAGAGAGGATTTTCAATGGGCAAGATGCGGCTATACGCTCCATAATCAGTATTGGCGGCAAGGGTATGGCAAGGAAGCATTGAAGGCAGCGATTCAGCTTGCTTTCGATGGGCTAAACTATCATCGGATTGAAGCGCATATCAATCTTGATAATGCTCCATCGGTTCAGCTGGCCAAAAGCGTTGGCATGGAATATGAGTGTTTAAGAAAAGCATTTGTCTATGAAAACGAAGCATGGACCGATCATCTCGTCTATTTTATCAATGATGAAGAGAAGCAATAAAACAGCTTAGGAGATTGTTTATGGAGATTTCATTTATCAGGCACGGGCGTTCCTTGTGCACGGAAAACAGCAGGATCGATTGCAAAGGGGTAGGCGCTTGGATTGATCAGTATGACAGTCATGGGGTCTTCGAGGAAACGGAGTATCCGAGCGCTGCGCTTGAAAAAATCCAATCCGCCAACATTGTAATCACAAGCGATTTAAAAAGGGCGGTCGAATCAGCCCGATTGTTACAAAAAGAAACAGCATCCATTTCGAACCCGTTGTTCCGCGAAACGGAGCTGCCGGTTCCTTCCGGCAAATTGGTACGAATGAAAATGACACCCGATCGGTGGGCCGTCATTTTACGCTGTCTGTGGTTTTGCGGGTATTCACGAGATTGCGAGTCTTATCGCGAGGCAAAGAAGAGGGCGGAAAAAGCGGCGGAAGCATTGATCCAGTATGCAAACACACATACATCGGTTGTTCTTGTCGGTCACGAAATTTTCAATCTGATGATTGCAAAAGAGCTGCAGAAGAAGGGCTGGCAAGGCGAAAAAAGAACGGGCTCAGCCCACTGGAGTTGCACGACATACGTCAATGAAGGAATAATTTACTAACCAAAAAAGTGGAGGTTTTTATGCAAAGGACGTTATGGAAATCTTCTACTGACCGGTCAATCCAAGGAGTTTGTGGCGGCATCGCTGAATATTTTGGTATTTCATCACTTGGGGTAAGGCTTCTATTCATCAATTTACCTGCCAGTCTGCTCATTTATATCATTCTGGCGAATACAATGCCTGATAGGCCTCCATCTCTGTAGGAGGAACTTTCGCGCTCCTTCTCGAAATTAGAATCAAAAGGAGATGGTTGTCATGTGTGGGATTGGAAGCTAATTCAAAGCAAATGTACAGTTCACAGGAAAGAGACAGACTGTATAACAGCATTGTATCTGCGTTAACCTCGTTTGAAATGGTGGAAGGTGTGGTCAGGATCGGCTCTGGTGTCACTGGGTACCGTGACATCTATTCAGACATTGATTTAATGGTTTCCACGGCTGAACGGGAAACTGTCGAACGTCTAAAGGACTATGTCCATCAATGCCTGGAGGACTTTGGCGCCATTTATATCAAAGCTAAAAAGCATCGTGAAAATGTTTATATCATCATCGCCATTTTAGAGAATAAATTGGAATTTAATATTTCCGTGCTGCCGACATCCTTTCTAAGTGTACGGTCGCCATTGTGGAAAGTGATTGCCGATAAAACAGGCAATGTTACAAGGGAAATGGCTGCGGAACAAGAACGTTTCGCTGCAAACGATGCAAAATATGATGTTCCTGAAGATCTCTGCTTTGAATTTATATTCAGCATGTGGCGTTTCCAGATAGAAGTCAAAAGGAATAACCTGATTTATGCATCGAAAATGTTGGAGGCGATGCGGGATCATCTTCTCACGATGGAAGCATTGGATGAAAAGGTGAAACTGCACCAATTTAAAGCCTATGAAACGTTAAACCAAAAATTTATAGAAGAGTTTCTTTCATCCTATCCTGCTGGGATTACGGCTGATCAGTTACTGCTTTCGGCCGATAAGCTGAGAAGCTTATTTTTAAAAACGATACAGAAAAGCAACAATTTCTCTGTGCAGGACGATTTAATGAAACTTTTACAGAGTTGTTGAAGTATAGTACCTAATAGCTGGTTGTAAATATATCGAACAACTGGGGTTAGGGAGGCAGTTTATGAATTTTATTGCGTGGACGATTATTGCTTGTGAAATCGGATTCTGGGTCTTTATTGTAGCGGGACTGGTGACGAGGTATATTCTTAACCAGAAAAAAGCAGGTCTTTTTCTGTTGGCGATGACTCCGGTCGTGGATGTGGTGTTACTTGTCGTGACGGGCATTGATACGTATAGGGGAGCGGTTCCGACCACCGCTCATGCGATTGCGCCGATTTATCTTGCTGTGTCCATCGTGTACGGAAAAAGCATGATCCGGTGGGCGGATGAACGATTTCTGTACTATGTGAAACGGCAAGGTCCGAAGCCTGTTCGCCGGATCGGCTTCGACTATGCAAAACACAGCATGAAAGGGTCGCTGCTGCATGTTTTGGCGTATATCATCGGCGGAGCTATGTTGTTAGGGATGTATTATTATTTGGATGGCAAAACAGATACAACCGTTCTTCTCGATGTGCTGAAACTTTGGGGCTTGATTGTCATTATTGATAATATTATTTCCATTTCATACTTTGTCTGGCCGAGGAAAAAATAATAAGGAGGTTACACGATGATTCATGTAATTCACGCTTCCAGTAAAGATCTTGATGAGGTTTCGGTTTTGTTCAATGCCTATCGAATGTTTTATGAACAGCCGTCGGACGTAAAAGGAGCGAAAAGTTACATAAAGGAACGGATAGAGAATGGAGATTCTGCCATTTTCGTCGCTGTAAACGAGGGGAAGTATATCGGGTTTACTCAACTTTATCCCACTTTTTCATCTATCTCGATGAAAAAAATGTGGATTCTAAATGATTTGTTTGTTGCCCCGGAAGCAAGAAATCAAGGAATAGGGGAAATTCTTTTACAGAAGGCAAAGGAGTACGCGCTTGAGACGAATGCTAAAAGCATAAGTTTATGCACGGCACCGGACAATCTAGCTGCGCAAAGGTTGTATGAAAAACATGGCTATGAAAAGGATACACAGTTTTTACATTATGAATTAATGTTGTAAGCTTACGTGAAAACGCAGCTGAAACATCTGATAGATCTAAAACAATAAAAAGAGAAAGGTGAAATTGATGCCCTCAATTTCACCTTTCTTCATTATCTCAATCTCTTACTTTTTTTGGCCGAGGAAAAAATAATAACGAAAACTTGCTTCCACTCAAATGGCTATTCTACGGGGGATGGGTGGCTTACTATGCGGGCGGGTTGCTCAGTTTGAAGCTATCGTTCCGCCTTTCAAATGCGGCGTTGCAATGTTCCTAATATACTGTCGTAATCAGCAGGATCTCTATCTGCTCGTGCTCTTTGAACCGACAAACCATCTGGACATCGAACGCCGGGAAGTGCTGGTAGAGACGCTGGAAGATTTCTAAGGAACCTTGATTGCCGTAATCCATGCGGTATTCCTTGCAAAATCTCATTTTACGAATTGCTTGGATTGAGAAGGGCTGCATCACAGTGCATGACGGAGATTTTGAATTTGCCAGGTGGAAGCAGGCAGAAACGTGATTGGCATTGCGATCGAATAAAGTTTTGAAACGATAGGGTTGACGATGGAAATTTATATACCAAATCAAGAAAGAGACAAAGCGTGAAGGGATTACGCTTTGTCTCTTTTTATGACGACCCTATAGAAATGCAGGATAGGCATGAGAAGGCAGGCACTTGCAAGGTTCACGCCAAGCAGCGCCTGTTTTTTGAGGAGATTGAAAAGGGTGACAACTATTCTTTCTTCTTCCGCCATTTCGCCTTCAACCGGCTATCATAAAATGCCCACCCGACAAACAGCGTGACAGCAATCGCAACGATGTAGAAGAACAATTCCCAGGTCATTAGTGCTTGGAGCACATCCGGGAAGGAAGTGCCGCGGACGAACACATCATACGGGTTTGCATTCTGGTAGGCGATCGGCAGTTTGTCACCGAGGTCATACTGCTGATAGGTGTGTCTTGTGACGTTTTTGATCACCTGGATGTTATCGCCTGTCTGGTCCTCGAAGGCAATGGTCAGTTCGTAAGCGGAATCTTGGTACTTGCGATAGGAGACATCCGCAGAGCGGTCGAAAATCATGGCTTCCGTTTGCGTTTTACCAAGCGGCGTCAGTTTGCGGATAAGGTTCAAGAGGAAGCGCCACAAGAACAGAAGAAAGATCACAAGGACGACACCTACAATCCTCCAGCCGTTTCTTTCCTTTTTCGTCTTCCTTTTCTGCCGTCTCTTTCGTTTCCGTTTCGCCTGCCGCAAGTACGAGCCCTTTCGTTCCCATTGCTCCAATGCAGGAATGGAAAGTACCGTTGCAATGAGGCAGCAGAAGGCAATAAATCCAAGTGCGAAAATCCCCAATAGATAGAATATGCTATCCACGACAATGTCCCGGACTGTGGAAAAATCGGACGGACGGGTCGAGTACCCGGTGATGGAATCTCCGATCTTGAGTTCGTTCATCCGCTTCTTGGAAATCCGGTTCAGGTACGGCGATTCCTCCCCGTTCGGCAATTCGACCCGCACATAATAGGCGGGGGGCGTGTATAAGCCTTTTGCTCCTGATTTATCGACAATGGTGACAGTCGCTTTCTCAGACGAAAAGAGATTGTACTCCTCCACATAGGACGCCGCCAGAGCCCATGTAAACAGGCTGAATAATACTGTAACGGCCGCCATCCCAATCAATTCTTTCAGTTTCTTCATTTTTCCACTCCCGAGGTGCTTATTGCTACCATCTTCTCGATAGGCATGCCAACAGAACAGCTACTAAACTAGCGATTTCACATTCTAGGTTGCCCATAACTATAACGGGAAGACGATTCAAACGACAGAGGGCCCTGACATTATTGCGAAAGTGAGGCAGATGGTTGAAGCTTCGTCTAAACGGAATCAAAAGGTTGACGAAAATTTGCCTCTTTCACCTGATTAGAGACCTGTTATGTCCCAGCAACATTTTTATTTTAAAGCGAGCGTGGTTGAATTTCCGGTTTTATGACCTGGAAAAATTCCTCGTAGTCCTGAAGATGATAATCTGCTTCAACTGCATCGTTTTGGAAGTTGCACGTTGAAATGCCCAGTTCTTTTGCTGGCAGCAGATCCAATTCCCTGTCTCCAATTGCAAGGTCGATTCCGTGCTTTTCATGGAGGAATTGATAGGCCGCCGGATCCGGCTTACGAGGGAATCCATCGTCGATCGTAATGATTTCCGTAAAATAGGGTTCAAAACCGTAGTATCTTAAAATGGCATCGACGCCTTCTCTGTGCTTATGCGTGACAATGACATTCTTATCGGCAAACTTCAAAACTTCTTCCACACCGCTAAAGGGCTTCATCTCTATGGGCAGAGCTGTATTATAGCCTCTCTGAATCTCTTCAGCTTGTTCGTTTGACAGGTTATAAAACTGAACGGCATGTGAAAAGGAAACTTTTAATTTCTCATAGATTTCCTGCTTCTCTATTGTTTCTCCCAATACTTGAGAGATGAGGTCCGTATAAGCAGGATACGTATCAAATAATGTACCGTCAAAATCCCATAAAATGTTCAATGCAACCATCCTTTTTTTCATCGTTTTGGATTTTATTTTCTATCGATTATAGAAATGTAGAAAAGCGCGGCAGTGAGACCGCGCTTTTTACAGGTCGCTTCACAATGCGTTATTTCATTGCTTCCCGGTATGTCTCTTTCAGCGTCGATGCCGAGCGGCGGAATTGTTCTTTTTCCGTGTCGTTCAGTTCGAGTTCAATGACACTTTGGATGCCGTGTTTGTTGATGACGGCAGGAACCCCGATGTAAACGCCGCTTTCACCGTATTCGCCGTCAAGATAGGCGGAGACGGTCAAGATGGAGTGTTCATCGTTAAGGATCGCCTTTGTGATGCGGACGAGCCCCATCGCGATGCCGTAATAGGTGGCGCCTTTGCGGTTAATGATCTGGTAGGCGGCATCGCGGGTGTTAGTGAAAATCGCTTGCATATCAGGATGTGAGGCGACTTCCTCGACACTATTTACGTCCAAAAACTGCTGGATTGGTACGGTTGCGATCTGGGCATGGCTCCATACGGGAAGCTCTGTGTCGCCATGCTCTCCCATTATATAGGCATGAATATTTCGCGGGTCGATATCAAAGTAATCGGACAGCAAGTAACGGAATCGGGCTGAATCAAGAATCGTCCCTGAGCCGATGACACGCTCCTTCGGCAGGCCGGATGCTTTCCACGTCGCATGTGTGAGGATGTCGACCGGGTTGGTCGCAATCAGCAATATGCCATCAAACCCGCTTTCCATAATACTTTTTACAATCTTATCGAAAATCTTGATGTTTTTATGGACGAGATCGAGCCGAGTTTCGCCTGGCGCCTGGTTTGCTCCCGCCGTAATGACAACAAGGTCGGCATCTTTGCAATCGGCATAATGGCCGGTACTGATTTTCATCGGAGACCCGAACGGCATGGCGTGATTCAGGTCGAGGGCTTCCCCTTTTGCTTTCTCTTCGTTAAGGTCGATCAGGACAATTTCCGCTGCCATTTGTTGGGCAACAAGCGCAAATGCATAGCTTGCCCCGACAAAACCGGTGCCGATGACCGCAATTTTTCTGCTAAATGGTTTCATTTTTTTCTCCTCTCTTTCCCGATGATTCTTGTATGTATTTCCCTTCATTCTTATCTATACACTACTGGTTCTCTCCAAGCAAATTTCTTGGTGAATTCAGGATAAATTGCTTTCAATTGGGGAAAACAAATAGTACAGTACAGAAAGGTCGTAGACGGGAGGGGATTTGACGATGGAAAAAATTGAAATCGGTGAAGTGTTCACCATTACAGATGAGGACGAAAAAGAACATGAGGTAGAGGTGCTCGCTACACTGACACTGGACGAAACAGACTATATGGCGGTCGGATTTGTGGAAGACATCCGGGAGATGAGCGAGGAAGACTTCGATATTTTCTTCCTGAAGCTTGATGAGGACGGAGATCTTGCCGCCATTGAAAGCGACGAAGAGTTTGAAAAGGTATCACAGGCTTTGGAAGCGATGATGGATGAAGAAGACGAAGAAGCGTAAGTAATAAGCCAAAAGAGAGGATAGATGAACGGGATTCGAATTCCTGTCATCTATCCTTTTTTAATGCAATAATCGCGCCTTTAATATTTACAGATTACCTGAACTTCTTCCAAATGACCGTAAATCAAAGAATTCCAGTTCCTTTTCTGCTTCTACCTTCGAACGATAAACGGTAATTTTATCAAAGGGTTTCAAGTTGGTTTGCCATGATTCTCTAGTGCTCAAAAATTGTTCTCCGTTTTCTGCAAGGATAAAGCACTCTAAGTCCTTATTGATGTAACAAATGGGCGCGTCAGTTTCCAGGTCAGATTGTCGGCCAACGGTTCCGATAAATCCGCCGTTACTGTCTATTGCCATAATATCCACATGTGGAACCGTAAAAAATTCAACCTGGGGAACGGCATCGTCAAATATAAATTGAATATCGTAGTCGTCAGCATATTTTTGATACTCCTCATTTCTATGCTGGACACTCATAGGAAACATTGTTGTTCCTGCGAATATAACCTCAGTATCTTCTAAAGACACAGCTATGGCTCCAAGAATTTCTGCTCTATCCAGATAAACTTTTCGCATTTTTTCACCTCCGTGAACTATATTTTCTTTTCAATTTGGCGACAGTTCTAGTTTCACTGCAAGACCGGCAAGCACCGATGGAGTGAGCAGCAAGAGTAAAACTGCAGATTCCTTTACGAGCCAATAGGCCGCTCCTGTGACAAGAAGGCTGGAAATAGCAAAGAGCAGGAGACGAGTGCGAAGGACTCCCTTTGCGACCCAGGTTGACAGTAAAAGGAGCAGGCTGCAAATCGTATTAAAACCAAAGCCGAGCAGGAAATAAATCATGAATAATATGCTCGTTTCCGGACCGCTTATCCCATCGTCCGGCTTATCAAGCTGGGCAAAAACTACTCCATACAAAATGCCGAGAAGGATGGAGATGACACCCCAGTTAATGAAGAATTCTTTCTGTGCTTTCATACTCTTTCGATTCCCTTCGTTTGTTAGTGCCATTCAAATTTGTAGCATATATGTTTGTTTCTGATTGGAGTTTGGTCTATTTTACCATGGGCCTCTCTGTGTTTGTGAACAAAAATTCATTGGACGTATATACTGAGAAAGGGACGGAGGTTCGCCATTGATTTGACTCGCCGTTTCCTTTAAGATTTGAAGAGTAGGATTTTAAATAAGAAGGTATGAGGCATAATGATGAATTTTGACAAAATGAACGTTAAACAAGAGTTGGAGGCATTGCTGGAGCATGCCGGCATACTCGTATCAGAGCCGCTCTCCAAACATACATTTATCAAAACTGGCGGAGTGTGTGATCTATATGTGATGCCGGTTGACGCAGACGAACTGCAGAAGCTCGTTGAGTATGCACATAAGAATAAGGTTCCGCTGACGATTCTCGGACGCGGAACGAATGTAATCATCCGTGATGGCGGAATCCGAGGCATTGTTGCCAGCCTGGAAAACATGGACGGCATGAGTGTGGAAGGAAATCGTATCACGGCATTAAGCGGGGCGAGCATCATTGATGTTTCACGGCTAGCTCTTGCCTATGAATTATCGGGTCTCGAATTCGCCTGCGGCATTCCGGGCACAGTCGGAGGCGCCCTGATCATGAATGCGGGCGCATACGGCGGTGAGGTCCAGGATGTGCTCGTCAGTGCCAAGGTGATCACCCGGACCGGCGAGATGTTCGAACTGAAAAAAGGCGAATTTGATTTTGGCTACCGCAACAGTATTTTTGCAAAAGAAAACCATATTATCGTAGATGCGGTATTTGAACTGGAAAAAGCGGATCCTGCCGTAATCAAGGCGAAGATGGATGAGAATACATTTTTGCGGGAGTCCAAGCAGCCGCTCGAATACCCGTCATGCGGCAGCGTCTTCAAGCGTCCGCCCAACCATTTCGCCGGCAAGCTGATCCAAGACAGCGGCTTACAAGGAACCCGAATCGGCGGCGTCGAAGTATCCAAAAAACACGCCGGCTTCATGGTCAACATCGACCAAGCCACCTCAACCGACTACCTCCAGCTAATCGAACACGTGAAAAAAACCGTCAAAGGAAAATTCGGCGTAGACCTGGAAACAGAAGTAAAAATCATTGGTGAGGAATAACCAAATGCGGAAGGCGCCTGCTTAGGGGCGACAAGCGCTGGAGGAAGGACACAGATGGATGATTTCCAATCCACCCGTGACCTTCCGAAGCGACCTCGAGCCCCTGGCGCCTGCAGCTGGATGAAACTAAAGCGGAAGGCGCCCGACAAGACCCGACAAGCGCTGGAGGAAAAGAGCGGGTGGGTGCTTTCCAACCCACCTGATCTTTTTCGAAGCGACCTCGAGGGACTGGCGCCTGCAGCTAGAAGAAACTGAGAGCAGAAGGCGACGTTTATCGTCCACAGCAGCCAAAGGAAGAGGAGCAGGCAAGCTCCCCATCCTTTTATTCTTGCAATCCTGTAAAGCCAAAGGAAATGCCAAAAGCACCTTTGGCTTTTTTGGCGAAACCCGAGTCAGATTATTCATCCTTCTGGAACATTCAGACTTTTGACTATAGGTCAATTGTCATATTTTTAACAGGCGGATAACCAAAATGAATCTTTCACGTTGAAACAGCCGTATACTTATTACTAACGTAAAGAAGGAGAGTTGAATATGGGAATTTTAGCTAGATTCAAAGATATCATGTCAAGCAATATCAATGCTCTGTTGGATAAGGCGGAGGATCCGGAGAAGATGATCGATCAATATTTGCGCAATCTGAACCGCGACCTCGGTAAAGTGAAAAGCGAGACTGCTTCAATCATGGCGGAGGAAAAACGGGCGAAACGGCAGTTGGATGAGTGCAAGGCGGATGTTGAAAAAATGCAGTCGTACGCCATCAAGGCGCTGGAAGCAGGAAATGAAGGCGATGCGAGGAAGTTCCTTGAACGGAAAACAGAGCTTGCGGCAAAAGAAAAGGAACTTGAGCAGGCGTATCAGCTAGCTGCAGGGAACACGACCCAGATGAGACAGATGCACGACAAGCTTGTCGGCGATATCGGAGAACTTGAGTCAAGAAGATCTATGATCAAAGCGAAGCTGTCGGTCGCCAAGACGCAGAGCCGAATGAACAAAATGGGTTCTTCACTCGGAGGGGCTGGCCAATCGATCGATGCCTTTGAGCGGATGGAAGAAAAAGCAAACCGGATCCTTGACGAGGCGAATGCCCTGTCGGAGCTGAATGCGGTCCCGACGGATGAAGTAGAGGACCTGGCGGCAAAGTATGACTCCAAACCAGATGTCGAAGATGAACTGGCTGCACTGAAGGCGAGTTTGGCCCATAAAGAATAAACGAAAGGAGCGGGGAGGGCTTCCTTCCCGCTCCGCTTTTTCAAGAAAGGGGGAGGAGAATCATGGTCATCCATTATAAATGTCCGAATTGCGGCTCCGACATGAAATTTGATGCCGAAAGCGGGACGTTATCCTGCCCAAGCTGCGGACACCAAGACAATATTGAGACATTTTCCGAGGACCTCATCCATATGTCTTTAACGGAGGAGGATGCGAAGGAATACCATTGCGACAATTGCGGGGCAGTGATCCTCACTGACCCTGACACGGTAGCAACAAATTGCAGTTTCTGCGATGCGGGTGTTGTGCTTGCGGAAAGGGTGTCGGGCACGCTGGCACCAGCCAAAGTTATTCCCTTCATGATCAGCAAGGAAGAGGCGGCCGAATCATTCCGCAAATGGTGCCGCAAAGGCAAGCTTGCCCCACAGGAGTTCAAAGCGGCGAACCGGATCAAATCGATTACGGGTATGTACGTGCCGTTTTGGCTTTATGACTTCAACAGCAAGATTGATGTATCGGCAACCGCAACAAAGATCCGCACCTATTCCCGCGGCGACTATGATTATACGGAAACGAGCTATTATGATGTCTATAGGAAAATCAATCTGGAATATGAGAAAGTCCCTGCGGATGCGTCGATGAAAATGGACGATGCATTGATGGATAAGCTTGAACCTTACTATTATAATGAACTGAAAGACTTCAAGACTCCTTATCTTGCCGGCTATCTCGCTGAAAAATACCAATACGATGACAAGGAGCTTCAGCCAAGGGCCGCTTCCAAAATTTCCGACTATATCGATACATACATTCATTCCACTTTTTCCGGGTACTCATCCATCAACTATGAGCAGAAAAAGATCGATACGAATCGGCGGCGTGCGTATTATACGCTCCTTCCTGTCTGGATGGTCTACTACGATTTTGCAAAATCGGAGCATATTTTTGCAATGAACGGACAAACGGGCAAGGTGGTCGGAAAGCCGCCGATCAGCTGGGGCAAAGCCGGCATATGGTTTGGCGGAATTGCGGCGACTGTTTTTCTTGCTTTGAAAACGGCATCGTTTGCGATGGGAGGCGGTTTCTGGTGAGAAAAACGAGAGCACTCCTATCCGTACTTTTCCTTTTTGTTCTTTTGCTCGCATCAGGCTGGCTGCCTCTTTCGGCCGCTGCTGAAAAACAGCTTGTGTATGATGAGGCGAACCTGCTTTCGCAAGAGGAAAAGGCAGCAATTGAAGAAAAGGCGGCAAAGCTGAGTGAAAAGCGGCAGACGGATTTCATCGTTGTGACGACCAAATCTGAAAAGGACGTTAAGCTGTTTACCCAGGATTTTTATGATGACATGGCTCCGGGATTTGACAAGCCTCACGGCAATGCGGCCATCCTGACGGTGAACATGGAAGCCCGAGAGACGTATCTTGCCGGTTTTTACAAAGCCGAGAAATACCTCGATGATTCGCGGATGGATAAAATTAATGCCGACATTCTGCCGTTGCTTGGGAGCGAGGATTATTACGGGGCGATGAGCTTGTATCTGGATCAGGCGGACCGGTATATGAACTATGTGTCGTGGGCAAACCCCGACTGGCCGATCTTTGACCTCTGGTTTCAAGTACTCGTGGCAGTTGCAGTCGGCGGAATCGTAGTCGGGATTCTTGCGATCAACTCAGGCGGGAAAAGGACGGTCGACGCTAGCACCTATCTGGATGGCGAAGGATCCGGTGTGCTTCAAAAGCACGATCGCTACATCAAAACAGTTACGACGAAGACGAAAAAACCGGAGAAGAGTTCTGGCGGTGGCGGGTTCAGCAGCGGTGGAGGCGGCGGAAGAACTGGCGGCGGCCACTCGCACAGCGGCAGCAGAGGAAGCTTCTGATCCGGCAATATACAAGCAAGGAGTGAAGAAGAATGGGGATCTTTTCGAATCAATTCGCCAACGTGGTGGAATGGGAAGAATTCAGGGATGACATGATTTTTTGGAAATGGGGGAATCGCGAGATCAAACGCGGCTCAAGGCTGATCATCAGGCCTGGCCAGGATGCAATCTTCCTTAATAACGGCAGGGTTGAAGGGATTTTCGAAGATGATGGGGATTACAATATCGAGTCGGAGATCATTCCGTTCCTGTCAACGCTAAAAGGGTTCAAGTTCGGCTTCAACAGCGGGATGCGTGTTGAGGTATTGTTCGTCAATACGAAGGAATTCACGGTTAAATGGGGAACGAAAAGTGCAATTCTCCTTCCAGCACCGGAGCTTCCGGGCGGGATGCCGATCCGGGCGAACGGAACGTTTTCTTTTAAAGTGAATGATTATGTGGCATTGATCGATAAGGTCGCCGGCGTGAAAGATCGCTACTTGGTCGACGATGTCAAACTGCGAATTACAGCCGTTCTTGACCAGCTTCTGATGAAGTGGATCTCCCGGGAAGGGAAGGATATGTTCAATCTTCAGGTGAATGCCCAAGAAATTTCCAAGGGAATCCGCGAGGACCTCGACATGGAATTATTGGATCTTGGCATGACGATTACCGGTTTTAACGTCATGAGCTTCAATTACCCGGAAGAGGTTCAAAAGATGATCAACAAGACGGCTTCACACGGAATGGTCACCGATGTCGGCAAATACCAGCAGATTTCTGTAGCGGACGGAATCGCCTCCGGAAAAGTACAGGGCGGCGGAGCGGCAGCTGACATGGCCGGCATGATGATGGGGATGAACATGGCCAATGAGATGATGAAGAACATGAAAGGGGCCGGCAACGAAAGCGGCAGTTCGGCACAGCAGGCAGCCGCGTCAGATGGCAAGAGACCGAATTTCTGTCCGAATTGCGGGGAGAAAACGGGCGGAGCCAATTTCTGCTCAAATTGCGGGCAAAAGCTCGTCTGAGCAAACCGATCGATAAACGGGATTTTCTGCCTATTTCTTCATTTACGGTAAAAATGAGTCGGAAGTGATGGTAGAATAGGCGGTATAACAGGAAAGAGGAGGATGCAAATTTGGAATCGAATTTAAACTCGCCGAAAAGCTTCGGCAAGATTTTGGACACGGTTTTTCAATTATTCAAAGGCCGGTTCAAGGAATTCATGACGATCTTATTAATTCTTTTAGGTCCGCTTTACTTGCTGCGGGCGCTCATCGGTTTGATGCTGGGGCAAGGGCTGTTCCGGGGCGAGGGCGGCGGAGCGGCAATATGGGATCAAATCATCGACAATTTTAATGCAGGCACTGCGGCTGATCCTACATTGATGGCGGCCGGTATCGGCGTGTCACTGCTCAACGGTTTTACTTCGCTGATTGAATATCTTCTTCTGCCAATTGGCTGGGCAGCGATTTTGCTGGCGATCAACCATTTGCGCAAGAATGAGCCATTCACTGTCAAAGGAATGATAAAAGCCGGATTTTCCCGCTTCTGGCCGATACTGGGCAGCAGCATCTTATTTGGCTTGATGGTCTTCGGCCTTGTCTTTATTCCAATGATGATCCTGGTGTTCATCGCCGTGGCAGCAGCTGTGGCTGAACCTGTTGCCGGATTGATCCTTACGTTTATTCTCGGTCTTGCGATTTTCATCGGGATCGGTTATCTGCTCGTACGCTGGAGTTTCTACCTGGCGTCGGTCGCATTGGGGGAAGAAACACCTGGCTTTTCTAGAAGTTGGAGATTGACGAAAAAGAGAGCATGGCCAGTATTCGGATTATTCGTCGTGCTTGGTTTGATTATCATGGCGATTACCTTTGTGTTCGAAATGGTGTTTGGCTTGATTCTTGGAAGTAGCGTTCTTTATTCATTGATTATCAGCGTTGTCGGTTTGGTTACTAGTCTTCTATATGCAGTTGGCTATGCAGTCGTTTATTTCGATTTGCGTGCACGCCATGAGGCGGATGACTTGAAAGACATGATTGATGATTATCACGTAGGAAACTAAGCGGAACGATCAGCGGGGCCCGTTAAAGGTCCCGCTGCACGATTTTAGCGGTCAGGTGATGATATGAATGGCAAATGATGAAATAGCGAGAAAAGAAATTGAGAATATCCTCAGCAAAAAAGAATATCAGGTGTACTATCAAAACGAGACATGGCTGGAAAGCCTGTGGAGCCGTGCGAAAAAGTGGCTGATCGATCAGCTTGAACATTTCTTCCCGTCGATAAAAACGGTGGATAGTGCAGCATCGATCCTGCTCGTCCTCATCGTCATCGCGGTCGTCATTTTGCTTGCTCTCGTGATTTTTTATTTTGTCCGGAGAGCGCAGAAGGCCAGGAAGTTCCGTGCCAATCAGCCGCTGCAATCAATGAGGGAGCTGGATTGGTCGTATAAACGGCATTTGGAAGAAAGCGCGAAGCTTGAGAAAAACGGCCAATATAGAAAGGCGTCACGGCATCTTTTTCTTGCTTTACTCCTCTTCTTCAATAAGAAGAATTGGCTTGAGGCACGAATCTGGAAGACGAACTGGGAGTATTATGCTGAGCTGCAAAGGCGAGACCAGGAGAGTGCCGGCCGGTTTTACCGTCTCGCACAGTTTTTCGATGAAGCGAATTACGGTGAGCGCAACGTGCAGGAGGAAGAATACATCCGTTACCGCGATGATATTGTAACGTGGCTGTCGGCATTGGAGAAAGCCGGCGATGAGGAAAGGAGTTGGCAATGACGTTTTGTTGAATGGATCGAAAAAAACTTGGCTGCTTTTGGCAGGTCTGCTTGCGATCTTTTTGATTGCCAGCTTCATCTCCTTTTCGCCAGAGCCGGAATACCATCCGGCCTATGTATCGGACTCGCCATCTCCGACTGGAACAAAGGCATTTTATACATATTTGGAACGAGGCAATATAGAGGTGACAAGGTGGGAACGCCCGCCTGCACAGCTGCCGGAGGACGAGTCGGGAAGGGTGCTGGTCATGATAGCACCGTCTAAGATTCCGGACACCCCGGAGATGGAAGAATACGAGAATTATATAAAAGCGGGGAACACCATTTTGCTGTTTACCGAAAATCCGACAAGCCTGTTTGATCTCGATGCGGAGTACAGAGGGGCAGAAGGTCTTCAGAAAAAAATCGAGGACCGGGACGGAAATCGATTCCGCGGCATCTTGCCTTCCGCTCTAAGGCTCGAAACCAAGCCGGGGGATCAGGTTCTGCTGAAAGATAAGGGCGGGGCAATCGCGATCAAGCGTGAGATTGGCGATGGGAAGCTGATCGCTGCTGTTGCGCCGAACTGGCTTCAAAATGACAATATTCTTGATGAAAATCATATTCCGCTTGTCCTTGGACTCTTGCATGAAGCAGGAAGCGGGCCAATTTTCTTCGACGAATATGTCCATCATTCGGGCTCGGCGGAAACGACCCTCTCCGCTTATCCGATCTGGTTCATCATGCTGCTTGCCCAAGGGGCGTTCCTGATGATTCTATTGCTGTGGAATCAAGGCAAGCGTTTTGGCCCAGTCCTCGTCCCTCGGGAAGAAACGGTCCGATTCAGCGACGAAAGCATCCAAGCCCTCGCAGCCTGGCATTTGCGAAGCAAGCTTTATAAAGATGCACTTGAGTCTCAGGCGGATTATCTAAAATGGAGACTACAGGAAAAATGGCGGATTCCCTATGCGATGACATGGAAAGATGTGGCGGAACGGCTGCAAAAACGAAAAATTGGCATCAATCCGAAGGAGCTTGAATCGCTGCTTGGCCGTCTGGAAGAAATACTACAGAAAGAACAGCTGACGAAACAGGAATTCGTTTTCTGGTCCAAGAAATTGGATCGTCTGCGGAAAGAGGTGGAACAAGGATGAATGAAAACTTGACAGCTTTAATTGATCAATATGAAAGCAGAATACTTGGGCAGGGCACAAATATCCGCCTGCTTCTGTCCGCAATCATTAGTGGAGGGCATGTACTCTTGGAAGGTGTGCCCGGCACCGGGAAGACACAAATGGTGAAGACGCTTGCCGGGCTGCTCGGCGGAAGCTTCCACCGCATTCAGTTTACCCCGGATCTCCTACCAAGTGATATTACAGGAAGCACGATTTACAACATGAAAGAGGGCACGTTCGATACGCTGAAGGGGCCGGTGTTCACCAATGTCCTGCTAGCAGATGAAATCAATCGGACACCCGCGAAAACGCAAGCCGCTCTTCTTGAAGCGATGGAAGAAAAGCAGGTGACGATCCAGGGGGAAACGTACGCGCTGCCTGATGTGTTTTTTGTTGTGGCGACGCAGAACCCGATTGAGTTCGAAGGGACCTATCCGCTCCCTGAGGCGCAGCAGGACCGGTTCCTGTTCAAGCTGAATATCGATTTCCCTTCTTTTGAGGAAGAGAAAAGAGTACTCGCAGCGGTTCTTGAAAAAGCGATGATGAAAACGTCCCCTGCTCCTGTGCTCGATTTGGAGACATTCAGTGCTATCCGTGCAAAGGTCGAAACGATTACGGTCGGCGAGGGCGTGTTGGATTATATGATGAAAATCGTCCGGAAAACGCGGGAATCCGATGCCATCCGTTTCGGCGCAAGCACCAGGGCGGCGATCTCGATCGGCAAAGCCGCTCAGGCCTGGGCCTATCTTGCCGGACGGGATTATGTGACGCCGGATGATATCAAAATGGTCGCGAAGCCGGCACTCCGGCACCGCATTCAATTATCCCCGCATATGGAACTGGAGGGAGCTGCCGTTGACCAAGTCATCGAAGAACTTATTGGCTCGATTCCTGTTCCGAGATAAGGGCATATTGCCGACGAAGCGGCTCATTTTGCTGCTTGCGGCACTCAATCTGCTTTTGCAACTCGGCAATATTTGGAACCTTTCCTGGAAAGCTGCGATTTTCGTCAATCTAGCCGTCTTCTTTGCCAGTTTGTTCGATCTGCTCTTTTCACCGAAAAAAGGGGAGCTTGCATTTGAACGGCAGCTGCCGGACGAAATGGAGCGAGGGCTTCCGTACAAAGCGGGAATCGTCGTAAGGAAAAGCTCTCCGCAACCGTTCTCCTTTTCGTTTATCGACGGCCTTCCGGATTCCTTTCTCCGCCCTTTCCCGTTCCGGGGAAAGGCGCATGGCGAGAAGGATTTTTTGGCAGAGTATGAGACGACAGCTACGGAACGCGGTGATTATACGGCAGAGAAGCTGTACTTCCGCTACACAACCCCGCTCGGTCTCTGGGAAAAACAGAGGACCGTGTCGATGCCGCAGGAAGTAAAAGTTATACCGGATTTGACTGAATCGAAACGATATCTTGAAAATGCACAGCGGTACCTTTTATATGAAGGTGATAAAATCCGAAAGCATGCAAGCGGGAGCGGCGAGTTTTCCCAGATTCGCAAATATGTCGTCGGTGATGATCCGCGGAAGATCAACTGGCGCCAGACGGCGAAACTGCGGGAAGTGATGGCGAATGAGTACGAGCCGGAACACGGCAAATACATTACCATCCTGATCGACTGCGGACGGATGATGGGGGCTGAGCTCAAGCATGGCAACAGGCTTGAAAAAGCGCTTGAAGCGTCAATGACAGTTGCGGCCGCCGCTTTGCAAAATGGTGATTATGTAGCGGTCCTCGCTTTTTCGAACAATGTGAAGGTATTTGTGCCGCCGGCAAAGGGAATGGCCCATCTGCAGACAATCCTTCATGCGATCTACGGCCTGAAAGTAGAACCGGCTGAATCGAATTATGCCCAAGTACTATCCTATCTGGAAGCAATGCAGAAAAAGCGGAGCCTGATCCTCCTTTTCAGTGACATACGGACTTTCCTCCACGAGGAATCAGCGCTCATCTATTTGCAGCGGCTGCGGAGACGGCATATGTTCTTTATGGTTGGTGTGGAAGATGAGACATTGAAGGTAAGGATTGAGGAGGAGCCTGTAGATGTAAAAGAGGCGATGGTGAAGAGCATGGCTCAGCAGGAAATGCTGTTCAAAAAGAGGGAAAAGGCCAAGTGGGAAAAACAGGGCCTCATTATGATTGAGGCCCCTGAAGAGAAACTGGCGGTTGCGGCCGTTTCGCATTATATCGAAACGATGAACCGGAACCTGCTGTAGCTTGATTGCGGTCGAGCCGCAGCTTTCCGATGATGATGTAAAGGACCAGGCCGATGACGGTCAGGATGGCGACCGCATATTTCGCTTCAAGTGAAATGGCGGCTGGGGTGATGAATCCTTCGATAATCCCGGCGATGACGAACAGCGGTATCGTACCGAGGAGCAGCTGCACGGAGCGCAAAGCGTTCGTTTTGAGCTGATACCCGCGAGAATAGTCGCCGGGCACGAACAGCTTGTAGCCCATCAGGAGGCCGGCGCCGCCGGCGATGAAGATGGCCGTCAGTTCGATCATTCCATGGGGCACGATATATGCCCAGAAATCATAGGTCTTTCCATGCAGATAGAAGAGGGCGGCAAGCGCACCGACAATGATGCCATTGTATACCATGGCGTATACAGTCAAGATTCCAAAGGTAATGCCCCCTGCAAAGGCGAGAAAGGCAACCTTGATATTATTCGTCATGATGGATGCCGACATGAATGCCGAGTCAACCTGCCCGTCTGCAGCGCCTAAACTGTCAGGATCCACACCATAGGCGATCTCGCCCGGCAGGATGCTGTACAGATGCTGCGGATCGTTCAGAATGGAAAAGTAACTTCCAAGCGCACCGAGGACG
Organism: Lederbergia sp. B243.17; assembly: GCF_057657925.1. Lineage (NCBI taxonomy): Bacteria > Bacillati > Bacillota > Bacilli > Caryophanales > Bacillaceae > Lederbergia > Lederbergia sp. B243.17. Next base: position 28,102 of record NZ_JBWBKF010000076.1, read on the forward strand.
AAAAGACCCATCGCAACGAAGACATATTTCCACTGCTCTAGCAGAAGCCCGATGAATTTTGTGCTGAAGAAATCGCGGATCTGCTTGCCGCTCGAAACCTGGTTCTTGTAAAAGAGATTATGCGACATCGTCACTAGTTCATTAAGATAGCTCGTCACATCTTCATCTGGATAGTATGTTTGACTGTAGGAAAGATTCTGGGCAGCTTTTTGATAAAGCCGGTAGAATTTGCGGAGATTTGCGCTCGAGCGCTTCTTACGGTCTTTCCTGATCACTTGCGTCAATTCCTCCAGCTCTTTCCACTCATCGCGGTGCTGCTGGACAAATTGCTTTACATGCATATGCTCACCTGCTTTTCATAGAATAAAAGAATGTCATTCAGCCTGTAAAAAAAACGATGCTGAATCTATGTACCGAACCTGAATACCCCCGGCTCTTCTCCATTGTAGGGGAAAAACGAAAGGGATACAACAAACTTTGAAAATTGCGAAGAAAAGCGGAGGCGCCTTGGTCAGCTGCGACAAGCATAAGGCGATGGCTTTCCAGCCACTCTGGCTAAGAGCATCCTAGTCAGTCCCAGCAACCAAGTGAATAATATATATAGCAAGAAATGAGGTTTTCATATGAATGAACAGCAGGTGGGGATTAAAACACCTGAATATGTGTCGCTGAAGTTTGAACTCGCCGGCGTCGGCAGCCGGGCAGCAGCGTTTCTGCTCGATCAGTGCATCTTATGGGCGTTTAATATATTGGTCTTTATCGGCTTGATGATCCTGCTCGTTGGTTCGCCGGATATTGCCATGGTCGACCAGGTCAATACATACATAGTCGGCGGAGCCCTGATCCTGATTTTTATCGTCAACTACGGTTACTTTTTTGCCGTGGAGTTTTTCTCCGGCGGACGGACAATCGGCAAGAAGGCGCTCGGCATCCGGGTCATTCAGGAAAATGGACATAGTGTTACGCTCCTGTCCAGCCTGATCCGCAACCTGCTCAGATTGATCGATTCCTTGCCTTTCGGTTATCTGGTCGGAATCCTGATGGTCTTTTTCCATCCGAAGCATAAAAGGCTCGGTGACCTTGTCGCAGGGACAATCGTCGTTCATGAACGAAGGAACAAGAAAAAGCGGCGGGATAAGTTTGCAGAAGAATTGGCGAGAAGGGGCGTTACAAAAGAGAGCTTGCCGCTTGAAGGCGTATCCCTCACTGTTTTTACGTCCAAGGATTGGAAGCTGCTTCGGACCTACTCGACACGTCTGTTTAGCGTAGCCGAGCATGAGCGCACTGAATTGACACGGCAAGTAGCAGAATTGCTTCTGCCGAAAGCGGGGCTCGAGATAGTGGGCAGGCCGCTCCACCAGCTGGAGGATATGCTGCTGGCTTTGTATTTGAGATTAAAAGAAGAATGGGAATACGAGATTTGAACATGCAGTCCGGAAGCGGGAGGAGTTGGCTTTCGGACTGTTTTTTAGTTAGGACAGAGCAAGTAGCGGCGAAGTATAACAATGTTTGTATCAAGCTTCTATCTCTAGAGAACACACAAAGTAAGAGTAAATTCGTATCGTAATCCTTTACGAAGAGGGAGAGAGGACAATTTTGCTAACGAATGTATATTTTGTACGTCATGCCCATTCAACTTATACGCCTGATGAAGCAGGAAGACCATTAACTGCCAAAGGCCTTGCTGACGCAGAAATGGTTTCTAACATCCTGAAAAATGAAAACATCGATATTATCATCACCAGTCCGTATAAAAGGGCGATTCAAACGGTTGAGGGATTCGCAGCATTAGCAGGTAAGGAAGTAATAATGGAAGATTGTTTCAGGGAACGAAATCTGTCTGAAGAACCTGTAGAGGATTATAATGTAGCAATTACGAAAGTGTGGGAGGAGCCGACCTTCTCATGGGAAGGTGGAGAATCCAATAATGACGCCCAAAAACGTGCAATAAAGGCAATGTTAGATGTATTAGAAACCTATGAAGGTAAGAAGATAGCAGTAGGAACGCATGGCAATATAATGGTGCTCATGATGAATTACTTTGATGAAAAGTATGGTTTATCTTTTTGGAAAGAGCTCGATATGCCAGATATTTATAAATTAACATTTGATAAAAAGAAGCTGATTGATGTTAAGAGGATTTGGAAGCAGATATAGGGTTGTTCAGCGTGTTGCCCATGGTTTGATTTTAATCTGAGGCAGGACCTACGGTTAAGCGCAATAAAACAGTAGGTTTACAAAGTTTCCCGTAAAACAGTCGATTTCAAGAAATCGACTGTTGAACTAAAGCACCGTTATTGAAATAAGGAAGATCTTTAATAAAGATTGTTTAACTCCACGGAATACCCTAAAAGAGTCGACTATTTCTTTTTATTGCACATTTAGGCAGGACTAATATCACTGTTTGCTATATGTGACATCTATAGCCTACTTAATTAAAAACGCTCTCTATCCATATTATAATGGACTTCCAAAATGAAAAAAGAAGGATGAAACCAGATGCAAGCGAGATTATGATGCTAAATAGAGCTGGATGTTTTTCATGGAATCTTTTCTCATCCTTTGGTTGTTTTTTATCCCGTGCGTTTGAGCTATATTGATGGCCAATGGATGAACTTTTAATCTTATTATTGTCTCCAATTCGAATACTTATTTTTTACCCCTTCTTTCCAAAAGAATGGCCAACTCTTGACTTGTTCATTTTGTTTTTGTCTCCGACTTTAATTGATTCATCATAAATGATGTTTTCGATATTGTAGATTACTTGCTTTGTCGATATTTTCTCTTCTATTTGGGTTCTAATATCCAATTCGTCTAAATCCTGAAATTCCTTTTCAAGCTCCACAATAACTTCTACCAATTTGGATTTAACACGCGAAACAATACCCTCCAGTTGATTTGACGCAAGGTTTAATCTCATTCCTGCGATTTGCAATTCGTCTGTAGATATAAAATGACAATAGGCTGTTGGTATCACTGCTCCATAATTTTCTTTGTTCTCTCCTTGAAGCATGGTTTGGATTGCTGCAATACTATCTGTCATTTTAATTGCTCGAAGCTCCTCTATATCTTCTTTGGGTATGAGAAATTCTAACGGTACCGGCTGATTTGTGTATTTAGTGGTAAAGTTTACTAAATATGTGCCTGTAATGCTTCCTTTGAAAATCCTGTAGGGAGGGATAGTGTCTATATCATTATATCCTTCTAACTCTCCATTAACCCAGCTCATGATGATCGTATTATCCAAATCAGATAATATAACCTTTAATCTTAATAATATGTTTTCGATACTTTCTTTTCCACTTACAGCGTCTTTTAATAGCTGACTTCTTCCCATTCCCGTCACCTTTTCTTTTATATATTGTAATTCTATTAAACAAAAACAAGATAGGTTTGTCCAATAAAAGGAAGTTTGAAAATTACATAAACTAGAAACTGATACTGAAACTACAATTAATACAAATAGGTTTAGCATTATAAATGACATTACAAATAGGAATGAAACGACGTTCGGAAATGAAAATCAAAGCGTACTGTTTTTATTTTTTATTGACTTGTAAATAAAACTTCCTAGTTAGTTTAAATGTAACTTATCGATGGCGAATGGAGTGAGGGTGAGTTGACTGATGATCTATTTTCTGGGTTTTCATTATAATATAGTTTTACAATCTTGCCCCTAGGCTAGCATATCTGCCACCTATAAAGTTTCTTATATGGATTCTTAAGGATAAGAGGCAGAATTTCCGTATTTGGCTCCTAGTTTACTTGAACTTTATTGATTTTTCCAATTAAATGTAGAGCATCCAATAACGATAGCACTAAAGTAGGTTAAATCACACACGATGAAATTTATAAAGCACAACAAAAACTACTCAAAAATAGGAGGAGGAAACATGAGCGAATTTAAAAGATGCACGCATAGAGTTTTATTTTACAAAGAAATAAATTATGTCTGGAACCGCTAAATAATTTATGGGAGTTCATGCATTACACCATTTGGTGCACTAAGATAGGATGAAATGGGCGCTCCTTTTTAGAAAGAGAGCGCTTATTCGTAAATAATTAGTAGCCCTCATTGAACGAACGGTCTGACTAATTCGAACCAAAATTTCTTCCCATTGACTTTTTTACCAGATAAGTTATAATACACTGTAATTTGAATGATAGGAGGATTATAAAAAAATGATTCACTTCATGAGACTGCGATTCCCGACTTTGAACCAATAATTGAATACGTTCAAAGGCTCTGTTTGTATATGCAGGGTAAACGGGATTAGTCTGTCCTTTTTTTATAATCTTCACATTTATATTAGTGAAATTTTCTTCGCAATATGCTCGCATTTGAATCCCATTAAATTGGGTGCCAATGCCTTTAATTTGTAGGAAATATGTGGCGGCTATTTCTGCCTTCCTTTATTTCGTTTATTTTAACCCTTTTTTTTTACAAAAAATGGAGACTTATTTACTAAAGGCTTTTAAAGCCGGTAACTGAAAAAGGATAGGTCCTTCCCTTTACTCCAAGATCACAGGCAGATGCTTGTGATTTTTTTATTAGAAAGGAAGAGGAGAACATGACAAACAAAGAAGAAAGCGCCGAGTTAGTAAGAAGACATATTGATGTATTCAGCTGTCCGCTTTGTAAAAGTCCGATGAAGGTCGTAAATGTAAAAAGCCTTGTTTGCGCGAATACGCATACATTTGATTTTGCCAAACAAGGATATGTAAACATGATGACTCGTTTTACAAACAGCCAATACGACAAAGAACTATTCAAAGCAAGACAAAAAATCATTATGGAAAGTGCCCTATATGCCTTGCTGCATGAGAAGATATCTGAAGTTCTTCATGAAAAGATAAACGTTTTTAATGATCGAGCAATAGTTCTTGATGCCGGTTGTGGAGAGGGCTCACATGTCCAAAAGATTTTAGAGGAATATAGCAATGTGACGGGAGTTGGTGTGGATATTTCAAGGGAAGGCATAAAAATGGCCGCGAGCAAATACAAAAAATCCATCTGGCTTGTCGGTGATTTAGCCAACTTACCAATAGCGGATCAATCAAGTCATGCTATTTTGAATATCCTTTCACCTGCCAATTACACGGAGTTCAAAAGAGTTCTCGCTCCAGAAGGTCTCGTAGTAAAGGTTGTTCCACGTTCTGCTTATCTAAAAGAATTACGAGAAGCCCTTTTTGATGATACAGATAAAAGCTCTTATAAAAATGATGAAACAGTGTCGCTCTTTAAACAGCACTTCCAGTTGGCAGACATTTCACCTCTCCGCTATACAAAAGAATTAACGCAATCCGAGCTGTTGAATTTAGCTCAAATGTCACCACTTGGCTGGAATTCGAAAAAGGAGCGTATTGATCAATTCACAAATCATCATCTAGCAGAAATTACGGTTGATGTAGATATCCTAGTCGGAATAAATAAGAATAGCGGCTAAATTCGTCCCGATTTGCTTTCTCAATATTGCACCGAAACCAACAATAGATTATTGTTGGTTTCGGTGTTGTTGTTTAATCAAAAGATAATCTCTTCAGCCAAGTTATGGCGGGTGTAAACCAATTAGAACGTGATCATATCATGCGGCAGCGTGAAGGTATTGAACAGAGGGATAGTAAAGGTCGGTTAAAGAAGTACGATAAAAATCATATAGGAATGAATTATGAAGTAAGGCTTTATAAAGAGGGAGATATGACTGTAAATCAAATTTGTGAAATTACAAATGTTAGAAGGCCACATTATATAAAAAGCTATCGGAAAGGACCAGTTGATGTTATACCAAAAGACGGAAATATATAATAGAAAATAAATTTCATACAGAGGGGGAATTATATGCCTAAAATAGACAATATGTTAGCAATTCTATGGATGCTTCGTTCAGATGAAAAAATAACTGCAAAACAAATTTCAGAAAAGCTAGAGATGAATATAAGGACTGTTTATCGTTATATAGATACACTTTCAACAAGCGGTGTACCAATCATTTCAGAACCAGGACATAACGGCGGATACACTTTATTGAACAATTTTATTGAAGCTCCTCTTTTTTTTGATTTTGAGGAGCAAACCTCACTAATTCACGCTGCTGTTTTTGCAGAAGAAGCCGGATATTATGGGGGTGAAGCACTAAATAGGGCTATTTCAAAGCTAAGCAAATATTCAAATCAAGAGCAGGAAACAAAGGTAAACCAACATTTAACTAGTCTTGAAGTCATAAGTCAATTACGTTCTCTCTCTATGAAACCTTTCTTAAAGGACTTGGAGCAGGCTGTAACTGACGGATATTCTATAAAAATTCTCTATCATAAAAGTGGCAAAGAGCAATCAAAGTATAGATTGGTTGATCCGTACAGAATTATTTATTGGAATAACAAGTGGTATTTGATTGGATTTTGTCATCTCAGGAATGATATCCGTAGTTTTAGAGCAGATCGAATTGAAAGTCTAATGTTAACCAAAAATACGTTTAACCAGCCAGAAAGTTTTTCAGCACGTGACTTTTTCATGAAAAACCTCCTTCCAACTATAGAAGAAAAAGAAGGGATTATTTCTTTGGCTATTTATGGAAATACAAGTGCTTTGGATGATATTTGCCAACATTGGTTTTTAGGACATTATTTGCAAGAACGCACTTCAAATCAAGCAGTTTTTCTTCTTGAAAAAGATATAATACATACGTATGTACCTAATTTACTTTTACCATACGGGAAATCTATTAAAGTTATTGAGCCAATCAGTCTTAAGAAAAGACTTATTGAAGTTCTGTCGGAATTAATAAAATTTCATCAAGAATAAAACAACTTCCCTGACGTTAGCTGTCAGGGAAGTTGTTTTATACTACATATATCAATTGGGATTGGAGTGTTATGCAATGCAAACAAAAAAAGTTTATCTTTATGTATGTAATACAATGTCAGACTGGGAATATGGATATTTAATTGCTGAACTAAACTCAGGAAGATATTTTAAAAAAGATTTAGCACCTTTAAAAGTAGTCACAGTGGGAGCGAATGAAGAAATTATTACTACAATGGGAGGATTGAGCATAAAACCAGATATTTCCTTTGATAAATGTACTCTTGAGAGTAAAGACCTTTTAATTTTACCTGGAGGAACTACTTGGGGGGAAGATATTCATCAACCTATCATGAAAAGAATTGGCGAAACTTTAAAACTTGGCACTATTGTTGCTGCAATTTGTGGTGCAATTGAGGGTCTCGCGAATATGGGATACTTAGATTCTAGAAAGCATACAAGCAATAACTTAGAGTATACTAAAATGGTGTGTCCTAATTATAAAGGAGAGAATTTTTATGAGATAGGACCTGTCGTATCTGATGCGAATTTAGTTACGGCATCAGGAGTAGCACCTCTGGAATTTGCGATGGAAGTACTGAAAAAATTAGATGTATTTGCACCAGATACATTACATGCATGGTATAACCTCAATAAAACTCACAAACCTGAATACTTTTTCCAGTTAATGAATTCATTAAATAGATGATTTTAAAAGATCAAGGTAGCAGTTTTATATTAGTTCAAATAAATATATTGAAGTAACGGAAAAGCTCATTTTCTCTATTTTGCTTTGCAGAGAGGTTGGGCTTTTTGATTTGAATTTCCTTCTCATTGTTAATCCGCATTTTCCTGATGCTACCCTACAATGTTCAATAATCGTATGCTCAATAAGCGATGAAATAGGCGGAGTGAAAGATGTAGGGAGCAAAGTTCTTGCCTATGCAAGGCAATATTAGTTTAATAGGAATTTAGCAACCTATATAAATAGAAATGAAAAAGAGCCTTTCTACAAAAAAAGTAGGAAGGCTACAATAAACCTGATTCTCCTGCTGGAAGCTGGGGGTTCCGTTTCACAGCAGCTTATACATATAGTACTCATTGACGGGCTTACCGTCGATCATCAGCGAATGGACTTTTTCACCTTCGATTGTAAAGCCCATTTTCCTGTACAGGTTCAAGGCTTTCGTGTTGTCCTTAATAACAGTCAGTTCAAGCCTGGTGAACCCTTTTTCTTTCGCCCATGAGAAAACTTGTTCAAATAGGGAGGTGGCCACTCCTTTTCCCCGGAATGCCTCATCTGTCCCCAGTACGAGGTAAGCGGAATGCCGCTTGCGGCGCTGGGCTCCTCCAAGTGCAGCAATGAATCCCGCGAGTGTGCCAGCCTCTTCAGCGACGAAAAAGATCGATCTGTCATCGGAAACAACACGTTCGATACTCCTTTTTTGCTGTTCGACAGTTGTCTGCCGCTCTCCCGGCTCATAAAGCATGAAGCCGGAATCATCGAGCTTTTTGGATAGCTCCAGGAATTTTTCTGCGTCATCAGGTGTGAGCGGTCGGATTTTCATTTCCATTCTCCTTATGGAACATATTATAAAGCGTTGGAAAGGCTATAAGCTTCAGCATCTACTTCAAGCGGCTTCCCGAGCACAAGACGGGCGAGGAGGGAGCCGATGTACGGTCCCATTGTCAGTCCGGAGGCACCGAGCCCGTTTGCGGCAAATAAACCATTTACACTGGGCACTTCCCCGAATACCGGGAGGAACTCCGGTGTATGCGGGCGGAAGCCGACTCGCGCCTCAAGAATGCCGGCCTGGGAAAGACCCGGGGCAAACTCAAGCGCTTTTTGCAAAATCTCCGACATGCCACCGGCGGTCACCGTTGTATCGAACGGTACGTCATTTTCATGAGTCGCGCCGCACACGATCCGACCGTTCCCGTAGGAGACAATGTATTGATCGCTCGGCGGCATAACGACAGGCCAATCGTCTGTATTCGTCTCCTGCATTTGCAGATGCAGGATCTGCGCCTTTTGGGCATGAATTTTAAAATCGATGCCGAGCGGGGCCAGCAGTTCGGGAGCCCAAGCGCCGGCAGTGCAAAGAACGGAATCTGCTTCATATATAGTACGGCCGACTTGAACCCGATGTATTTGTCCGTTTGCCGCATAAAGCTCGGCGCGGCCAGAAACCACTTCAGTTCCATAATGGACGGCACCTGCAAGCAGAGCATCCCGGATAGACCGGCCATCCACACGGGCGGCACCGCTGACGAATACAGAGCCGATTCCGTCGGCAAGGGCTGGAAACCGTGTTTTCGTTTCTTCGGGAGAGAGGAGGAGGACATCGCCGATTTCGGGAGCATCCTCACGCCTTTTAAGTGTCCGTTCGACCATCGCCTCCAGTTTCTTTTCATCATGGTGAAGGCTGAGCGCACCGACTTTTTTATAACCTGCATCCTTTTGCCCTAGCTCCTCCAGCTCTTGGATCAGCTGCGGATAGTATTTCGCCCCGTTTTTTGCGAGGGCATACCAGGCTTTGTTGCGCCGCTGGGATATCCACGGACAGACAATGCCGGCAGCGGCATCCGTAGCTTGACCAGGCTGCCGATCATCGACAAGCAGCACCTTCTCGCCTTGTTTGGCAAGATGATAGGCAGCCGATACACCTAGGATCCCAGCACCAATTACAATATGAGTTTGCATATTTACACCACCTAGAGTACTGTAATAATGTTATGTAAATTCGAGATTCTACCTAAAAACCTTTTGAAAACATTCGCAGCAATAACAGGAGACTGGAGTTTTGCGAGTTTCAGGCACAGCCAGAACTGTTGGCATTGTCCTGCACCAGCATGTTTCAATCGGTTTGTTTTCTGTGAGATTGCAATCGTTTTTATTGCCGCAGGCTGGACAAAGAGAGGTATCATTGTTCATTTCCGCACCTCTTTTTCCTTTCAGTATAGCATGTGTCGGCAGAGGATTTTAGTGTTGTCGCTCAAGCTGTTGAAAGACGTCCAACGCTTGCCCGTATACATTTTGTCCCGGGTTGAAATGATAATTACCTGCGCCATCACCGATTTCAAATACTCCGTTTTCATCCATTACCAATGTTCCGGAAATTTGATCCTGATAAATATAGATAATCGTAATCGCCCTGTCAAAATCAATCGGTTCGCTTGTTTGTCCGCTGTATTCGATATGGTTGTATGCCTCTACGAGCGACTGGATCGTTTCCTTATCGAGTTTGCCGGCTCCTTCATACAAACTCTGCCCAAAGCTGATATCTATCGTATCGGCCTTAATCGGCTTGATGGCGTTAGCAACACAGCCGGTAATCAAAGGTAATGAAAAAAGGGCAATCATAACAAAAGCAAACTTCCTCATTCAAAATATCCTCCAGGCAGAATACTATCAATTTCCTGTAATAATATTATGTAAATTTGAGCTCTGATTTTAAAACCATAAAAACCAAGCTCAACAAGGATAAGTATAGCATGGGAATACGGGGGTGAATTAGATAAGAACCTAATTCAGAATTTATTAATAATTATGTTATAGTGGGTATAAGAATTTGTGAAGGGATGTTTTGATAAGGGGGAGGAAAATGGAGGCAGGGGAATTCAAAAGAGAATATAACACTCAAAGAACAGTCGGGGTATGGCTGGTTTACATAGGGGTAATTATTATTATTTCAGCGATTACCGGTAAAAACCTATTTATTCAGCCGTATATTATGGGATTTGGCTATTTTATTGGTTTTTTGTTAATACTTGTCCTTCCTTTTATAAATAACAAATTATCATATGGTAAGAATTCTCAGTTTCAAGATCGGATGGATAATATTTCGGTTGCGGTAACGATTGTTCTCTGCACGTTTTGCGGGTTCATTATCGGCTCTACTGATTTAAGATTGCTATGGCTATGCATATTTGCGATTATCGGTATTCATTTCATAGGTTTTTATTTTTCCCAAGGTACGATAATGCTCTTGCTAGGAGCGTTGACAACAATAAACTCAGTAATAGGAATCCTTTTAGTCAGTGCGCCTTTTCTTTTATTTGCAGTAATTGATGGTACGTTAAAAATAATCATTGGGTGCAAAATGCTCCTTGCAAAGCATCAATCGAAACGTTCCGATCTGAGCGATAAAGCAGCAGGAAACTTCAACTAAAGGATGCTCTCTTTGTTAAGATTAAAAATATATGTACCAAAGACCGACTCGATCAAGGCGGTCTTCTTTCTTGCTGATTTAAAAGAAATATACTTATAGGCGTTCCATTCTATTATAGAGCGGTTGCTTTATTTGTAATAAACACGCTGGCATATTCCAAACTCAGGGGTAATGATTTACCAAGATAAAGAACTGGATGAATGGATGTTAAAATAAGGTAATATGTTATAAAGATTCTGCGTTAACAATTGCGAGATTTTTGCATAGCAGGGGGCCGGATTGATGAATAGCAAAAAGGTGGGATTAAAATGCTTTTACTTTGGTACGCAGCACTTCTTACGTCAATTATCAGTTTGGCATTCGGATTTATAAGGCGTTCTTGGCTTTTCATACTAATAAGTGCGGTTACTTTTATACCTATTGCATACTATTTTTCCGGGGTAAATAGTGGCGTAAAATATGTAGGTCTTGCTCCAATTATTCTGCTGTTATTTACGTTGTTTTTTTGGCTGTCAGAAAGAAAAACAAAGGCTAAATAGTTTCGCAAACACAATACTATCTTGGGGAAGTATGGCAGATAAATACATTCAGAGGATTGAGCATTTTCATTTGCTATTTATCCATACGCAATTTAGGTTGCTATTTGCATTATTCATGCACTAACATGTCTCAATCGGCTATTTTTTTGCGAGGTTACAATGGTTTTTCCCGCTGCAGGCTGGACAGAGAGAGGATTCATTGTTCATTTCCCTCTTTTTCCTTTAAGGATAGCATGGATTAAACCAATAGATAGAAAAAAAGAAACCGGTTCAGGGGACGTACTGTGTGATCCAGGAGAGATGGTCTTGCACAGACGAAGCTCTGAATCAAAGTCAAATTCACTTAAATTTTTCGACCATGATGCGTGCCATACGACATTCCGGTATAGAAAGACTAAAAAAATTCACTTATCGGTCAGCATTTATACTATAATATTTGAAATATCTAAAAAGAGGAGGGAGTTTTGTGAGCGATTGCTTTATTTGTAATAAACACGCTGGTTTGATTCAAACGTCAGGAGCCACGATTTACGATGACGAATATGTTTTTGTTGGACATATTGATAGAAATGGGATGCCGAACTATCTTGGTCATATTATGATTGATCTAAAAAGACACGCCCCTACGCTTGCAGACATGACAATTGAAGAAGCAAAAGCCTTTGGTGTCATGATGGCCAGGGTCAGCAAAGCGCTTAGGGAGTCAGAAAACGCCGAGCATATCTATTCATTTGTTTCCGGTGATGCCGTTCCTCACCTTCATATGCATCACGTAGCCCGATATCCACATACACCAAAAGAATATTGGGGAGCATCCGAGGTTTATGATTGGGAAGGGGCTCCTATGGGTGACAATCATGATGTCGTTGCACTTTGTAATCGTCTGAAAACATTTCTAGAGAATCATCCATATGAATAACGCGAACCAAGATTTTAGTTGGGTGGGCAGTCAAGAGGATTTCGTCGATAGACCGAGTGTTCTTCAGCTCAATCATATTGTAGTTGGACGATATGGCGGTAATTCTGCGGCTGGACAATATAAAAACGAAGATGGGTATTTGGTATGGTTTGATGAAAAAGAGGATTGGGAGTTCATTATCCTTTTGGATGCTCATCTTTCTTCAGAGAGTGCAAGCTTAATTCTAAATCAGTTCAATAATGAAAAATCCCAAATCAAAGATTTACTATCCTTACCGACAAATTGTGAAACTTTTAAAAGGCTGGAAGATAAGATTGTAAACTTGTTTCAAACAGATGAGTTCTTATCCTTATGCCGAAAAGTCACAGGAGAAACCGCTTGTTTAATTGTGAGTAGAAAAGGCAAATATGTTTGGTGGTTTTCCGTCGGTGACTGTATTCTTTACTTGTTTCATCAAGAATTAGCTGCATTAGGACAATATCAGTTAAATCAAAGGCAATTTTTTGAATGGATCGGACAAGTGAACACGTTTGAACAAGAAGTTCCATGCTATACAGTGGGGAAAAGGGAATTAAGACAAGGCCAAAATCGTCTATTCCTTACTACCGATGGTTTAATTGAATGTCCGAATGAACCATATTCCGACCCGAAAAGCATTTCTGAATCATTTAATGATCCGAATGATGATGAAGGCGTCATTTGGGCCATGTTAAAAACAATCAAAAAGAACAATGTCAGAGATAGCACGACGATTGTTAACTGGAAGGTACATATTTTGACGGAAGCTTCACAACCAAGCGATCAATTTATTAAGAAACAAAGTATGATATAAAAAGAGGTGCGTAATGCACCTCTTTAATGCACTTCTCAAACTGTAGACAAAGTCATTTATATCTTGAAGCACTGTATATTTTAATAATAAATATGCAGTGCCTCATTTTTAATCCACCTCTGCTGTAATTGAATAATTCAGAATTTGGTTTAGTAGTTGTAACTGTAGACTATTTATATTTTGTACGGCGCGCAACTTTGAATGGGCAGAAAGCAAACATTAGGTGATAAAAGTCTGAGCGTCCATCCGTTAAAATTCAATGTATACTTTAAAATGTGAGGCGAAGAAATCGTGACAGACAAAACAATCACAGTACAATTTACGATGCTGACATTTTGCATAGCTTATCTTGTGTCAGGTGCTTTGATTGCTCTTGGGCAATTCGGATATACGGTTCACAATTGGGTTCACTCGTTACAGCAATTCGGGATGAATATCCCTTTTGCAATCTATATTTTGTCGCCCGCTATTGCTTCATATATCGTTCTGAAGAAAAATAACAAAATAGCAGGTTTCAAGGAATGGTTGAGAACTGTTTTTTATGCCAAAAATAGCATATCTCTCTATTTGTTTGTTGTTGCAGGACTTACACTGTATTTTTTGATACATTTTGCAGTTTCAGGCCGCACGGAAATGGTGCTTCCATTTTATACGTTCTTCCTTTCCCTGCTTGGTAATCTTATAATCGGTGGCTTGGAGGAAGCTGGCTGGATGTACATATTGCAGCCTGAGCTTGACAAAAAATACGGTTTTGTTTTGTCTTCTGTTTTTGTAGGAATCATTTGGATGTTATGGCATATCCCTCTCTTCTTCATTCCGGGGACGAATCACGGAGAGGGACTCATTAACTTTTGGATGTTTGCAGTTCAACTCATTGCATTTCGGTTTTTCAACGGGGCAATCTACAAAATATCAGGAAAAGGCCGTGTGTTTATGTGCGTATTATTCCACACCATGTTCAATGCGGCATCCCCCATCTTCGGCACCATGACTATGACTTGGGTGGGAACCATTGCCGCAAATGCTGTGATAGTTCTTGTTTCGATTGTAACCGTTGTGATATACGACAAGAAGAACAGGCGAGTAGTATTAGCATGATGTTAAGCCATTAACTTCAATTTAAGAACAAGTCACTAGGACACCAGTTATCATAAATCATCAGGTGTGTTTTATTTATATACAATAACTGAATAAAGAAACTATAGAAAGGTAGTTTGACTACACTCTGAGAGGTGCGTAATGCCCCTCTTTTTCTTTTGCTACGATCTTCAGTTTCTCTTTTTAGCGATATGAATAGCAGTTCCCATATGTTCTTTTCACATACGGAGTTTTGCAGGCGCTGCCGTTTCCGTCGAAAACGTCTCGGCCGATCCTCAGTTCTGCGCTTCGGTCGGAGTCGGGATAGGCAGGATCTTTATGAATGATGGAGAGTGTATCATTACTGAGCTAAGTCATCTGGAGTGAATCTTTCGCATCGCTGAAATAAACGGTTTCCGGGCGGTCCGCATCACCGTGATGGATGACGGTAACTCACATGTTGACGCCGCCGGCTGCGCCTCCATACTCTTTGAAATAGGCTTGGACTGTCATCTTCTTGTCAGGCGAATCAATCGGGCGATTGTAGGGTTCCCCGCCTTTGAATGTGAAATTGTATGTATAAAAGTGTATGTCTTATAGGCGAATAACAGACAAAGCAGTGCAGGAAGTACGGGCAACAGCCGTAATTTGCTCGTTTTACTCGCATGCCAAGAAAAATAAAGTGAAATCAGCGCAAGAATGAATGCTAATTCCCGATAGAAAGGGAAGGAACTGCTGTACATCATTTCGCTGATCCGGCACCCATAATAAAGCAGGAGAGCGAGCAGGGATGCAATGACCGAGCTTGCTTTAGAGGACATGCGTCTTCACCCGTTTCTTTGATTTCCTTCAATATAGCAAGAGTCCGACAACATGGGAAGTGCATTCGAAAAAGCCTTCCTGTACACTGCCATATGAGTTATGATAAATGCATAATATTATGAATTCTACCAGGGGGAAATGGTTATGGATCGTTTAACTGGAAAAGTCGCTGCTATCACAGGAGCAGCACAGGGAATTGGTGCTGTAATTGCAGCTAGGCTTCTTAAGGAAGGGGCGCTCGTTGCTGCTATCGACATTAAGAAGGAAACACTGCTTGAAACGGTAAAAGAGCTGGATCCATCCGGGGATAGATGCGGGGCGTTTGTATGCAATGTGGCGGATGGCCGAGACGTGCAGAACATTTTCACAGAGATTTACGATACATATGGAAAAGTGGATATTCTCATCAACAATGCTGGGATTACAAGGGACGCGATGTTTCATAAAATGACGGCGGAACAGTGGAGTACCGTCGTTGATGTGAACTTGAACAGCATGTTCCATACATGCCAGGCAGTCATCCCGCAAATGCGCAAACAGGAATACGGGAAAATCGTCAATGTCGCTTCGGTGTCGAGCTGGGGGAATGTCGGACAGGCAAACTACAGCGCTTCCAAAGCTGGTGTTATCGGCCTGACACGGACACTGGCGAAGGAAAACGGCAGCAAGAACATCACCGTCAACGCCATTGCTCCAGGCCAGATCGATACGGACATGACAAGGGATCTTCCGGAAAATGTCAAACTGATGGCGACGATGCTGACGCCGGCAGGAAGGACGGGACAGCCTTCTGAAGTCGCTTCGGTCGTTGCGTTCCTTGCATCGGATGACTCCAGCTTTGTAAACGGAGAATGCATCGGAGTGAATGGCGGGTTTTTGATGGTTTAAGTGTAAATAAAAAGGGATGGATTGGATGTATCGAACCGATAGGGTGGCGGCGCTGAAAGCTGAAGTAGTTGAAAAAGCCAACCAAAAGCAAACAGGTTGGGACCGTTCTTTCTGATATTTTTCACATCTTTTTCGACCTATTTTGGGGAAACTGACGTCCGACTTCTTTGTGCAGAGAAAGTCGGACCAGCAGCCCATCATTCATAGTACAGTCTTCATACGGAAAGGATGAAAGTATGGATTGGCTGGAGCGAATGAACAATGCATTGGAATACATTGAAGCGAATTTGGACGGAGAGATCGATTATAAGAAGCTGGCGCAAGTCGCTTGTACATCAGAGTATCATTTTTCACGCATGTTCTCCTCGATCTCAGGTGTATCTCTTTCAGAGTATATAAGGCGCCGGCGCTTAACACTTGCAGCTTTTGACATTCAGAAACGTGATATGCGGATCCTCGACATCGCCGTCAAATATAGTTATGGCTCTGCGGATTCCTTTTCCCGTGCCTTTCAAAAAACACATGGGTTGAAGCCCTCAGATGCCCGTAACCAGGGTGTACAATTAAAGGCCTTTCCAAAAATCTCCTTTCAAATCACAATCAAAGGAGACACTGAAATGGAGTACAGAATCGAACAGCTTGATTATGAATTAAGAATCATCGGGAGAGGCGAACAGGTAAAAACTAGCCGGGCTTTTAAAAGCATTCCGTCACTGTGGAACCGAGCGAAGAAAGAGGGGTTCATGCAGGAATTAAAGGATATGGCGTGGGAAAAACCTAAATGTACCCTCGAGAGCCTTCTCGGGGTATGCGGGACGGAAGCTGCAATCATGGATGAGGAATTTACGTACTTTATGGGTGTCCGCTATGATGAAGAACCGCCCGCTGATATGGAGATTTTGACACTGCCGCCAAGTACGTGGGCTGTTTTCCCG
Source organism: Lederbergia sp. B243.17 (assembly GCF_057657925.1). Classification (NCBI taxonomy): domain Bacteria; kingdom Bacillati; phylum Bacillota; class Bacilli; order Caryophanales; family Bacillaceae; genus Lederbergia; species Lederbergia sp. B243.17. The sequence continues at coordinate 45,088 of NZ_JBWBKF010000076.1, forward strand.
AATATCGTGGAGGCATGGAACCGGCTGTACACCGAATGGGTTCCCACTTCGGGCTATGAACTGGCCAATTTGCCTTGCATTGAATGCTACTACGGGCCAAAACATAAGCCGCGCCATGAGCTTTGGGTGCCGGTCATCCCGAAATGAAAAACGAAAAGGGTGATAAGGTTGGACATGGATCAAAGGAAGATTTGGAATGAAAACCACAAGCTTATGAAAGAAATCCTTCTGCAGCCTTCTGAGCATTCACGAGCCATTGAATTATTTCTGTCCCAACACGGATTGTTGCACGGCTCTCTTCAGAGGGAAAGACAGACGATGGAAGATGCTTTGCTGGATGATTTGGATGAATCCATATTCAGACAGGTTCCGCCTCCTGTACGTGACACAACGAACTCGATCGCATGGCATGTATGGCATTGTGCCCGGATTGAAGACATGACGATGAATATATTGATTGCAGATGAGCAGCAAGTTCTCTATACGGAGCACTGGTTTGAAAAGTTGAGAATTCCCTTCACGACCTCCGGCAATGAGATGAATGAGAAAGAACTGGCCAAATTAAGCGCAGACATTGAGATGAATGCATTGTTTGCTTACAGAAGTGCGGTTGGAGAAAAGACACAGCGCATTATCTCCTCGCTGGAAGCCGGCCAGCTCAAAGAGAAAGTGGATCCCGCCCGAATCAATCGCTTATTCGAGGAAAACGCCATTTCCACAAGCTCGGCATGGGTGGCTGGCTATTGGAGCAGGAAAACAATTGCCGGCTTGCTAGCCATGCCTGCAACCCGCCATAACTTCTTGCATTTGAACAAATGCATTCGGATTAAAGAGAAAATGAAGAAGATGCTCGGTCCAACGAACCGGATAACGATGTAAGAGCCAAGAACGGAGGAGGGGACGGTTCATCCAGCGAGGAAGGGATTTTGACAGGGTTCAGCTGATCATAATGAAGTTGCCGTAAATGATTCATTGCATCGGGAGAATAGCTGCGTTCGCAAATTTGCAAACCGTGATTAAAAGAAGCATTACTTTGAAGCCAGTATTCAAACGTTTGGGAAATGTATGGAAAGGGAGGATATTTTTTGTTCCAATTGTTTTTAATTATCCATATTGTAACAGGCATTATTTGTTTGGTTAGTGGTATTTTCGCCATGTCGTCGAGAAAAAGACGGGGTAAGCATACTACTTCCGGTGAAATTTATCATTGGTCTTATGTTTTGGTATTTATTTCGGCTGTTTTCTTGTCTATTATGCACTGGGAAGAGAGTGCCTATCTCTTTTACATCGCTGTATTCTCCTATGCACTTGCTCTAACCGGTTATTTATCCGCTAAAAACAGGCGGAAAAATTGGCTGAGTGTCCATATAGGCGGGATGTTGGGATCTTATATCGGCATCGTAACAGCAACAATCGTAGTGAACGTGCCCAACATACCAGTACTCAATGAACTGCCGGTTATTTTCTTCTGGCTGTTGCCGACCATCATTGGAACGCCTTTCATTTTTGTCACAGGGAATAAATATAAACCAAGGGGCACAAAGCAAAAGAAAGCTGTCTGATGGGAACAATTCAAAAGCACAGGTGATTGAATGGAGCGTTTCGGGAAGGCTTTAAACAGGTGTATATTCCGTATAACTGTGGTAAACTGAATATATAATAAGAAAGACCGAGTGCGTCAACACCCGGTCGATCGCAGCTGACATCCGCATGAAGTGCGGCTGGCCGCAAATTAGGAAGTTTACCTTAGAAAAAGTAACCGCCCATTCTACTTGGACCGTAGCGGAGGGAGGTTACTTTTTTCTATTGGTGTATAGAGCAATCAACGCAACAATGGCTGTTGCCGTCGCCATTAGGAACATTCCGAATTGGAACATCATATTGATTGCCTCGTAAGTCACCATCATGTAACACCCCCTTTCCCAAGGGAGTGCCAACCGCCCATCCGCTAAATATGTCACTGCAATTTCTATTCTATCACTTAATCGGCTGAAATTTTAAGAAAAGTAAAATTTCACATGATGGGACATGAGAACGTTAGTTATGTATGTAAGAAAGTAAAGAGTAACAGGCAAACGTTCGTTCTTTCATGTGGTATACTGAAATGAGCTATAAAAATACGTGGAAAGGTTGATATACATGTGGAAACAAACAAAAGACGGCCTTGTGCCGGTTACAGACAAATCCAGGGTTGCATTCCGGACGAATATCAGCAAATCGCTGCTTGAAGAGCTGCAGATCATGGCTGATCGGAATTACACGCATGTGAATTATTTGCTTGAGAATGGCTTGGGAAATCTGATGAAACATAATGTCATTACATACAACAAGGAATTGCGTCCAAAGGATCGGATTCAGTATAAAACGACGTATGATGAAGAACTTCTTACGAGAACAAAAGAATTTGCTAAAGAGCATAAGTTATTTATCAATGATGTGATTGAGCACAGCGTTTCTTTCATTGACCTTGCCAGCCTGAAAAAGCAGAGTTTTCGGCACCGAGTAGAATAGGGGGATAGCATTTTGTATTTTAACGGAACGCCATGGACATAATATAAATTATCGGAAGTTGAAGAAACAAAGCGTTAAATGTCTCGTATCAAAAGTATACTATTAATAGTGAGACGAAATGAAAAATCACAAAAGATCCGCGGTTACGTTTTTTTCTGCGGTCTTTTGTGATTTTACTTATCCATTCAGCAAGTAACGTCTCGGAGTTCCGTACTGATCGACTGTACGCAGCTGCGGATATTTCGATTCGTAGTTCAGGTATATCGGTGCATCCAGCAGCCATGGCACGTGCTGGTATAACGCTTCGTCTTTTTTGATCAATGTTCCGAGTATTTCCGGTATGCACGCCTGCAATTCCAGAAATTGGTCTTCAGCTGTTTCTTCGTCTTTTTCAAGGAAATTCACCAGTGTTCCAGTCAAAACGTATTCGCCGAGGCGCGGCATCCATTCGGCTCTCAGCATCCAATGTGGATTTTGTTCTTCTGATGGATACTGGTAGTCGATGCCGATATTGAGTACGCCTTCTGATGTAGCCGTTTCTTTTGTCATCGTATATTTTCGTCCGTCAACCGGTCCGTATTTGGTCGCAGGTGGAATGACGATGACCGTGAACCGGATTGTTTGCAGCTTTTCCATCGTGCAGCTCCCCTTTTACTTGTCATACTGCATCATATGGCAAAAGCCTACGATTGGTGCTTAGGACATCAATGAAACGAGCAGCGCTTTTTGGACGTGGAGACGGTTTTCGGCCTGGTCGAAGATGACCGAATGCGGGCCGTCCACGACGGATGCAGTCGCCTCCTCCCCCCTTTTCGCCGGCAGGCAATGCATGAAGATCACGTCCGAATTCGCAATCGATAGCAGTTTTTCTGTTACACAGTACGGGCGGAATGCTTCGAGGCGCGCTGCTTCCTCCTCTTCCCAGCCCATGCTCGTCCAGACGTCTGTGTAGATGGCGTCCGCATCTTTTGCGGCTTCTTCTGGATTGTTGGTAATGAGGATTGAGGCGCCGGTTGAAGCAGCGATCTCTTTCGCTTCATCAACGATTTCCTGCTTAGGTTCATAGCCTTCAGGCGATGCGATCGCACAGTCGACGCCAAGCTTGGCGCAGGCTATCAGCAAGGAATGGGCCATATTGTTGCCGTCGCCGATATAGGCCAGTTTTTTGCCGGCCAGCTCCCCTTTTTTCTCCTGCAGCGTGAACAGATCGGCAAGCGCCTGGCACGGATGGTGGTCGTCTGTCAGGGCGTTGATTACCGGAACATCTGCTGCCTCTGCAAGCTTTTCTACGCCTTCATGGGAATAGGCGCGGATCATGATGCCGTCGACGTAGCGGGATAGTGTTTTTGCTGTGTCCTCGACCGTTTCCCCTCTGCCAAGCTGAATATCGTTTCGGGAGAGGAATAGGGCATGGCCGCCGAGCTGGAACATGCCCGCTTCAAAGGAAACGCGTGTTCTTGTCGAAGATTTTTCAAAAATCATCGCAAGCGTCTTGCCCTTCAAGTGTTCATGCGGGATGCCGTTTTGGCGTTCTTTTTTCAGTTGAGAAGCCAAGTCGAGCACACTTTGGATTTCTTCTGTAGTCAGTTCTGCGAGCGTCAGCACGCTTTTCCCTTGGATTGCCATGACTTCTGTTTTCATATCAGTTCACCTTTTCCTTGTTTTTCGTCTGCCATTGTTTTACCGTCTGCGGCTCTCCTATTGTTGGAGCTTCTGCAGCTAGATGGTGGATGAGTGTTTCTCTTTCCGTGATGACAAGAAGCTGGGAGAGTGATGCCGCGATCCGGTTCTCTTCCCCTTCTTTGTCTTTCTTCTCGCTGTATAGGATCAGGCCCGGATGCTGTTTCAGAGCCTCTTTTATGCTTCCTTGCTTCTCTGTTACCGCAATGGCGCCTGTATCGTTCAAAAGCTGCAGGATGTCTTTCTCGGCCTCTGCGGGCACATCGACATAAACGGCCGCTTTGTTTTTTCCGTCCTTTTTCCAATGAACGGCTTTTGCGAGAGCTTCTTCGAAAGTATGGCCAAAGGCGATCACTTCGCCCGTCGATTTCATTCCCGGCGTAAGAACCGGATCGACACCTGGGAGCTTGCCGGTTGAGAAAACCGGGTTCTTCAATGCATAGAAGGCTGGTTCCGGCTGGGTGATTGCCAGCGGTTTGCCGATCATCGTTTTGATGCTTTCCTCGATAATGTTGATCCCGGATATTTTGCTGATGAGCGGAACGGTCCTTGAAGCGCGCGGATTTACTTCCAGTACGTACAATATGCCTTCGTGAATGACAAACTGGATATTGAACAGCCCTTTGAATTCAAGCTCTTCTGCCAGCTTCCTCGCGTATTCTTCCGCAAGTTTCATGTAGGGTTCTTCTACTGTGACCGGCGGCGTTACTGCCATGCTGTCGCCAGAATGAACACCCGCTTTTTCCAGATGCTCGAAAAAGCCGGGAATGAAGACATCTTTTCCATCGGAAAGTACGTCTATTTCAAGCTCTGTCCCGCGGTAATAAGCATCGACTAAAACCGGATACTGAATGGACGGCAGCAGTGCATCGAGTGCATTTTCATCTTCTACGATTTCCATTCCCTGGCCGCCAATTACGTACGATGGGCGGAGCAAGATCGGATACCCGAGCTGTTCTGCCTTTTCTGCAAGTTCCTTCGCATTTTCTGCCATCAGGCCGGGGATATGCGGAATATCGAGCTGGTTAAGCAGCTCGTAAAAGCGTTCGCGGTCTTCGACTCTGTCAATCTGATCCTGATTAATCGATAATAGCGGGATGCCTGCCTTTTCCAGGCCTTCCGCGAGATTGATAGCGGTCTGGCCGCCGAAGGAGACGATGACCCCGTCCGGCTTTTCGTGCTGGAGCACGTTCAGTACATCTTCAAGATGGAGCGGTTCAAAGTAAAGGCGGTCCGCCACCTGGAAATCAGTGGAGACGGTTCCTGGGTTGTTGTTAATCAGTACCGTTTCATACCCTTCCTTCTTCAACGCCCATGCCCCGTGCACCGTACAGTAATCGAATTCGAGACCCTGGCCGATCCGGATCGGCCCTGAGCCGATAATTGCGATTTTCGGCTTGTCGAACTGGGCAGGACGGTCATGGCCGCCATTCCATGTTGAATAGAAGTACGGGGCTTCCGCAGGGAATTCACCTGCACAAGAATCGACCATATGGTAGACCGGTATGATGCCGAGCTCTTTCCGTTTTTCTCTGACGACAGCGGCCTCGCAACCCCATGCTCCAGCAAGCCACTCGTCAGTGAATCCTTGTTTTTTCAACGTCCGTAAAAAAGCCGGGCTGATGTCTTCGATATTGGTTTCTTTCGCTTCCTTTTCAAGTGCAATCAATTGATCGAGCACTTGTAAAAAGCGTTTCGTAATATGGGAAGCACCTGCGATTTCATCAACAGAAACACCACGTCTCATCAGTTCAAGGATCGAAAATAGGCGGATGTGATCCGCTTCCTTGACCGATTTCCAGAGCTGCTCATCTGAAGCTTCGCCGATGCCATCAAGAACGAGTCCTGAAAGCTTCACTTCCAGCGAGCGGATTGCTTTTTGCAGTGCTTGCGGCAGCTGCTTTTCAATCGCCATGATTTCACCGGTCGCCTTCATTTGAGTACCTAGTTTCGTTTCCGCCTCGGAAAATTTATCGAACGGAAGCCGCGGCATTTTTACGACGGTATAGTCGACAACAGGTTCGGAGCTGGCAAATGTCATGCCAGTGACGGGATTTAGGATTTCATGGAGATGATAGCCGAGGCCTACTTTTGCGGCAATCCTCGCGATCGGATAACCGACGGCTTTTGATGCGAGGGCGGAGGAACGGCTTAGCCTCGGGTTGACCTCGATCAGGTAGTATTGGCTGCTGTCCGGATCCTGGGCAAACTGGATGTTGCAGCCGCCGATGATATTCAGCGCACGGATAATTTTCAATGCCGACGCATGCAAGGCTTCATATTCGTCGCCGCTTAGTGTCTGCTGCGGGGCGATTACGATCGAGTCGCCTGTATGGACGCCGACCGGATCAAAGTTTTCCATGCTGCAGATTGCAAGGCATGTATCGTTGTCGTCGCGCATCATTTCAAATTCCAGCTCTTTGAAGCCGGCGATGCTTTTCTCCAATAGGCATTGGGTAATCGGGCTCGCATCGAGTCCGTTTTGGACCACCTTCGTCAGCTGCTCAAGCGTATCGACGATGCCTCCTCCCCCTCCGCCGAGCGTGTAGGCTGGACGGACGATGAGCGGAAAACCGATCTTTTCGGCAAATTCGCATGCTTCCTCGACCGTTCCGATGATTTCACTCGGAGGCACCGGTTCGCCAAGCTGATGCATCAGAGAGCGGAACGCTTCCCTGTCCTCTCCCTGGATGATCGATTCTGGCGAAGTGCCAAGTACTTTGACGCCGTATTTCTCCAATATGCCCGCCTGGTGCAGTTCTACGGTAAGATTCAGACCGGTTTGACCGCCGACCGTTCCAAGAATCCCGTCCGGCTTCTCTTTTTCGATGATAGCCGTCAAACTTGGAACGGTGAGCGGTTCAAAGTAGATTTCATTGGCGAATTCATGGTCGGTCATAATGGTCGCCGGGTTGTTGTTAACGAGGATGACTTCGCAGCCTTCCTCTTGAAGTGCTGCGCATGCTTGAGTGCCGGCGTAATCAAATTCTGCCGCCTGGCCGATGACGATCGGTCCGGAGCCGATGACGAGTACTTTTTTGTAGGTAGGATGCTTAGGCATAGACGGTTGCTCCTTTTCTTTCCTTGATCTGATTGCTGAAATCGCTGAACATTCGTTTTGCAAGAGACTTCTCGGCACGATCAATGTGGAACTGGAAGCCCTGGATCGGATAGCGCTCATGCTTGTAGCCTTCAATGGTCTGGTCTTGAACATTTCGGTACGTGACAAGAAGACCGCTCGGTTTCATCGCATTTTCTTTTAGAGAGAACAAGTGGTTCTGTTTTGTCATGAACACTTTATTCGACTCTTGCTCAACAACGGGTTGGGCAAAGCCGCGGTGGCCGGTTGCAAGCTTCTCGATCTTGGCGCCGAATGCCGAGGCGATGAGCTGTGCTCCGAGCCCGAAAGCGATTGTCGGTGCGGATTTGGCGATTTCTCCAAACATTTTACTGAAAGCAGAGTGTTCTTCTGGACGACCGGGTCCTCCCGAAAATATAATGCCGTCGGGTGAGAGAGCTTTTGCTTGTTCAAACGCTGACGCTGGTTTTACAACGGTGACTTTGTAGCCTTCCTCCTCTAAAAAACGAAGCAGGGAGCGTGAAGCGCCGAAATCGATCAAAAGAAGGTGGCTGCTGCCTTTAGTATTAATGGTCACCGGGACACTGGTCTCTTCTTTTGCCGGGACTGTGGCTTTGTTCTCCTTCCCGCAGGAGATTACAGCTGGCAACTCTCCGATATCTTTTCGGTTTTTGATCATCGCCCTCGTGTCTTCGCTAAGCAATATCGGCACACCGGCGTTTTGAAAGTGATTCAGCCATTCTCCGGAAGGCTCCTGCTGTGTGATCAGGCCGCCGATTTGGATTGTACCGCTCTCGAACCGCTTTTCATCGGCTTTTTCGTTAAAAATGCCGGGATAGGTAGCGATGACAATCTTTCCTTTTGCCAGCGGATCGGTGATGAACTCCTGAAAACGGGTCATCCCGGTGAAAAAAATCACTTCCTCGGTTATCGTCTTCGGTTCGCTGAACCAATGGCCTTTATATACTTGGCCATTGCCCAGCATAAGTGCACCTTCCATGATGATCTCCTCTTTTCTTTTGCGCATTTTTACTTATGTTTTCGAATTTTTATGCATTTATAGCGATTGTTTTCCTCTGGTTCTTCGAAAGCAGGCCTGTCAGACGAGGTTTGTCTCGCAGGCAGACTTTTCAAGGATTGTTTTTTGGATCATATCGAGTCCTTTTTTCAGCTCTTCGCGGCTAATCGTGAGCGAAGGCAGGAATCGGATGACATTCGGGCCGGCTGGCAGCACAAGCAGACCGTTTTCTCGCAAACTCTTAATCCAGGAAGTGGTGTCATCGGCAAATTCGATGCCGAGCATCAAGCCTATCCCCCGTACTTCCTTGAACCCTTCTACTTTTGCAAAAAGGGATGCTGCCTGTTCTTTCAGCCATTCGCCTTTTTCTGTCACTTCTTCATAGAAGCCAGGGCTTTCCATGACGCCAAGTACGGCACCTGCTGCTCTCATGGCGAGCGGGTTTCCGCCGTATGTTGAACCATGGCTGCCCGGACCGAAAGCCCCACCGAGCTTTTTCTTCCCGATCATCGCGCCGACCGGAAAGCCGTTGCCAAGCCCTTTGGCCGAGGTGATAATGTCAGGAGAGATTCCATAATGCTCGTAGCCGAATTTCTTTCCTGTTCTGCCGATTCCCGTCTGCACTTCATCGACAATGAGCAGCAGTCCGTGATCTTGACATAACTTTTCTGCACCTTTCAGAAATTCCTCATCTGCCACGTGTACGCCGCCTTCGCCCTGGATCACTTCCAGCATAACAGCAGCGGTTTCCCCATCTATCGTCGAACGGAGGGCATCCAAGTCATTGAACGGGCAATGGACGAACGTCTCAAGCAATGGCCCGAACCCTTCCTTTACTTTGTCCTGACCTGTAGCGGCAAGCGTGCCAAGCGTCCGTCCGTGAAAGGACTGGTTAAACGTGATGATCTTATGCTTGCCTGTATATTTTCTGGCGAGTTTGATCGCCGCTTCATTCGCTTCAGCCCCGCTGTTGCAAAAGAAGGCGACATATTCATCTGATGGAACAAGTTTTTCGGCTGTCTCCTCCTGTAGTGAGCTGTTGAAAAGGTTGGACACATGCCAGAGTGTATGAAGCTGTTCCTCTACCGCTAGAACAGGTGCTTCATGGCAGTGGCCGAGATTGCAGACGCCAATGCCGGAAGTGAAATCGAGATACTTTTTTCCGTCCGCACCGGTAACGTTGGCTCCTTTTCCTGATACGATTTCAAGATCCCAGCGGCCATAATTGCCGAATACATGATCCATCACTTGATTGCCTCCAATTCCTTTTTAATTACCGTTCCTGCGAGTTTGCCGTTTTGCAGGAGCGGTTCCCGTCCGCTGACGATCATCGTTTCCTCCACACCTTGTGAGAGGCCTGCAAGGCAAGCTTCCACCTTTGGGATCATGCCTCCGGTGATCACGCGTTCGCTGATCATTTTTTCAATCTCATTTTCATTTGCAGCCGGTATCAGTTCTCCGTTGTTGAGAATACCCGGTACATCCGTGATGAAAAGAAGTGTCTTTGCGCCGAGAGCAGCCGCAACTGCAGCCGCCGCTGTATCGGCATTCACGTTGTACCGCTCGCCTTCATCGATGCCGAGAGCGATAGGAGAAATGACCGGCAGGTAGCCCATCGAAAGAATCGTCTCAATAAACTCCCCGTCTACATGGACGATGTCGCCGACGTAGCCGAGCGTCGAAAAATCCTTCGCTTTCGCCTGGATGCAAGCCCCGTCGAAGCCCGTCATGCCGAGCGCCCGGACGCCCTGTTTTTGCAAGGAACGGACGAGCCGGTTCGTCATGGAGCCGGAGAGCACCATCTCTGCAACATCAATCGTTTCAGCTGTCGTTTTGCGAAGGCCATTGATGAATTCTGATTCGATCGAAAGCTTTCCGAGCAGGTCATTGATCGCCGGACCGCCGCCATGGACGATGACGAGATCTGTGCCGCTATCCTGCAGCATTTTGATGCTTTGAAAAAATTCGTCTGTCATTTCATTGATCATACTGCCGCCGCATTTGAGGACGATGATATTCTTCATGCCTACGCACTCCTTAGTCGGTCATGTTCTGTAACTCGCATTGATTTTCACATAGTCATATGTCAGGTCGCAGCCCCATGCTTTGCCTTTTCCTTCCCCGACATGGAGATCGACTGCGATTTCAATTTTTTCATTGCCCAGGTATGCTTTCAGCTCGTCTTCGGAGTAGTTTGCCGCCTGGCTTTTCAACAGCAGCGGATAGCCGCCGATTTTGATGTCAATCGACTCTGGGTCAAGTGTGATGCTGCTTGCGCCAAGTGCCGCCATGATCCGTCCCCAGTTCGGGTCTGCACCGAAGACCATCGTTTTCACGAGGTCGGAGCCGACAATTTTCTTTGCTGCCATTCCTGCTTCTTCATCGGAATGCGCGCCGTATACTTCTACTTCGATTAGTTTCGTCGCACCTTCACCATCTTTTGCAATTGCGACAGCAAGGTCTTCACATACACGTTTCAATAGATCGACGAATACCTTCCAATCCGGATGGTCCGGGGAGAGCGGCTCATTGCCGGAAAGTCCGTTTGCCATGGCAAGGACCATGTCGTTCGTTGACGTATCTCCGTCGACGGTGATCCGGTTAAAAGTTTCATTGATAGCTATATTCAGTCCGTTCTGCAAATGTTCAGCAGTGACAGCCGCATCCGTTGTAATGAATGCGAGCATTGTCGCCATGTTCGGTGCTATCATGCCCGAGCCTTTTGCCGAGCCGGCCATCGTCACCTTTTTCCCGCCGATAAGTGTTTCATAGCATGTTGACTTTTTACATGTATCCGTCGTCAGGATCGCTTCGTTAAAATCGTCCGCGGCCTGTTCATTTGTCTGCGGAATGAGCTGTTTGATCCCTGCAGAAATCTTCTCCATCGGCATTGCTTCGCCGATAACGCCTGTCGATGCGACAGCGACATATCCTTCCGGAACCGAAAGCATTTCCGCTGTTTCGTTTCGCATCCGATACGCATCGAGCATGCCTTGTCTGCCTGTGCAGGCGTTCGCGTTTCCGCTGTTGATAATGACTGCCTGGATTTTCCCTTCCTTCGCAATCGTTTCCTTTGTCAGCGTAAGCGGGGCAGCGACAATCTGGTTCGTCGTATAGACAGCGGCCGCCTCAGCCGGGACTTCCGAATACAACAGCCCGAGGTCCTTTCTTTTTCTTTTGACTTTCGAATGGATTCCGGCGGCTGAAAAGCCTTTTGGCGAGAGGATATTCCCCTCTTTCACCGGTGTGATTGTTATGCTGCTCGTTGCCTGCATCTTGTTCCCTCCTGGGTAATCGGTTTATGGATAGTATGGCGACTGGGTGAGCCCGTCGGTTTCTTCAAAGCCGAACAGAAGATTCGCATTCTGGATCGCCTGCCCTGCTGCTCCTTTGACGAGATTATCGATGACAGAAATGATCGTCACTCTTCCTGTGCGCGGATCGGCCGAAATGCCAATGTCGCAATAATTGGATCCGGCCACTTCCTTCGTCTTCGGGTAACTTTTTGCTTCTCTTACTCTGACAAATGGTTTATTCTCGTAAAATTTCTTATATAGATCACGGATTGCCTTTTCGTCCGTCTGTTCTTTCAGCTGAACGTAGATGGTGGCCATAATGCCCCTCGTCATCGGGACAAGATGTGTGCTGAAAGTGATCGGCCGGGTATATCCGAACGAGGCGAGCGCCTGCTCGATTTCCGGTATATGCTGATGTTCATTTACTTTATAAATGGATAGATTCTCATTCGCTTCACTATATAGAGTGCCGAATGAAAGCGTCTGGCCGGCTCCGGAAACGCCAGATTTCGCATCAATGATGATGGAGTCCTCTTTGATGAGGTTCTCGTTGGCGAGCGGTGCGAGGCCGAGAATCGTGGCTGTCGGGTAACAGCCGGGATTGGAGATGAAGGAGCTCCCTTTTACGTTTTCCCCGTTCAACTCAGGGATGGAGTAGACCGCTTCATCAAGCCATTTTTCCTCTGCTGGCGTTTTTTTGTACCATTTTTCGTACTGGCCGTTTTCTTTCAGCCGGAAATCTCCGGATAGATCGATGACGGTGCAGCCAGCTTCCCTCAATTGGGGAGCGAGCTCTGAAGCCACCCCCGTCGGGACAGCGAGGAACACGACATCCGTTTCATTTTTGATCGTATCGGGATCGATCGCCCCGAGCTTCATCGGGACAATCTCGGTCAAATGCGGGTAATGTGATGCAATTTCCGCACCGTCCTTGGAAGACGTATACAATGCGGAAATGGTGAACTTTGGATGGGCGAGGAGCAGACGGATCAATTCTGCGCCGCCATACCCTGTCGCTCCGACAATGCCAGCTTTCATTCTGTCTCCTCCTTTTTCTCTTCTCTTAGCCTATTTTAAACAGCCTGCCTCTGTACTCTTAATGGGTGATTTCAATTTCCAGTTTCAAAATCTTTTCAGCTGCCGAAGTTTTATTTTATTATACATTGAATAAAAATTTATTCAACTGTATTAACATGCATTTTTCAAAAAAATTAAAAAAACCACTTTTGATCTATGAAAAAACACCATGAAGCAATGTAAGCATCAGCCGTTTGAAGGTATAAAAAAAAGCTGATTCCACCGCATATTGCGGGAAAATCAGCTTTTTTCGGTCGTCTTAACCATTCAGCGACCGGATATTATTCATTTTATCTTCAATCGTGCATGGGCCCGGCTCATCCTTGCTGCTCAGGTGGCTGAGAAGGCTCTTTATACAATTCGACAGCATGACCGCTTTCCGTTTCATCCATGACAAATGAACCATTTGAATAACGATCAACGAAACGCAGGGACGCGGTATCAATTTCGGTTATCTTTCCTTTTTCGCTTCGGAGCAGCAGCTTGCCTCCGTCATGAACAAGCTCGATTCCAATTACGCGGTGGGCATTGCTTTTCAGTTCACGGAGCATGACAACGCCTCTTTTCGCCCGCGAACCCATTTCAAACTCAGACAGCTTCATTTTTTTGACGGCGCCCCTTTGCGTCGCTAGGACGATAGCCGGGTTTTCTGTATCAGCAAAGACTTTTCCGCCGACAACATAATCGCCCTCCTTCAAGTTAACCCCTTTGACGCCGGCTGCACGCGCTCCGACTGGACCGACTTCTTCTTCTGGGAAAAGAACACCATACGCCTGGTTCGTCGCGATGAAAATGTTCTGTTTTCCGTCCGTCAAATGCACATCGACGACCTCGTCATCGTTTTTCACATTCACGGCGACAAGCGGCTTGGAGTAGCGCTGAGCCTTGTAAAGCGACAATACGCTCTTCTTCGCCATTCCGTTTTTCGTGATGAACAGCAAAAATTGGTCTTCGGTAAAATCTTTAATCGGCATCGCCTTGATGATATCCTCATCCCGTGGAATCGGCACAAGTCCGGCAATATGCTGGCCAAGATCCTTCCAGCGGATGTCGGGGATTTCATGGATCGGCATGTAAATGTAATTGCCTTTGTTTGTGAATAAAAGGAGAGTGCCGGTCGTGTTCAGCTCCTCCTTGAACAGAAGCCGGTCGGTTTCCTTCATCCCGAAGTCCTGGCCGTTTGAGGCAGAATAAGAGCGGAGACTTGTCCGTTTTACGTAGCCTTCCTTTGTCACCGTTACCATCGTGTCTTCATTTGGAATCATCACTTCAAGGTTGATCTTAATCTCGGCGATTTCCGCCTCAATGACCGTTTTACGCTCGTCATTGTACTTTTTGCGGATCTCCTTCAATTCCTTCTTGATGACACTGGCAAGCTTCCTCTCACTGCCGAGAATTGAGGTCAGTTCTTCAATTTTTTTCTGCAGCTCCTCCGCTTCTTCACGGAGTGCCGTAATGTCGGTATTCGTCAGTCTGTACAACTGCAGGGAGACGATCGCTTCGGACTGTTTTTCACTGAAGCCGAATTTGGCGATCAGGTTCTCCTTCGCATCGCGTTTGTCTTTTGAAGCGCGGATTGCCGCAATCACTTCATCGAGAATCGACAAGGCTTTCATCAAACCTTCGACGATATGCTGGCGTTCCTGTGCCTTTTCCAGATCAAAGCGCGACCGGTTGGTGACGATTGTTTTTTGGTGATTGATGTAGGCATCGAGCAATTCGGCAAGGCCCATCAGCTTCGGGCGCCGGTCTTCGATTGCCACCATATTGAAATTGTATGTGATTTGCAGGTCGCTGTTTTTAAACAGGTATTGTAAAATCCCTTCTGCATCGGCTTCCTTTTTCAATTCGACAACAATCCGGAGACCGGTCCTGTCGGTCTCGTCGCGAACATCGGCGATCGCTTCGAGCTTGCGGTCGATCCGGAACTCGTCGATTCTTTTCACAAGATTGGCCTTGTTGACGTCGTACGGGATTTCTGTAATGACGATCTGTTTTCGGCCGCCTCTAATCTCTTCAATCTCCGTCCTGCCCCGGACGATAATCCGGCCCTTGCCGGTTTCATATGCCTTCTTGATGCCGGCAACGCCCTGGATGATGCCGCCTGTCGGGAAATCCGGTCCCTTCATGACGGTCATCAGCTCGTCGACAGAACAGCCCGGCTGGTCCATCCGCATGAGAACGGCATCGATCACTTCACCCAATTGATGGGGAGGGATGTCAGTCGCATACCCTGCCGAAATTCCAGTCGAACCGTTGACGAGCAGGTTAGGGAACCTCGCTGGTAACACGGTCGGTTCGGTAGATGTATCGTCGAAATTCGGAATGAAATCGACCGTCCGCTTGTCGATGTCGCGGAGCAGCTCAGAAGCGATGTGAGAAATCCTCGCTTCTGTGTAACGCATCGCGGCGGCAGGGTCGCCGTCAACCGAGCCGTTGTTGCCATGCATCTCGATCAGAGGATTACGGACCTTCCAATCCTGGCTCATCCGCACCATTGCTTCATAAACGGAACTGTCGCCGTGCGGATGATAATTACCGATGACGTTCCCGACGGTTTTAGCGGATTTACGGAAGCCTTTGTCCGCTGTGTTCCCTTCGGTATGCATCGCAAACAGAATCCGCCGCTGAACCGGCTTTAAGCCATCTCTGGCATCCGGAAGCGCACGTTCTTGAATTATATATTTACTATAGCGGCCGAAGCGGTCGCCGAGCACTTCTTCCAAAGGCAAATCTTGAAATCTTTCTTCAACACTCATGGAAACATTGGTCCCCCTTCATTTGACACATGTTCGTTTTCTAGGATGCTGTGATCGTCCTCAAGTCCGAATTTTACGTTTGATTCGATCCATTTGCGCCGCGGTTCCACTTTGTCTCCCATCAGGGTCGTGACGCGTTTCTCCGCACGGGCTGCATCATCAATTTTTACTCTGATCAATGTTCGCGTTTCCGGGTTCATCGTTGTTTCCCACAGCTGGTCAGGGTTCATTTCCCCAAGTCCTTTGTAACGCTGGAGCATATAGCCTTTGCCGACTTTTTTCGTCACTTTATCGAGTTCATCGTCTGTCCATGCGTATTCCACAACTTCCTTCTTGCCGGAGCCCTTGCTCACTTTATAAAGCGGCGGCAGGGCGATGAACACTTTCCCCGCTTCAAGAAGCGGCTTCATGTAGCGATAGAAGAAGGTAAGAAGGAGCACCTGGATATGGGCACCGTCCGTATCGGCATCGGTCATGATGACGACTTTATCGTAATTGGCGTCCTCTACAGTGAAATCAGCACCGACGCCGGCACCGATCGTATGGATGATCGTGTTGATCTCTTCGTTTTTGAAAATATCCGCAAGCTTCGCCTTCTCCGTGTTGATGACCTTTCCCCTAAGCGGTAAGATCGCCTGGAAACGGCGGTCACGCCCCTGCTTAGCCGATCCGCCCGCCGAGTCTCCCTCAACGAGATACAGCTCGTTCCGCTGCGGGTTGCGAGACTGTGCCGGAGTAAGCTTGCCGGATAAAAGAGCATCGGTTTTCCTCCGCTTTTTGCCGGTTCTCGCCTCTTCTCTTGCCTTTCTTGCCGCTTCCCGGGCCTGAGAGGCTTTGATTGCCTTTTTCACAAGCAAAGAGCTGACATCCGGGTTTTCCGCTAGAAAATAGGCGAGATGCTCGCTTACAACTGTATCGACAGCCGAACGCGCTTCACTCGTTCCTAGTTTCCCTTTCGTCTGCCCTTCGAACTGGAGCATATTCTCCGGAATCCGGACCGAGACGATGGCAGACAGTCCTTCGCGGATGTCCGTTCCTTCAAGGTTTTTGTCCTTCTCCTTCAGCAAGCCTGCTTTTCGGGCATATTCATTGAAAATCCGCGTCATCGCAGTCTTTGCGCCGACTTCATGCGTACCGCCGTCTTTTGTGCGGACGTTGTTGACGAAGGAAAGGATATTTTCCGAGTAGCCGTCATTGAATTGGAAGGCGAATTCTACTTCAATGTCTGATGCTTCCCCTTCGATATAGGCGACAGGGTGGAGGACATCTTTTTCACCATTTAGGTAGGCGACGAATTCCTCGATCCCTTTTTCATAATGGAATGTTTCTTTCTCGTCGTTGCGCAGGTCGGTGAGGACAATCTTCATCCCCTTCAGCAAAAAGGCCGATTCCCGAAGTCTTTCCGCAAGCGATTCATAATTGTATACCGTCGTGCTGAAAATGGACGGATCCGGCTTGAAATGGATCGTCGTACCGGTTTTCTTTGTTGTGCCGATTTTCTCTAGTGTCGTGACCGGCTTTCCGCCGTCACGGAATTCCTGTTTATAAATAAAGCCATCGCGGCAGATCGTTACGGTCAGCCATTCAGAAAGCGCGTTCACAACCGACGCACCAACACCGTGCAAGCCGCCGCTCGTCTTGTAGCCGCCCTGGCCGAACTTTCCGCCTGCATGGAGCACCGTCAAAATGACTTCGGTCGTCGGCTTCCCCGTACTGTGAATCCCAGTCGGCATGCCGCGCCCGTTATCTTTGACCGATATGCTGTTATCTTTATGGATGGTCACGTCAATTTCGCTGCCATAGCCGGCGAGCGCTTCATCGACAGAGTTGTCGACGATTTCATATACGAGGTGATGAAGGCCTCTTGCATCCGTAGAGCCGATGTACATGCCCGGCCGCTTTCGGACCGCCTCAAGGCCTTCCAGCACCTGAATCGATTCATCATTGTAATCTGTCACATTCCTATTCACTTACATTCCCCTTATTGTATATTTAGTCGTTTTTCACTCTAACAAACACCCGTTCGTATATTATACCATACTTAAACTAAGTGCGCAGGCGCCTTGATCAGCTGCGACAAGCATAAGGCGAACAGAAAAGCGGAGGGCGATTGAACAGGGGCGACAAGCATAAGACGAGAACGGAAAAAGGCGCTTTCCAGCCTTTATCCGTTCTTGGCTTATGACCTCGAGCCCCTATCGCCCAGAGCTGGACACAGAAAAGCGGAGGCGCCTCGAACAGCTGACTTATCCCGCCCACTCCCACACTCGGGGCTTGGCTTATAAATCCACATATGCCTTTTATTTTATAACCGTTCCGCCGGTTTTGGCAAATCGTCCCGGCCGTTGCTTTCTCAAGATACTCCAAAGAACAAAGAAAAACAAGCGCAATCCGGTGCGCTTGCTTCCGTTTTTGTCTATTTTGTCATCGCATGTTCGACTTTGATGCAGCGGTCCATGATGACGGTTTTCCTGTTGTCCTTCAACAGCTTGTATGCTTCTTCATTGGCAAGTCCGAGCTGGGCCCAGAACACATCCGCATCAATTTCTAAGAATTCCTTGGCAATGTCAGGGAGGTATTCCGACCTTCTGAAAACATCGACGATGTCCACATGCCTGCCGATATCCTTAAGGCTCGCGACTGCTTTCACACCGAGCACTTCGTCTACCGACGGATTGACAGGGATGATTTCATATCCAGCTTTCTGCATTGCCTCGGTAACCATATATGAGGTACGGTCCGGCTTGTCACTCAATCCAACAACCGCAATCGTTTTTGCCTTTTTTAAAATAGCGCCGATTTCTTTCCGATCCGGGTTTTCGATTTGCATGATGGTTGCCTCCTTTGAAATTAAAAATCTTTGTCTCTTTTTCCAGTTGTCATGGTACAATAAGATGAAAGTTTCTGCAGTTGCACGGCTGGAATGGAATGACATTCCCCCGGTCTTAGTGTGAGTAGAAAGGTAAAGGGGTTTTGTGGATGCTCTATGCACTTATCATCATTTTATCATATTTGATCGGTTCCATTCCGTCCGGGTTGATCGTCGGCAAGGTTTTTTATGGGACAGATATCCGTGAGCACGGGAGCGGAAATCTCGGCGCCACGAATACATTCCGGATTTTAGGCGTAAAAGCTGGCCTGATCGTGACGATCGCTGACATTTTGAAGGGTACGCTCGCCACGTTCTTGCCGTTCTTCTTCGGTGTAGATATGAACCCGCTTCTATCTGGCGTATTTGCCGCTATCGGCCATATGTTTCCTGTTTTCGCCGGTTTCCGAGGTGGAAAAGCCGTGGCCACATCAGCTGGAATCCTGCTTGGCCATGCGCCGTTGCTGTTTGTATTTCTTCTTGCTGTTTTTTTCATCGTGTTGAAAATCTCGAAATACGTTTCGCTCTCCTCGATGGTCGCCGGCCTAGCTGGGATCGTGTACTGTCTCGTCTTCCATCTGGACGACTGGCCGCTCATCGCGATCATTACCCTCCTGACGGCTTTCGTCGTCTACAGGCACAGGGCGAATATTAAACGGATCCGTGAGAAAACCGAACCGAAAGTAAAATGGATTTAACGGATAGACGGAGAGCTTGCCAGCGCAAGCTCTTTATTTGTATTCATATTTCGGTTCATCCAGCTTCTCATCGTACCCTACATACAAATCATGCTCCTGGAAGAACCACAGGTCTTTTTCTTCAACAAAAAACTTGATGCCGTTCTTTTCCGTTTCAGCGCCGATTTCCATCGGTTCCTCTTTATTCATGCCGAGGGAGAAGCCTTCATGAAGGGGGCTTGATCCACCGTATCTTGCATAAAAGCGGACAGTATCTCCTTGCTCTAACTCCATTTCCTCCATAAACCATGCTAATGCTTCATCCGTAAAATGTATATTCATCTTGCATCCTCCCTGTCTTCTTTGTATAGCCGATCAAGCTGCGGTTGCAAACCTTCCGCTAGCAGGATCTCCCTTTCTCGCGGTCCGATCAAGTCGAAATGGGAGTAGCCATCCGTGCGCCCGTGAATCCATTCAGGCCGCAGTCCGTACTTTTTGCCCCAATCTGCAAGCTCAGCTAGATCGCTGCAACCGACCTTCGTAACTGTTTTAGTTCCAGGAAAACGCTCATCGACCCAAAAATGAGTCAAAAAAGCGATGCCCCCTTTGTCGATCTGCTGCTTCCATTTTCGCAGCTCCGCTCTGTTTATGCCGAATGCCAATCGTCCCCGCCTGCCTCTGATGGTTGTTTTTTTGCGCGTTCATACGCTTCATGCCAGTCCGGGAACAACTTTTTCAGCGAGACAGGCCGGAAGCTGTCTTTTTTTACACACACATGTTTTGTATACCCGGTAATGGATAAAATATCTCCGTTCCAGATTTCATAGCCATAGGTAACCCGGAGCCCGTTATACTCCTCTATCCATGTTTTAATGAGCGCCCTGTCCCCATATTTAAATGGTTGCTTGTACACGACATTTGCTTCCAGTACAGGTGCGAGGATGCCGTCTTCTTCCATCCCTGCATATGTAAAACCGAGGTCTTCGATCAATTTTGTCCGCCCGATTTCCATCCAGACGAGATAATTGGCATGATACACGATGCCCATTTGATCTGTCTCCGCGTAGCGGACATCGACCGCCGTTTCCGAAATCTTCATTTGGTCAACCACCTTACTGTCATGGGATACTTCTATAGTATCAAAGTTAAGAAAGCCGACAAAGCAAAAGGAACCGGCGAGTGGCCGGCTCCTGTTCTGTTACTGTTTGCGCTGATGGGCTGCTTCGTCCTTGATCTCTTCGCGCATACCTTCAATGCTTTCTCGGCGGCGCTCGTTTTTCTCCTTGATTGCTTCCACTTGCTGCTCGCTCGCAAATTCCATGCTCTCTTCCGCAAGCTCAATGTTTTCCTGCGCATTTTGAACCATGTTTTGCAGCTTCTCCACGTTATCGCTGCGGTCATCCGGTTTCGGTTTGTATTTCGACATGATCGAATCTCCCCTTTTCTATTCATGATGTCCTGAAAATTGAAGAACAGGCACATACGCTGTTCAGTCTTATTTTTGCCAAAGAGAACCGATTTATCCGGGAAGTTTCCGGTAAGGCAACAAGATAAAAAGTAAATTCCGGGCGTCGCGATTGACGGGATATGTAAAAAGCTCCCGTCTTGGTGACAGGAGCTTCTGGCTATGTATGCACTACATTAGCCTTGGCGCATATATTTTTCCTCGAGCTTGTCTTCGATCCGCTCAAGTGCTTCTCGGTCCTTCAACAAGGCTTGCCGATTCTCATGGATGAGGTCGGAGAACGTCTTTTTGCCAGGTCTTCTCATCTTCTTCACATCCTTTTCATCATAAAAAGGGCTGGAGACTAAAACTGACCTCCGCATCCCACTCCCTATTTAATATGGCCTTGAACGACCGATTGTAAACATAATTTTCAAACATTTCGATTTCTGTTCACAAAGTATAAAAAAAAGCACCCTTTCCGTAAAAGAAAGGGTGCTGCAGCCGAAATTACTCAGCCATTTTGCCGCGAAGTACCATCGGCAGGATACCGCCGTTACGGTAGTAGTCGATTTCGACTTCGGAGTCAAAACGCACGAGTGCTTCAAATTCTGTTTTTGTTCCATCTTCAGCAATCGCAGTAACTTTAATGATGTCACGCGGTTTAACTGTTTCGTCGATCTGGACATTGATGACTTCCTTGCCTGTCAGGCCAAGGACATCTGCATTTTCGCCTTTTTTGAACTGAAGCGGCAGAACGCCCATCATTGCCAGGTTCGAACGGTGAATACGCTCAAAGCTTTCCGCAATAACTGTTTTGATGCCGAGCAGGTTTGTTCCTTTGGCAGCCCAGTCACGGGAAGAGCCCATTCCGTAGTCTTTGCCTGCAAGGACTACAAGACCAGTGCCATCTTCTTTGTAGCGCATGCAAGTGTCATAAATGGAACTTACTTCACCTGTTGGCCAGTATGTCGAGAATCCGCCCTCTGTGCCAGGTGCGACTTGGTTTCGGATACGGATGTTTGCAAATGTTCCGCGCATCATGACTTCGTGGTTTCCGCGTCGTGAACCATAAGAGTTGAACTCGCGTGGTTCCACACCATTTTCAAGCAAGTATCTGCCTGCAGGCGTATCTTTGCCGATCGCACCTGCTGGTGAAATATGGTCAGTTGTCACGGAGTCGCCGAATTTGCCGACAACGCGCAGGTTGTTCAATGGCTGAACTGTCTTGATTTCAGTTGACAAGTTCTCAAAGAACGGCGGGTTCTGGATGTATGTGGAATCCTGATCCCATTTGTAAAGCGGGTCGTTGCTTGTTTTGATTTCGTTCCAGCGTTTGTTGTCATCGAAAACATGCTCGTATTCTTTACGGAACAGTTCAGGAGTGACTGTCTTATGAACGACTTCAACGATTTCCTCTCTGGATGGCCAGATGTCTTTCATGAAGACGTCATTTCCGTCTTTGTCTTTGCCAAGCGGCTCATTGTTCAGGTCGATGTCGACTGTTCCAGCAAGCGCATAAGCGACAACAAGCGGCGGTGAAGCCAAGTAGTTGCCTCTGACAAGCGGATGGATACGGCCTTCAAAGTTCCGGTTACCGGAAAGAACGGATGTAACGAGCAGATCGCTTTCTTGGATCGCTTTTTCAATCTCATCCTTTAATGGACCGGAGTTTCCGATACATGTTGTACAGCCGTAGCCGACGAGATCAAAACCTAGTTTCGACATGTATGGCATAAGGCCAGCATCACGCAGGTAGCCTGTAACAACTTTAGAACCAGGTGCGAGTGATGTTTTCACATATTTCGGTACTTCCAGACCTTTTTCGACGGCTTTCTTCGCGAGCAGGCCCGCACCAAGCATGACGTATGGGTTGGAAGTATTCGTGCAGCTTGTGATTGCAGCAATCGCGACAGCACCAGTTTTCATTGTTGCTTCGCTTCCGTCTGCGAAATTCACAGTCACTTCTTTTGTAATTTCAGCAGGCTCAAGCCCGAATCCTTGGTTGCCGACAGGAGCAGCAAGGGCAGCCTTGAATGCTTTCTGCATTCCGGAAAGCGGGATCAAATCTTGCGGGCGCTTAGGACCAGAAAGATTTGCTTCGATTTCGGACAGATTAATTTCAACAACATCCTTATAAACCGGCTCCGGCTTGTCGACTGTGAAGAACATGTCGTTCTCTTTCAGGTACTGCTCGACAACTTGGATATGGTCTTCAGGACGGCCAGTCAGGCGCAAGTAGTTGAGTGTTTCATTATCAACCGGGAAGAATCCGCAAGTAGCTCCGTATTCAGGTGCCATGTTGGCGATTGTTGCACGGTCTGCAAGCGGCAGAGTAGCAACGCCTGGTCCGAAGAACTCGACGAATTTGCCGACTACGCCATGTGCACGCAATACTTGCGTCACTTTTAGGGCAAGGTCTGTTGCTGTTGCGCCGTTTGGCAGTTCGCCTGTCAGCTTGACGCCGACAACTTCAGGCACAGGGAAATAAGACGGCTGTCCGAGCATTCCGGCTTCCGCCTCGATGCCGCCGACACCCCAACCTAGAACGCCGACGCCGTTGATCATCGTCGTATGGGAGTCTGTTCCGACTAGTGTATCCGGATACGCTTCATAGTCGCCAGTTGGCGTTTCGATCTCATGGACAACATCCGCAAGATATTCAAGGTTTACCTGGTGAACGATACCGGTTGCAGGTGGAACCGCACGGTAGTTGTCAAATGCTTTTTGAGCCCAGCTCAGGAACTGGTAACGCTCCGCATTTCTTTCAAATTCATAGTCCATGTTCACTTGAAGTGATTCTGGAGTTCCGTACGTATCAACTTGAACGGAATGGTCAATAACTAAGTCAACCGGAATTTCAGGGTTGATCTTTTCCGCATTTCCGCCCATGTCTGACATCGCTTTCCGAAGAGACGCAAGGTCAACGACGGCAGGAACGCCTGTGAAGTCTTGAAGGATGACGCGGGAAGGTTTAAAGGGAACTTCTCCCTCATTCGCTTTCGCCTCTGCCCATTTGGCAAGGGTTTCAACATGCTCTTTTGTAATGACGCGGCCATCTACTTGGCGCAAAACGGATTCAAGCAAAACTTTGATAGAATATGGCAATCGAGATACTTCAGCAACTCCCGCTTCTTCGAGTGCGGCCAAACGATAGAAATTATAACGTTTGCCGTTCAGCTCAAAGGAAGAACGAGCACCAAAAACATCGTTCTTAGATTGTGCCATGATACAACCTCCTCTTTCCCCAGTAAAATACAAATGTTAATAATAAGTTAGGAATTTTACCCCGTATCCATCTTATAACAGGAAGATACATAAGTAAATAATAAGAATGTTATGGTTTTCCATAACAAAAACTTATCGGGCAGTCTGCTTATACGAAAAAAGCCCGCCACCTTCTATCATACCAAATGAGGTTCAAATTGGAAAGATAGCGGCGGCTGGCATGGACTTGCAATATCCTTCTCGACCGGACGAAAAATGGACAACTTACTCTATACCAACTTTTTCTCATTAAAAAACAGGATAGAAAAAGAAGTTTTTTCCAGGCATCAGAACAGCCAAAATATGTTTAGCTCCTTGTCCAAACGGAAATACTAAAACCAAGTCGGAAAGAAAAAACTCATCAAAGGAGATGAAGGAAAATGGGCTTTTTACTATATTTAATCGTAGGTGGACTGATCGGTTGGATCGCAGGACTTATCTTGGGTAAAGACGTTCCGGGCGGCATTATCGGCAACATTATCGCTGGTATCATCGGTGCTTGGATCGGCGGATCGCTGCTAGGTGATTGGGGTCCGCATATGGCTGACATTGCGATCGTACCTGCGCTTATCGGTGCGTTGATTCTTGTCTTTGTACTAAGCCTCATTATGGGAGCTATGCACAAAGGCCGCAGACATTCTTAATAGGATGCAGCAAAAAAACGGGCGAAAGCCCGTTTTTTTGTGTTCTATTTTTCAGCTGCCGCTGCTCTCTGCTTTTCCTCTTCTTCTTTGTAGACCTGGGCATAATAGAGAACGTCATCGACATATTTATTGCTGTGATTATAAGCAAAGACTGCTTTGCGGAGTTCGCCGTCGGCTGCTCCGTTTTTTGATAAATAGTTGGCTGCACTGAATATCGCGTCTTCGAGGTCAAACGGATCGGCAATGCCGTCCCCATTGGCGTCGACACCGTACCCTCCGTATTTCTTTATGACTGCAGGATCGGTTTTTTCATTTTCAGGGATGTTTCCTTTGCCGAGGCCTTCGCATGATTCATGTGACCAGCCGACGAAAGTGCACGGCATAAACTGCATCGGCCCTTCCGCCCCTGCCGGCGAAAGCATCGGATCCATTGTGGAAAAAATCGTTTCTACCCGGTGATGGGCGGCAAGCAAATACCAAGGGACGCCGTATTCCTTCTCCGCCGCCTTGTAAATCGGGATGTACTGCTCCGGCACTTCGCTGTTCATCTTGATCTTCTCCTGAATCGGCTTCTCGATGTAAATCGCAAGAAGGATAATCAGGAAAACCGGCACGGCGAAAATGAGCAGCAGCTTTCTACGCCGTGCAGCTTCTTTCTTCCGGCCCGCAGACGACGGCTTGCCTTTTTTTGATAAAGACAATTTGGTGTTCTCCTTTCAAAAACGGCGCCATCATAGATTGCGAATATGACGGATGGCCTGATACAGGTGGGCGAATGTTTGCATTTTCGAAAAGTCGAGGCCGAGACTGATGCTTGTCTGGGCGATTTCGGGACGCATCCCGGTGATGATCATCGTAATACCGAGCAAGGAAAATGATTCGCCAAGCTGATACACTTGATTTGCGACCATCGTATCGATGATCGGAACGCCGGAAAGATCGAGAATAATGTATTCCAGTTCAAGCTCACTCGCCCGGTAAAGAGCGGACTCCATCATCTTGCCAGCACGGTATGTATCAATTTCCCCGACAAGCGGAATAATGCCAAGTCCCTCATCGACTTTGATGACTGGCGTGCCGAGCGCAATGATCGTCTCCTGCTGAGCAGAGAAAATGTTTTCATAGTCATCAATGTATTTCTTCGTTACAAGCTGGACTGCCTTGTCAAAATTACGGCTGACGAGGCGGATCCAGTCGATTACTTTTGAGCCTGGCACGTCATTTGCATCAATGAATTTCTCGAGATAGGAATAATAGATGCTGCGGAAGATGGAAAAGTTGGTGATGACATCATGAAGGGGGGTTGCCGTATTTGTACGGGAAGCCGCAATCTGCTCCGCCCAATCCTGCAACTTTGCCTCTTTGCCGAGGATCGAGTCGGTGATGGCCCGGTTGTAGATGCCGTTCATCTCACCGAGTTTTTGAAAAGTTGGTGAATGTTTCGGTTGGGCATATTCGCCTGCACCACTTGTGAAAACTTGGTTGAACCAGTCTTTCGTCATGTTTTCATTGTTTTCCATCATATATTGGTAGAGCTTTTCATCTAGATTTGTCATAACAACGCTCCTGTCCCACTCATTAATCTCTCTTTCACTACATTATCGGAAAAAACAAGATTTATTTCAAGTAAAAACAATGATGCTAATCGAGAACAGAAAAAAAGCGCCGCAAGCTTGTTGCCTGCCGCGCTACTCTTCCACAAAAAGTATGATGCGCCCTTCATGAACCGCATTTGCATACTGCTCCGCTTCCCGCTCATTCAAGCCGATGGAGAACAGCATATGGGACAGCTCCTGTTCGTTGTCCCCTTCCATCGTTGAAGCAAACGGACCCGCTGCAAGCAATGGCCCGATTCCCGGTACAACAAGACTCGGAATAATAAACCCTCCGCTGATTCCCGTTAGAAATCCGCTTAAAATGCCGAGTGCACGTTCACTCCCCGGATGCCTCTCTTCTGCTTCCGTTGCCTCTGCAATCGATTCGGCAACCTCTTCATCACGAGCCAGGACGGAAACGGACGCCGGATCCGTCCCTGCTGCTTCCAGCTGTCTTATTTTGCTGACTGCTTCCTCTTCACTAGCATACATGCCGATCATTCGGACTGCCATACGAATCCCTCCTCTCCGTTTAAAATACCCAATCCGGCCAGTAAAAAAACGGACCCGCAATCTTAATGGTTTAGGACCGTACGGAAATAAGACAAAAGTATCATCTTACTGTAATACCTATTTTCTTCTATGTAAAAGCTGATATTTTTGTCACTTGTTGTTTGACAAAACTTTCGGAATATTTTACTCTCGTACTAATTCGATCGAATTACCTTAAAATCAAAAGGAAAGGTGGTTATCCCAATGGCTTCCCCGATAGCTGAAACAAAGTCTTCATCTCCAGAAATGAAAGACAGTATGGCGGGTAATACAGCACCCGGTTTTTTTGTGAAGGTCGAGGAAAACCCGAAATTCAAGCAGTTGATGAAAGAAAAGAAAAGCTTTATCGCCTCCCGTACGGTCTTGTTTTTGGCGATTTATTTTGGTTTGCCTATTTTGGCAGCGTTTACAACGTTGCTGCATAAGCCTTTTTTTAAAGATATATCCTGGGTCTGGATCTATTCCCTCGCCCAGTTTATCATGACGTGGGTGCTCTGCATGGTGTATATGAAACGCGCGGCCCGTTTTGATGAGCAAGTAGAAGAAGTACTTGAAGAAGAGCTGAAGGACGGTGGAATGAAAGCATGAACGGCACAGTTATTACTCTCTTTTTATTAATTGTCGCATCCACCCTTATTATTACGTATTTTGCCGCCAAGAGGACCAATACAGCCAATGAATTTTACACGGCCGGGGGTGGCCTGACTGGCTGGCAGAACGGACTCGCGATCGCCGGAGACTATCTCTCTGCAGCATCCTTCCTCGGTATAGCCGGGGCAATCGCCCTGTTCGGCTTTGACGGCTTCTTGTTCAGCCTCGGCTACCTCGTCGCCTATCTCGTTGTGCTCTACATTGTTGCGGAACCGCTCCGGAATTTGGGGAAATACACGCTCGCTGATATGATCAATGCCCGTTTTAATGCAAAGAAGGTCCGTGCCACTGCGGCATTAAGCACGATCACCATCGTCATTTTTTATATGATTGCCCAGCTGGTCGGCGCCGGTGCACTCATTCAGTTATTATTCGGCATCCAATATTGGCAGGCTGTTCTCATTGTCGGCGTGATGATGACCATCTACGTCCTGTTCGGCGGCATGACGGCAACGAGCTGGGTCCAGATTATCAAGGCTGTCCTGCTTATGATCGGCACAGTGCTTATTTCCGTACTTGTGCTCGCCAAATTTAATTTTAACATCAGCTCTATGTTCACCGAAGTGAAAAACGCCACGCCGCTTGGCGAGAAATATTTGAATCCGGGCGTGCGTTATACCGATCCATGGGATACAATCTCCCTGATGATCGCTCTCGTATTTGGTACTGCCGGACTTCCGCATATTTTAATGCGATTCTTTACCGTGCGTGATGCGAAGACGGCAAGGAGCTCGGTCATGTGGGCGACTTGGATTGTTGGCCTGTTCTACATTCTGACGATCTTCCTCGGTTTCGGCGCAGCCGCTTTTGTCGGTTCGGACGTGATCAAAGCGGCGAACCCTGCTGGAAACATGGCGGCTCCGCTTCTTGCCCAGGCTCTTGGCGGCGACTTCCTTATGTCATTCGTATCAGCGGTTGCCTTTGCTACGATCCTTGCTGTTGTAGCCGGTCTTGTTCTGTCAGGGGCCTCTGCTTTTGCACATGACATTTACGGACAAATTATCAAAAAAGGGAAAGCCACAGAAAAAGAGCAAATGCTCGCCGCGCGTTATGCATCAATCGGCGTTGCTGTCTTTTCGATCCTTCTTGCTCTGACAGCACAAAAGATGAACGTAGCCTTTCTCGTCTCGCTCGCCTTCTGTGTTGCAGGAAGTGCCAACTTGCCAATCATCGTGTATACAATTTACTGGAAACGGTTCAATACGACTGGCGCTGTAACAGGTATGCTGACAGGACTCTTGTCTGCGCTAATCCTCGTTGCTATCAGTCCGAGTGTACTCTCTCCAGAGCCTGGCGCTGCCATCTTTACGGGAAATCCAATATTCCCACTGACAAATCCGGCGCTTTTCTCAGTGCCGCTCGGCTTCCTCGGCGGATACGTCGGCTCTCTGATCGGAGGCAGGAGCGATGCAGTGAAATATGCGGAAGTAAAGGTACGCGCAAACACCGGATTCCGGGAGCCTTGATGCATACTTCCCCATTTATCGGGTAACCCTAAATAGACTGATCTTTAGGAGGGATGCCCGATGACAAGCATGAACAATCCGATGGACGACAAATATATCCCGATGACTTCCGTATCGAGCGGAAATGGCATGGAAGTCCTTCCCGACCTTTTCTGTTTCCCTGTACAGATTGTCAACATCGCTTTTGTTGGAGAAGAAGGCAAAAGAGACGATTGGGTGCTGGTCGATGCCGGTATGCCGCAGTCACAGGAAATGATCATTTCTGCCGCGGAAGACCGCTTCGGTCCTGATGCGAAACCAAAGGCCATCATCATGACACACGGACATTTCGACCATGTCGGCGCGGTTGTTGAACTGGCGGAAAAGTGGCAAGTTCCCGTCTATGCACATCCGCTGGAAATACCGTATTTAACAGGAAAAATGAAATACCCTGATCCCGACCCGACGGTAGAAGGCGGAATGGTTGCAAAAATCTCCGGTTACTTCCCGGTCGAGCCGGTCAACCTCGGCGATCACGTAAAGCCCCTGCCGGATGACGGATCGGTGCCAGAGATGCCCGGCTGGAGATGGATTCATACACCTGGACATTCAGTTGGCCATGTGTCGTTGTTCCGCGATGCGGACAAGGCACTCATTGCGGGCGACGCGTTCGTTACCGTAAAGCAAGACGAGTTCCTGAAAGTATTGCTTCAAGAAAAAGAAGTGAACGGCCCGCCGCGCTACTTGACACCTGATTGGCCGGCTGCCTGGGAATCCGTCCGCAAACTCGAAGCCTTGCACCCTGCTGTTGCCGTCACCGGACACGGCCTGCCATTATCCGGTGAGGAGCTCTCCGAAGGTCTCGCCGTCCTGGCCCGGGACTTCGATAAAATTGCAATACCGGATCACGGAAAATACGTAGATTGAAGGGATTTTTGAAAAGCTGCCGTCACAGAAACCCAGCTTGAGCTGGCTTTCTGTGGCGGTTTTTATGTTTTATTGGCGTGGTTATGTGACAAGAGGTGCATTGGGGAGATCTTATGTGACCGACGCATGCATCTGGCGGGCATGAAGGGCGCCTTGCACCATTCTATGTGACCGACACATGCAGCTGCTGGGCATGAGGGGAACATTGAACACTTCTATGTGACCGAGTTACAAGGATTTTGACTGCGAAGGTTACATAGTTCACCTCTATTAAATCCATATATACAAAGCGGTGTGGCGTCGGTCACATAAAGTAATCTAGGTTACTAGTTTTCTCCTACTGCCCGAAAGAAACCGCATGAACATTTGTTTGGCCGCTCTTTTCCCTTTCATAGTCAACATGTTACGAGGCCTAAGAAACCTTCCTCTCCTTCAGCTAAATCAATTTTAATTCCTGCCGACACCGCTGTTTCTTCTTGTACATAAATTGTCGTAAGGAGGTGGATGGAAATGATGCGAGTGGAAGGAAACATCTCGCTCTACTTGAGTGCCGTGCTTGCCGCTTTTGCCTTGCTAGCATTGACGCTGATTCCTGCAATTGCTGCATTGCTCGGGGCTGTACTAACTGCTCTGCAGGTGATCGCTGTAATTTTGATCATCCTGTTTGCCGCAGTAATTGTCGTCAAAGCCTTGATCAAGCTGTTCGGCAAATAGACCCATCGACCGCTTTGGGCTGTTCCTTTAGGGAACAGCCTTTTTTGACCTGCTGGCGGCACGAACAGGAATCATGGTAAGATGGGAGGTGAACAAGCAGGAATCGAGGTGGCCGGAATGGGCACAACCATTGTGGCAGTCATGCTGGCGGGCATCATGTTCGTCATGTTCGCCGGACTGATCGCTCTGTTTTTTGTCATGAATAAAAACAAAAAACAACAAAAAGACCAGTAATAAAGAAGCGGCCGATCCGATTAGGAATGGCCGCTTCTTCAATTTACATCGATCATACACGCCAATTGCGCATAATTTTCACATTCAGCAATCCGCCAGCACCTGCTATCAGGAGGGTGACGGCGCCGATAAGCAAATAGCCGAGCTTAAAGGCGACAACTGTAAAGGCGGCGAGGCTCAAAGTGATGAACCAGCCAAAAATCAGTGTTGCCACTACATAGGTTTTTTCCATAGGACTTCCTCCTTCTCGGTTACTAGACGCTGTGCTTTTTCAGGCCTTTGTTTTTGGCAGACTTCCTCCGCTTTTGATCTATCCAGCTACGGGGGCTAGCTGCTCGAGGTCATAAGCCAAACAAGAATGAAGGCAAAAAGCGCCTTCTTTCTTGCTCGTCTTATGCTTGTCGCAGCTGAACAAGCCCCCTCCGCTTTTAAGCTATCCAGCTACGGGGGCTAGCTGCTCGAGGTCATAAGTCAAAGGCGGATAAAGGCTGAAAAGCGCCTTTTTCTCCGCCTTCGCCTTATGCTTGTCGCAGCTGAACAAGCCCCCTCCGCTTTTAATCCTATCCAGCTACGGGCGGCAGGGGCTCGAGGTCATAAGCCAAACAAGAATGAAGGCAAAAAGCGCCTTCTTTCTTGCTCGTCTTATGCTTGTCGCCCCTAGTCAGCCGCCCTCCGCTTTTAAGATAACATATGGAATTGGGTTTGGCTGCCGGTTTGGGTGGCGGTGACGTCGAGGCGGGCGTCGATTCGTTCTTTTAGTTCCGGTACGTGAGAGATGATACCGACGAGGCGGCCGCTGCTTTGGATGTCCATTAGTGCTTCGATTGCCTGGTCAAGGGACTCGGGGTCGAGGGTGCCGAAGCCTTCGTCGATGAACATCGTTTCGAGTGATACGCCGCCGGCATGTTCTTGAACGATGTCAGCGAGCCCTAGAGCCAAGGAAAGTGCGGCTTTGAAACTTTCACCGCCAGAGAGCGTTTTGACATGTCGCTCCTGGCCTGTGTATTGGTCGAAGACGAGCAATTCCAGGCCGCTTTGGACATTGCCTTTCGATCGGTCGGTTTTCCTCAGCAATTCGTATCGGCCTCCGGTCATTTTTTGCAGCCGGGCGTTGGCGGCAGCAAGGATGTCGTCGAGGAAGGAGGCTAGGACGAAGCGTTCGAATGTCAGCCTGTATGTATTCTGGCCTCTCGTGATATCCGCAAGATGGCCGATAATTTCATACTGTTTTTCCGCTTCCCGGATGGCTTCGTTGATTGCTTCTGTCTCGCGAAAAATCTCTTCGTTCCTGTGGAGCGCAAGCGATAATGCCGCTTGGCGGTCACCGAGTGCCAAACATTGTTCCTCTTGCTGCTGCCAAGCCTGTTTCAGCAAATCCAGTTCAGGCGGCGCGGTGTTTTGCAGACGGAGTTCATATTCTTCGAGCCTGTCCATAACCGAGCGCCGTTCTTCCCCGTATTGCTGGATCGCCATGTGCAAGCTTTCCACTTCAGCTTTCGTCTTTTTCGCAGCAGCATATTCTTTATAGTTCGCGAACGCTTCCTCTTTCATTTTTCGCATGAAAATGTCTCGTTCGGCATCCAGCTCTATTTTTGCTTCCTCAGTTTGTGTCTTCAGGTTCTCAACATATCCTGCGATGCCGGCAAGCGTTTCCCCTGCCTGCGAATAGGCGGTTCTCGCTTCCTCGTAATCTTTTTCGAGCTTTTGCTTCCGTGCTGTCTCGATTTGGATCGCTTTCTCATATGCTTCTTTTGAACGGAGATGAGCGGGAATTCTTCGGATGGAAGCTTCCAGTGTGGCAGCCGTTTCAGCATAGCGGATCTCCAGCTCGTTTTGGGCGGCGGCCTGCTGCTGGATTGCAGCTTGAAGCTCTTCATTCTGCCTTTCCACCCGGACAAGTTCGTCGGCCAACGGTTCTAGCTGTTCGAGTGCCTGCTTATCTTTTGCGATGCTGTTTTGTTTTTCGGCAAAATCGGCCCGTTCCGCACGTAAGCTGGTTTTGACCGTTTCTTTCGTCGTTTCGTCGTCGAGCTCTCCCTGCCATTGCGAAATGTTTCTCTCCAGCGCATCCAACTCGGCTTCGAGTCGGTAACGGACCGCCTCTACTTCATGAAGTCGCTTGCCTGCTTCCTCCGCATTCCGCTTCGCTGTCTTCAGCTCTGCTTCCGATGGCAGGTCGACCTTATGGGCTGCGGGTACAGGATGGTGGGTCGAGCCGCAGACCGGACATTCTGCTCCTTCTTTCAGCTGCACTGCCAGCAGACCCGCCTGGCCATCCTGCCATTTTTGTTCGAGCGCGGCGAGATGGGTCCCGGCCTCTTCAGCAACAGTCTTGGCTTTCTCTTCTTTCCCAACCTGTTCCTGCATCTGGCACTTCAAATTATCCGCTTTTTCCCATAATAAATCGAGCTGGGCCAATACTTGCAGCCTCTGTTTTTTTGCGGACAGTTCCTTTTCCCGTTCGAAGAGGGAAATGCGCAATGATCCGAGTTCCTGATGTAGCGCCTTTTTTTCCACAAGCTCGGCCTTGAATTGCACAAGCTGCTTTTCTTCTCGCTCCCGCACTTCCTTCATTTCCTGCAGTTGTTGGAAAAGACCCTTTTTCGCTTTCTCGCGTGAATCAAACTGCTCGATCTCTTCCTGCATGCCGGCAAGCTTGGCGATTTCCCGCTGGACCTCTTCCCTCTCTGGTTGTTTCTTCATTTCCTCGTCGAGACGGCTTTTCGTCTTTTCCAGTTTTTCCTGCGCCTCTGCAAGCTTATTCAACTGTTCGGCAAGATTGCGGTCATATCGTTTCCACGTTTCACTCAGCCTCATGCATAGACGTTCCTGCTGATCCAGCCTGTCCGCTTTTTCAGCCATGACGATGCTTTCTTTCATAGCTGTTATTTCGGCTTCCCGGCTGTCCAGCTCCGCCTTTTTCGCCCGCAGCTCATCTCTTAGAAGAAACTGTTTCCGCAGTTCTTCACCTTCATCAAATCGACGTTTTGCTTCGTCGCGCTTTTTATTCGTATCCTGAATCTCAAGCTTGAGTGCAGCGACCTTCTCTTTCAGCTCTTCAATCACAGCTGGAAGCAACTCGGCGATCGCCCTTTCATTGTCAGGCTCTTCGGCAAGGACTGCTTCCATGCCTTCATGCCCGTCTGTCATCACCCCGCGAAAAAGTCGGCTCCGCTCTTCCGTTGCGGCGGCAACCTGCTGTTTCACATCGCCCGCCATCTCTTTCATTTTCTCTTCAATTCTTTTATAAAATTCCGTATGGAACAGCTTCTGCAAAATCAGTTCCTTTTCTTTGCTTTCCGAGACGAGGAGCTTGCGGAATTCCCCTTGGGGTATCATTAAAATCTGACGAAACTGATTCACATCAAGCTGGATGATCTCCTTCACTTTTTCATCGGTATCACGCACGTTCGCGGCAAGCAGTTCACGGGTGCCGTCTTCTTTGATCGCATACAGCTCCGCTTTCGCTCCGACAATCGTATATCCGTCGCCGCGTGATTTTTTCTTTTCCTGCTGGGGAGCGCGCCAAATATCGTACTCCTTGCCTTTCAGCCTGAACCGGAGCGATACTTCCGTTGGCAGTTCATCGGCTGCAAACTGGCTTCTAAGATCGGTTCCCGACCGATCATCTCCGCTTGCCCGGCCGAAAATTGCAAATGTGATCCCATCGAATATCGTTGTTTTTCCCGCGCCGGTTTTACCGGAGATGACAAACATCGTCCGGCTGCCAAGCTCACGGAAATCGATTTCGTTCACACCGGCATAGGGGCCGAATGCCTGCATTGTCAGTTGAATCGGCCTCATAGCGGCTGCATCTCCTTTTTCACAAGATTGATCACCTGCGCCATCATTTCTCGTTTCTCATCGGTAAACGAGAGAGTCGTCATTTCATCGTAAAAATCGCCGAACAGCTCCAGCTCGTCCTTCTTTTCACGGCTGCCAGCCCGATACGACTGCTTTTTCCTCCGGTCGACCGCTTCAATTTTTCGTTCGAGATGAAGCACGTTCGGGAAAACCGACCGAAGCTTGTTAATCGGATCGATGAGCGCACCTTCATCAAGGAGCGTCACTTTCAAGAAGTCATCCGTCTTCTGGCTGCCATAAAATTGCGGATCAAGCAGTTCCTCGAGGAAGCCGGACACTTCGCGCATGTCCTGCTTCGGCGCAAGTTCCCGCGTCTCGAGTGTATATCCTCCATCGTCACTGACCGTCACAATCGAAACGCTCTTTTTATGATTCGCCTCGGAAAATGAATATTTCAATAGGGAACCCGAATAACGGATTGTTTCATGCTTAATCGCATCCGGGCTATGCAGATGCCCGAGCGCTGTATATGTAAAAGGCGAAAAGCAGCTGGCACCAACACATCCGGCATTTCCGGCAGATAGTGTCCGTTCGGAATCGCTTGTCGCGCCGCCGAGAACGAATGCATGGCCGACCATAACGTTCGGCACAGTCGGATCAAGGCACTCCTCGATTTTCCCGATCACCCGCTGCATTGCCGTCTCATGGGAATGGACGGACCCATCATCAAAATATTCGCGAACGATGCCCGGCTCTGTATAGGGAACCAAGTAAAAATTGACGCCGTTAATCCGTACCGGCTCAAAGCAGTCACCGATTTTGCCGTTGATGTACAATCCGCTGTTCCGGTACCAGGACGAGCCGAATGAAAGCCGCTCTGCACTGTCATGGTTTCCGGAAATCGCAAGAATCGGGATGCCGAGTTCAATGTTGATCCGGTAAAACACATCTTCCAACAAGGCGACCGCATCTGTCGGCGGCACGGAACGGTCGTACAAATCGCCGGCGATAACGACCGCATCGGGCGCTTCCTCTTCCACAAGTGTGATGAACTGATCAAGCACATGCCGCTGCTGCTCGGTCATATATGTACCATGGACAAGCTTCCCTAAATGCCAGTCTGCCGTATGGATAAATTTCATTTTCCTCACATCCCCTGTCTATCTTTCCTCTTATTATAGCAAAAACAAAAGAGAGACGCCGGCGAAAATTCGCCAGCGGCCCCCTCCATCCCTTCAAGTTCCGATCAATTTTTCGCCTTCGCCATCCTCTCGGGCAAGCTCTGAATCGATTTGTTCACCAATTCAAGCTTGGTTTCAAGCCGATGCAGCACGTAAAAGGTGACGACCGCTGGAAAGCCGACCTCGCTGAGCAAAGGGAGAAGCTGTTCCATTCTTTGTTCACCTCCTTTTTAACAGAAAAAGGCCTGCCATGCGGCAAAGCCTTCTCCGACAAGTCAAATCACATTGAGACTTGTAATATTCCTTTCCACAACCCTGGCCGATTTGATCCCGGAAAGGCCGCCCCCTTCAGAATCAATGAAAATATCGGCCTCGATGATCGCCTCCATCGCTGCCCGGACCGCCGTTTCATCGAGCGGCTCCTGCGGCTGATCCACGCTGATCCGGATCGTTTTTCCTTCAGATGCATCAAAAACAAGCTCCAGCACTTTCATTCTGCTCCCCACCTCCCTCCTGGTTCCGCTTAATGCGGTCAGCCGATATGATAGGCCTCATTCTTCTCCACATCCTGCAGCCTCAGCGCAGACAGCGAACCAATCGCCTGGGCCGCGGCGTTCAGCCGATCGGCAGGCAACTGATGCCGAATATTGGCGAATGTTTTCGTCTTCACCTTCGGCTTGTCATTCTCATCCACCCCATCATCGAAAACAAGCTTCAGCTTCGTCCCCGTCAAAAAGGCTTGTGCCATTTTCTCACCCCCTTCACCGATCATATAGGAGGCAGCTCACAGAATGGACACCTTTCGGCATGAATCTATTCCACCGCTTGTCAGAGACGTGGGCATTTCGCTATAATGAAAGGTAAAGAACTATTTTTCAGAGGTGAATGACATGCAGCTCGGCGGCTGGTTTTTATGGTTCATTCTTTTCTGGGTTGTCGTATTGATCTCCCTCATGGGCATCGGCGGTTTCTTCATGTTCCGCAAGTTTTTAAAGCGGATGCCGAAAGCCGACGGGAAATCAGACATGGACTGGGAAGAATATTATGTGAAAAAGACGAAGCGACTCTGGGTGCCGGAAGTGAACAGCTTACTTGATGAGCTCGTCAGCCCTGTGCCTGAGCTTTTCCGCGATGTGGCAAGGCAGAAGATTGCCGGCAAGATCGGTGAACTTGCTTTAAAGGAAAAAGCCCGGCAGATTGATGAGGATGTCGTCATCCGCGGCTACATCATGGCAACACCGAAGCGGGACCACAAGTTTCTCCGCAAAAAGCTCGATCAGATGAAGATCGACTCATCGCCGTATGAACATTTGTTCTAGGACATCCGGCTTTTTCATAAGGAGGCATCCGGCTTTGACGGATGGTGCTCAGCCCGCCCGAAGCGGGCAGTTTACCGGGTCTCACCTTTTGAGGCCCGGCATTTTTATTGGATGAGGAGGGGTGACCGTTGACGTATATATGGGTCGGCATCGGCGGGATGGCAGGGAGCGCATTACGCTATCTGATTGGTCTGGCACTTGCCGGGGCTTCCTTTCCGGCTGGGACGTTGATCGCAAATCTGGCAGGTTGTTTCTTGCTTGGCATGCTGACAGAATGGCTCGAAAAGTCGGCCGTCTCTGAAAAACTGTACAAAGCGCTCACAACCGGGGTGATCGGATCGTTTACAACGTTTTCTGCTTTCTCTACAGAGGTCGCGTCACTTGCGAATGAAGGGAGAATGCTCACGGCACTCCTCTATTTTTCTGGAAGTGCGGCTGCTGGACTTCTCTTCACAGCGGCAGGCTTTGCAGCCGGCCGCAAGCTAGGTAAGAAGGAGGTAGCAAATTGAATCTCATTCTTGTCATGCTCGGCGGCTTTTTCGGCGCGATCGCCCGATTTGGTGCTGCGAACTTTTCCAAAAAACTGGGGTTTGCCGATTTTCCGGCAGGAACCGCATTCGTCAATGGAACGGGCGCCTTCGTTCTTGGGCTGCTGATAGGGCTAGCGGTTCCTGAATCACTTCACCTTCTGATCGGCACCGGTTTTCTCGGCGGCTATACGACATTTTCAACAATGCACGCTGAAATCCATGAACGTACCTCAGACGGCAGGAAGAGGATTGCTTACCTGTATATGGCGGGAAGCTACCTGATCGGCATTGTGCTCGCGTTTCTCGGGCTTTTGCTCGGAACTGCGCTGAAATAAACAAGCAACCGGGAAACCGCTAAGGAGTTTAGATCGCTTCCCTTTTTATCATCTTCTTATGTCGATTCTCATGGGTTGAAGGAATTATAGTTGTTCATCCTTTGCAAAGTACCAGATCATTTTCTTATCAAATTTTTATTCAGCCAGTGTTTTATCAATGAGAGTACTGTTCCAGGCTGCATAGCTTTCGTGTGATCCATATCAATTCCTTGGATGATTTCTATATCCCATCCTAGCTGTTCTAATTGTTGTTTATTTTTTTGAAGCATACCGACAATGTCGACTGTAACATTGCCAAAGTTTTCACCATAAACAATCGTGTCTTGTTCCCCGGCGAACGCCAATCTTGGGATAACTAACTTTTGTTGAATTTCTCGATCATCAAAATCGATCAAATTTTTGTACATCGTAACAAATTGTTTCGTTTGATTCGGGTCAATCTTTACTTGTATGTTATCCCACTCCACCTCATCAGGATTCATATGCTCATATTCGTCAATCACTGGAGAGGCTTGATTAGCCAAAGCTTGTTCATATGTTTTATTCGTTACCACCCTCATTTCTTTATAGGGACCATCGATTGGCGGAAAACCACCCATGATCAAGCTTTCTAATCGATCTGTCCGGATGGCTAATTGTAATCCAACTAAAGCTAGCCAGGAATATCCATAATAGCTAAACCTCTTCACGTTCATTTCATCAGCAATCGTTATCAAATCTTTTACGATATTGTCCGGTGTGAGATTTTCAGGGATCGGATGTTTCAGTCGGTGCCCCTCGTAATCGAAATAAAGAACTTGGAACATGTCCACTAATCCCTCTATAAAATGCTTTCCCAATTCGGGGTCCACTCCCCACAACTTTACATTTTCAGCTTCTTGTCCATAAACGGACTTCTTAGCGACTGGAAGCATGATGGTTGGATAGTCGGGATTGCCAACTAACCCAACCTTTAATTCAGACCCATCCGTAAGTCTTATCCTCTTTTCCATATTTATCACTCCTACGTTGTTTATACTTTTATCATATAACATTCATGCAATATTCCGGTTTTTCGCTATGCTCCCCATATATAGTGAGGATTTGATTTAAAATATGTTATCGTAGCACTTGAAGGTTTTACTTTAAAAAGGAGTAAATCAATGGAGACATATACCCCTAAACAAATTGCAGATGCCTTGAAGGTAAGCACAACAACTTTGAGAAGATACGAAGAACAAGGCCTTATTCCTCTTGTGCCGAGAACGAATAGTAATCACCGTTATTATCAAACGATTCACTATCAAGCTTTTATAGCGATTAGAGCCTTATTAAAAGGGTATGACATCCCCGTTGTCTACGAGGTTATGAGAAACATTAAAAGTTCAAATTTTGAAGAAGCCCTATGGTTAGTGAATGAACAACAATTCCATATACAATTGGAGAAACAGCGAGTGGAAGAAATCCTGACGATGATTCATCATGCTGAATTTACCCAATATAAAAACGTGAAATTAACGGATGGGATGAGTATTGGAGACGCAGCAAAAATAGCCGGAGTAAATACTTCAGCTATCCGCCACTGGGAAAATGAGGGGTTGGTTAAGTCAGATAGAAATCATGAAAACGGTTATAGAATATTTTCGATACGTGAACTTCGCAAAATACTGGTCATAAGCAGTTTAAGAAAAACCGTTTATTTTATAGAAAACATGAAGAAAGTAGTAGATGAAGTAGACACACAAAACTATGATCAAATCGAACGTTCATTTCAGCTGGCATTGGCAAATCTGAGCAAGCAGCTCGTACTTCAATTAAAAGGAATCGCAGAACTGACGAAATATATACATTTTTACCAGGAATCATATGCTTAAAGTAGATGGGCACACGCCTATCTACCAAAGAAAACGATTGTTTGAGCGTCAATTATAAACAAAAAAACGGACGAATTCGTCCGTTTTTTCTATGAAACCGCAACTGATTGCTTCAGCTGCTTCTCCAATTTTTTATATTGGGCAAACATGGCGACCCGCCATGGAACGATCATCGCAAAGGCAAGAATCCAGAACATGCCGCTCAACTGACCGACCTCTATTGTCTGGGCCAGCACCGACTTGAATGCGATCCGGATTAGCAAAAGACCGATCAATATAAAAGCAAATGCTTTCGATCGCTTCAAGTAAATGTCTTCGTCCTTAATTTCAAAGCGAGACGTCTTGATCAAAAAGATTGAAAAGACCAAACCAACCGCGACTGCCTCCAAAATCTCGGAACCTGTCACACGGAAATATGGAAGGACAAACATCAATGCCCCTGTACTCATGAAAACGGGCGGCAATAAAATCTTCTTGGCGGAAACAGGCCGTTCCGAGGCCTTAATCCGGACAAAAATGACCGCAATCCCCATCAACAGGGCAAATATCGATGGCAACAATAATTTCACTGCAATCAACCCTTGCTTTTTATAATTGTATGCTGCTTGGAAAAGCTCCCACCAAGAATAATCCAACAGGCGTTTGTTGTCAATCCGCCTTATTGATTTTCAATTGAAAACAGCGGCAATTCGCCGCTGTCCGTCTTCTACTATTCCAGTACTCTAGAAATTGCGTCGAGAACGCGGCCTTCGTCAAAAGGCTTGACGATAAAATCTTTTGCGCCGGCTTCGATTGCTTCGACGACCATTTTTTGCTGGCCCATCGCCGAACAAATAATCATCCGTGCCAGTGGATGGCTTTCTTTGATCCGCTTTACTGCCTCGATGCCGTTCATCTCTGGCATCGTTATGTCCATCGTGACCAGATCCGGGAGCAGCTCGTCGTATTTCTCAATCGCCTGCAAACCGTTCTCCGCTTCCCCGACGACTTCATGGCCGCCATTGGCCAGCATATTACCAAGTGTCAATCTCATAAACTTTGCATCATCCACAATTAAAATCCGTGCCACTTCGTTCCCTCCAATATATGCGCTTATACTTAAAAATAAGTAGAAAAAATGCCGACTAGCAAGGTCATTCCGTCGAAAAACAAGATAATGCCGACAAGAATCATCAAGTACCCGCCAATTTTCATGATCAATAAATTATGCTTGCGGATCCAATCCATTCTCCCGACGAAAAAGGAGAGAATGATGAACGGTATCGCAAAACCGAGCGAATACGCAATCATTAGAAATACGCCGGAACCTGGGTTTGACGCCGCCAATCCAAGGACCATACCGAGAATTGGACCGGTGCACGGAGTCCAGCCCGCCGCAAACGCCATTCCGATCAAAACACTGCCAATAAAGCCTGAAGGGCGGTTCTTCACCTGGACCCGCCTTTCCTTCATAAGGAAATCAGGCGAGAAAATACCGACAACAACCAGTCCAAACACCACAATAAAAATAGCGCCGACCTGGCGGATCAAGTCTTTGTATTCATTAAACAAACTGCCGATAAATGAAGTTCCTAAACCAAGTATAATGAAGACAGCCGTAAATCCGAGCAGGAAATACAACGTGTGCAGCATGCTTCGGCGTCGCAGCATCGCATTTTCTGTCTTTAGCTCCTTCACCGACATCCCTGTAATATAAGATAAAAATGCCGGGTATAAAGGCAGGACGCACGGGGAAATAAAGCTCAGAAAACCTGCACCGAAAGCGAGCAACAGATTAATATCACCATTCATGCTAATAACCACTCCCAAAAGCCATTTGTCCGCCTCGGTTCTCCGTAACAGAAACCATGCAGGACCTACCGCAGATTCCGCCCCTTTACCCGCATCCTGCATGAGGACAACAAATTGCGGGTATCCGGCTAAAACCTGCACTCTCCTTCATTCTACCAGAGAATGGCCGGGAGAAGGTCCTCTAAGTTTGTGAATGGTTTGTGTCCAGCGGGTTTTATTTTGGCAACCCTATGGAAGTTTGATATACTTTATTCTGACATATAAAATCGGCAACCATAGAAGACATACTCATTTCTCAGTAGAAAGGAACTTTACCATTGCCTACTCATAAGCTTCTTGAAGAGATTGAGGAAAAGCGTGCCCAATTGATCGCCATTGGCATGAAAACCGGCTTGACTTCAGCGCTTGCCCTGCAATACAGCATGGAGCTCGACCAGCTGCTGAATCAATACCGGCGACTTGAGACTTCCGGCAGCCAGGATGCCAGATATCTCACTGTTTCGCGCCGCACGCCTGTAAGGAAATAAGCAAGAGCACAGTCTGACATTTACCCGGCAATTTTGATTGCCGGGTTGTTTAATGCGCACGCTCTCTTCCATTTTACAACACTTCCTCCATTTTTTCCTGCAAACCGTTCTGGAGCAGATACATCTTATAATAAAGCCCCTTTTTGGCCAGCAGCTCCTGGTGGTTCCCCCGTTCTACAACCTCCCCTTCATGAAGAACGAGGATCAGTTCCGCATCCTGGATGGTCGAGAGCCTATGGGCAATGGCAATCGTCGTCCGCCCCTTCCGCATTTTCCCAAGAGCATGTTGGATCGCTTCTTCTGTCTCTGTATCGATATTTGCGGTCGCCTCATCGAGAACAAGAATCTTCGGCTTGGCCGCCATTGTCCTAGCGAAGGCAATCAACTGCCGCTGACCGCTGGAAAACGTGGAACCTCTCTCGGTCACCTGGTGGTCATACTGGTCGGCTAGCTTTTCGATAAACGCATCTGCCTGAACAAACTCCGCCGCATCCTGGACTGTCTGGTCTGACATCTCTCCGTTATGGAGCCGGATGTTGTCGCCGATCGTCCCGTAAAAGAGAAAAGGATCCTGCAAGACGAGTCCAATTTTGCTTCTCAGCTCTTCCATCGGGTAGCTTCGGATCGGCTGCCCGTCCAGTAAAATTTCACCTCGATCAAATTCATAAAAACGCATCATTACATTTATGATCGAGCTTTTCCCGCTTCCCGTATGGCCGACGAGCGCCACCGTTTCTCCCGGGTTCGCAGTAAACGATATATTTTTCAGCACATCTCTCTTCCCATCATAGGAAAAACTGACATTCCGGAACTCGATTTTCCCCTCCTGGATCGTCCTGCCTTCCACTTCCTCCTGCATGGGGGCAAGTTCCTTTTCATCAAGAACATGAAAGACGCGAGACGCGGCAACAGTCGCCTCTTGGAAAAAGGAAAGGCGCTCCATCATCGAATTGACCGGCTCAAAAAAACGGTCCAGGTAATTCACGAACGCGTATAGTACGCCGATTTCAATCGGGCTATTAAAGGACGTAATCCCGAAAAAGCTGAGCACGACGACCAAAGCAGCAGTATAAACGAGGTCGAGCGCCGGCCGCAGCAGTAAGCCGTTGATTTTGATGTTCTTCATCCCCGCCTCATAATGCTTCTCGTTGATTGCCGCGAATTCCGAGCGGAGCCGTTTCTCCTGGCGGAACATTTGGATGATCTCCATCCCCTGGATCGATTCGCTTAACTTGGCATTCAGCCCGCTCAGCCGCTCACGGAGATCCATGTAAAACTTCGTACTATATTTCCTGTACAAACTCATGATCAGAAAAAGCAGGGGTAAAATAAACAAGCAAAAAACAGCAAGCTTTACATTCAGGATGAACATCGCGATGAAAATCCCAACGAGCAGAAATGCCCCCTGGATAAAGGTAACAAGCACGCTGACGAACATCTCCTTGATCGCTTCCGTATCATTCGTTACCCGCGAGACGATGCCGCCGCCCGGTGTCTTGTCAAAATAACGCATCCCGAGCTTTTGTACTTTCGCAAAAATATCGACCCTGAGCTTTTGGATGATCCACAAGGCGACCTCCTGGAACGTTACGAATTGAAAATACATAAAGACGGCATTTGCCAGCTGAATAAAAAGAAACATCGAAGCAATCACGATCAGCGGTCCAGCCGGGAAATGACGCGGCGTCAAATAATCATCGATGAACACTTTGATGAAAATCGGGCCAACTATGTCACAGAGCGTAGCAAACAGGAGCAACAAAAAAGCGATGCTCAGCTTTTTTTTATGCGGTTTGGCATAGGCAAGCAGTCTGAGAAGAATCTCCTTCTGTTCCTTGCCGGTAATCGTCTTCCTCTCCATCATGCTCCCCCC
Source organism: Lederbergia sp. B243.17 (assembly GCF_057657925.1). Classification (NCBI taxonomy): domain Bacteria; kingdom Bacillati; phylum Bacillota; class Bacilli; order Caryophanales; family Bacillaceae; genus Lederbergia; species Lederbergia sp. B243.17. The sequence continues at coordinate 88,740 of NZ_JBWBKF010000076.1, forward strand.
TGTTCCACTAATTCTTCCAGCTGTTGGCTGATGAACATCATTTTATACCAGCCGTCCTCATCCATTAGTTCTTCATGTGTCCCTCTTTCCGCAATTTTCCCATTTTCAAGCACGAGAATGAGGTTGGCATGCTGGATGGCGCTCAGCCGGTGTGTCGTTATCATCGTGGTTTTTCCGTCCCTTTCCTCCCTAAGAGAAGAAAGGATTGCCGCCTCCGTTTTTGCATCGACGGCTGACAGCGAGTCATCGAGCATGAGAATTTCAGGATCCGGCAAGAGTGCCCGCGCAATCGAAATCCGCTGCTTTTGTCCGCCTGAAAGCGAGACACCGCGCTCACCTACAACCGTGCCATACCCGTCCGGCAGGTTGATGATGTCTTGATGGATATGTGCAGCTTTAGCGGCCGCTTCAATCTCTTCCTGTGTCGCATCTGGTTTGGCGAATGCGATATTCTCACGAATCGTCGCGGAAAAAAGAAAATGATCCTGCGGCACAAAGCCGATTGCAGAGCGGAGCGCAAACTGGGTCACATCCTCAATTCGCTTCCCGCCGATCGATAGAGTCCCTTCATACTCGTCATACTCGCGCAGCAGCAATGTAAGCAGTGTTGTCTTGCCCGCACCTGTCTTCCCGACAATTCCGATCGTACCGCCTCTTTCCAATGTAAAATGAATGCCCTCGAGAGCGGCCACTTCTTCGCCAGGATACGCGAAACGCTCCAACGCATAGGAAACATCTCCGCTTGGAGGGACAGTACCCGCACCTTTCCGGTCCTCGATCTCCGGCTTTTGTGCAAGCAACAGCTGGATCCTGTCGTATGATGCCCGGCCCCTTTCCATTATGTTGAACAGAAAGCCGAACGCAAGCATTGGCCAGACGAGCAAGCCGAGATACGTTGTAAAGGAAACGAGCTGCCCGATTGTCAGCTCTCCGGCAATGACGTATTTCGCACCAAACACAAGGGAGAGGAAAAACGACAGGCCGACAATAAGCGAAATCGTCGGATCGAACAGGGAATCAACCTTTGCCACCGCCACGTTTTTGCGGACGACATCCGCCGACTGTTCACGGAACGATTCCACTTCCTCCTTCTCCTGGCCGAACGTCTTGATCACTTTAATGCCTGATACACTTTCCTGCGTCTTGTCGTTCAGCGCCGAGAACGCTTCCTGTGCTGTGCCAAACCGCTTATGCAGCAAATTTCCGTAATAGCTTGTCAGCACCGCCATGAACGGCATTGGGATTAAGGCGATCAGTGTCAATTTCCAGCTGATCGTCGCGGCCATCGCAATGACGACTGCTCCTCCGGTCATAATCGAATCAACGAGGGTCAGTACACCCGATCCGGCTGCACCTTGGACGGCAGAGATGTCATTCGTCGCATGAGCCATCAAATCCCCCGTCCGATTCTTCTGGTAAAACGACGGCGACATTTTTGACAGATGGCGAAACAAATCCTGCCTCAAATTCCTCGCCAATTTCACAGAAGAACCGAAAATCATGATCCGCCAATAATAGCGGAGCACATACATCACAATACCTGCCCCGGCAAGAACCACAACCCAAAGCATAAGCGTGCGGCCCGTCAAAGTCCCGCTCGCAATCGCATCCACGACAATACCGACTACCTTCGGCGGAATCAGCTGAAGAAGCGCCACAGCCATCAGCATGACAACGCCCCAAAGATACGCCTTCTTCTCTTGCTTAAAAAACCACATCAAATCGAAAAATACCTTCAACCCCACTCCCCCTATACCCCAGCGGCAAGATCGCGCATGAAAAAGGCCCAAAAGTGAAGTTCACTTTTGAACCCGGTCTTCTGCTGCAACTATCTGAATCGTCCGGCCGCTCTCACAATTAAGAAAAATATACCTGAAAATATGGTCTCTGTCTAGATGAATTCTCTGAAATCGGACATTGCAACCTCGAGAGGCACGCGTGCCTTTAATCTATGTCCACATCTCTATTGGGATAAGGCCTTCTTCCCGACTGTTCACAAACACTTTTGGAGGATGATTTTCGGTTCTCCGCTACGGTCCGTATAGGTCCCAATCACATCGAAGCCGCTTTTGATATTTAACAGAAGCATGCCACGCCATTTGTTTTTCGTCTTCGTTTGCACGATCTTGTACCCTTTTTCTTTCAGGTACAAATGTTGGCAGTCCATCAGCTTTGAAGCGATCCCTTTCTTTCTCTCTCGTTCATCAACCCCGCCAAGCCAGCTATAATAACAGTCAGAGTCCAGTTCATAACCGATTTTATATCCGACTACCCGGTCCTTTTCCAAACCGACGGTAAATAATAGGTTCCGTTTGTCCTTCGCCTTGCTGACAAGTTCCACAGAATCTTTAAAGATATTTTCATGCAAAATCAAAATTTGATCGAGTATGTTCTGATTAGGGAAACCTTCAATATTGACGATCTCCAAATTCATCACTCCTTCCTTGTATGTAAACATGCGTGGATGATCGGTAAAGGGGCTAAATGCAGACGGAAGAAAAAGCAATGTCTATTTTGCACAGCACTGTCTTCACACTTTTCAGTCTTTGGGAACTGGTCTTTACCAGCGTATTGTGCAATATAGAAGGAACGCAAAAAACCACTTCTCCTTTACTTCAGGGAAAGTGGTTTTGGAAGCAGATTATTTCATCTGCTTGTTCATTGCCTGCATCATTTGATTGATTTTCTTCTGGGATGGTTTCATTCCCATCTGCATCATCATCATTTTGAGCATTTGTTCATTAATCGGCGGGTTTTTCTTCAAATAATTCATCATGTACTTACGAGCGATAAAGAAGCCTAGAGCGACCCCAGCGAGCAAGCAGATGAACCCCGTTAATATGAATTGCCAGGTCATCTTGTGTTTCCTCCTTCAAGTTGTCTGTTTCAAGTTTACTAAATCCGCATGAAATATACAATCTTGGCGGAACATTTCAGACATATTTTCTTTCCTTCATCGGCTTGATCCAGCCGTATTGGTTGTGTTCCATGTCAAGCGCGAGGAATCGGCCGTCGAATTTCCGCAGAACTTCGAAAAAAACCGACTCGGAATCATAGCCTCCCCATGCCCGCAGCTTTAGGCAGCGTTTGCTGATCATCAGCTCGGCACTTTCTTCGCCGCTCCGCGTCAGCGCCTTGTAAATTTTCCCGCGGATTGCAATTTGTCTCGTTGGCAGATAGGAAGCCAAATGGCGGTGCAGCTCAAAATAGGGCAGAGGTTTGGTAATGTAGTCAATTTGCTTTTGGATAATATCATTCAGTCGGGCATCCCTATGATTGGCTGCAAACAATTCATAAAATTTGCTTTCACGGCCGTAGAAATGAGCCGCGACCTCTTCTTCAATCAGATAAATGTAATATGTCCTCATGCAAATTTTCCACTCCCCCGTTAGCTCTCGCATCATGCGGATGAAGTTCTTCTTGGTGCCCCGAATGGGCTCTTATCCTATCTATTCGTGATGGAAGGACGAATCCCTTTATTTTCAGCAAAAAAGAGGGGAAATGGTTATCCCCTCCTTTCATGGTGTCCCTATTGCTGGAACGATTGACCCAGCAGAGCCCCACCCTATTACTTTCCGAGCATACCTTTTACTTTTGCTACAGCATTTTCAACAGTAAAGCCGTACTCCTCGATGATTCTTTCGCCAGGCGCAGATGCACCGAAACGGTCAATCGCCATGATTTCACCTTCATCGCCGGCGTATTTTGCCCAGCCGAGAGATGAGCCCATTTCAATCGCAAGGCGCTTTTTCACCGAACGCGGCAAGACGGATTCTTTATACTCCGCAGACTGCTCTTCGAAGCGATCCCATGCAGGCATGGAAACGACGGACACGGAAATACCTTCTTTTTCAAGCTCTTTCTGAGCGTCCACCGCAAGGCCGACTTCAGATCCGGTTGCAATCAAAAGCGCTTCAGCATTGCCATCTTTAGCAGGCGAAATGACATAAGCCCCTTTTTCGACTCCTTCTTGAGCTGTTTTATCGGTACCTTCGATGGTCGGCAAGTTCTGTCTTGTCAAAACAAGGGCCGTCGGGCGGTGCTTCGACTGCATCGCCACTTTCCAGGCAGCCGCCGTTTCGTTTCCGTCTCCCGGACGGATGACAGACAATCCCGGCATAGCGCGCAAGGCAGCCAACTGTTCAACAGGTTCATGCGTCGGGCCATCTTCACCGACCGCAATGCTGTCATGGGTAAATACGTATGTGACCGGCAGTTGCATCAATGAAGCAAGGCGGATGGCCGGGCGCAGGTAATCAGAGAAGACGAAGAATGTTCCGCCGAATGCACGCAGGCCGCCATGAAGGGCAATCCCATTCATCGCTGCACCCATACCGAATTCACGGACACCGAACCAGACGTTTCTTCCCGCATAGTTGGATGCGTCAAAATCGCCTTTTTCCTTCATCATCGTCTTGTTGGAGCTTGCCAAGTCGGCAGCACCGCCGAAAAGTGTAGGCAGGTTCTGGCTGATCGCATTCAACACTTGCTCACTCGAAGCCCGGGAAGCAAGGCTTTTTCCTGTTTCATAGACAGGGACGTCTTTATCCCAGCCTTCTGGAAGTTCACCAGTTATTGCGTTGCTGAGCTGTTCCGCGATTTCAGGGTTGGCCTCTTTGTATTTTTCAAAAAGCTCATTCCAAGCAGCTTCTTTCTCTTCTCCCGCTTTTACCATCACAGTCTCAAAGTGGTCATACACTTCAGATGGAACATAGAAGTCTTCCTCATATGTCCACTTGTACGCCTCTTTTGTCAGCTTCATTTCAGCTTCGCCTAGCGGAGCGCCATGGACGGCAGATTTGCCGGATTTGTTTGGAGCGCCATAGCCGATAACTGTTTTCACTTCGATCAGTGTCGGCTTGGATGTGTCCGCCTTCGCTGCTTCGATTGCTTTCGCGATTTCATCCATGTCATTTCCGTCTTCTACACGCAGATACTGCCAGCCATATGCCTCAAAACGTTTGCCGACATTCTCGGAGAACGACTTGTCCAGCTCGCCATCAAGCGTGATGTCATTTGAATCATAGAGCATGACCAGTTTTCCAAGCTTCAGGTGACCAGCAAGTGAAACGGCTTCAGATGCAACGCCTTCCATCAGGTCCCCGTCTCCGCACAATGCGTATGTAAAGTGGTCGACTACTTTAAAATCATCCTTGTTGTACGTCGCAGCAAGATGCGCTTCTGCCATCGCCATGCCAACTGCCATACCGATTCCCTGGCCGAGCGGACCTGTTGTCGCTTCTACACCAGGCGTATAGCCGTATTCGGGATGTCCCGGTGTGCGGCTTCCCCACTGACGGAAGTTTTTGATGTCCTCCATCTCCACTCCGTAGCCTGACAAGTGCAGCAGACTGTAAAGCAGCATCGATCCATGTCCTGCAGACAGCACAAAGCGGTCACGGTTGAACCATGCTGGATTTTTCGGATTGTGATTCATAAAGCGGCTCCATAATGTGTAAGCCATTGGAGCAGCACCCATCGGCAGGCCTGGGTGTCCGGAATTCGCTTTTTCGATCGCATCGATCGACAATGTTCTGATCGTATTTACCGCGAGTTGATCAATTTTCTCAAACATGTGCAACAACCTCTCCATCTACGTAATAGTCAATATTCATCATAATCGGAATTGACCGATAATACAAACATAATCCGACATTGCAAGAAAACAGCAAGTGCATGGCCGGGTCAAGTCCTTCAAGATTAATGAAGTTTTTTCTTTGCCTGGATCTTTCGTACTTTTTCAGGCGTCACTTCTTCTCCTGTTTCATCGAATACACGTACATGCTCAATTGTATCTTTCATCGTGGAGCGGAAAACCTGCAGATATTCGGCGCGCAAACTTGATTGTTCCTTCGCTTCTTCTGCAGTTAACCCCTCTTCCTTCGATTTTTTAGACAGTTGGTTAATACGCTCAAGCTTTTCTTTTGATAGCATCGAAAAACCCCTTTTCGTTAAAATTTCCAACCTGGGAGGGAAAGTTTTTTGATTAAAGCCATCTTACTAGAAATGGCGGTAGAGAACAAATTTCAAGCTTTATCGATGCCGTAATAAAAAAATCCCCGTATCATCTTATCAAAGATGATACGAGGATTTCTTACGTCCTATCACTATTATCATGGAGGGCCTGCTCCTCCATATGCTCCTTGTAGCGCCGGTGGACGGTCGCTTTTGAGACGGCATAGCCGAACCCCCTCATCGTTGCCGCGATCTCCTCGAACGTGAGTCCGTTTTGCCGCAGCCGGATGATTTCGTCGACGGGAAGCTCTTTCCGTTCGCGCCCCTCCAAATTTCCTCGGTTCTTCAAGTTTTTTTCGGGCCGGTAACCATGCTCCACAGCCCGCTTCATGCCGCGCTGGATTTTCAAGTTATGCAGCTTGCGCTGATGCTCTTCCACCATGCTGACGATCTTGAGCACCATCGAATCCGATTCGGAAATCTGCAATTCACCATTATGAGCAAAACTGTACACCCGGACATTTTCCTTCATCAGGCAATGCAGGAGCGCAATTCTTGCGTTTCCGCGCCCGAGCCGCGTCTCATCCTGAATCAGGACGGCATCAATCTGCTCCTCTTTGATCCGGTCAAGCATATCGAGCACCCCAGGCCGGTCGAGCGAATACCCGCTCGCCTGTTCGCGAATGATCGCATCCACTTCAAACTGCCAGGCACGGGCTGCGGCCGTCAATTCCTCCTCCTGCCGGGCAAGGGAGGTTTCCTGTGTCTCTTTTTCCGTGCTGACCCGGCAATATATGATCACTTTCATCTGGCTGTCACTTCCTTTTAGCGCTGAACGCGAGCTGGCTTTCACCTGAATGCCAGCTCTCCGGCGGTGCAGGAATTACAATCGAGTCGCCGTCTTTAATCATCCTTCCGGCCAGATTGTTTTCTTGCCGGACCTTCTCAACAAATTCGGCGCGGTGCATGCCAGCTTTCTCTGCATACTGGTCGGCAAGCTCCCATAATGTTTCACCCTGTCTCACAGTTATTGTATCAAATCGGTTCTTCTCCTGCCCTTCCTGGAAAGCCAAGTATGCAGCCATCAGCACGATTGCAGTGAAAAACAAAATAACAAAAGAATATTTTTTCCAAATGATAGACATATCCAATCCCCCAAAATCGAATATTTGTTCGTATGTATTGATTTGATTATAAAACGAACACTTGTTTGTTGTCAACACTTGTTCGAACTTATGTTTGTATTCCAAATCTCACCATGCTATAATGTGGATAATAAAAGAATTGCGGAGCGTGATGAAGAAATGAAGCTATCCAAAAGGCAGCAGGATATCATGGATTTTATTAAGCTCGAGGTGAAATCCAAGGGCTATCCGCCTTCGGTCAGAGAAATCGGTGAAGCAGTCGGACTTGCTTCCAGTTCGACCGTGCACGGTCACCTGGCCCGGCTTGAAAGCAAAGGCCTGATCAGAAGGGATCCGACTAAGCCCCGTGCGATTGAAATCCTTCAACTGGATGATGAACAGGTTCCAAAGCATAATATTGTCAACGTGCCGCTTGTCGGTAAAGTTACGGCAGGTATTCCGATCTCTGCTGTTGAGAACATTGAAGAGTATTTTCCGCTGCCAGATCATCTCGTTCCGGCTGATGAGCATATCTTCATGCTGGAAATCGTCGGGGAAAGTATGATTGAAGCCGGCATCCATAATGGCGACTATGTGGTTGTCCGCCAGCAGCAGACTGCAAGCAACGGCGACATCGTTGTTGCGATGACGGAAGAAAACGAAGCGACCGTCAAGCGTTTTTATAAAGAAAAGGGCCATTTCCGCCTGCAGCCGGAAAATTCTTCGATGGAACCGATCATTTTGGAATCTGTTTCCATCCTCGGCAAAGTTGTTGCCCTATATAGACATCAAATCCATTGATATCGGAGCCTGAATATACATTCAGGCTCTTATTCTAGTTATTTGCCTCAACGGCTTCTCCCCAGTAATATTCACTGATCACTTCTGCCAGTATGTCGACGCTCCGGTTCAGTTCATCCTGCGTGTTGTCTACCCCTCCCAGTTCGATGACAATTGATTTTTCAGCAAGGTCCTGGTTGTATATCCCATTGTTGTAATAATCACGCGGCTTGTCCCATACGCCTCGAGAGAGCGACGGATATTTCGCCTTCAGTAAACTGTTCAGCCTTTCTGCAAACAATAGGTTTTTTTCATAATTAGGGTGGCCGGTTCCGACGATGAACAGCACCTTTGCATGACTGATATTATTGATCATGGCAGTCGTTTTATCCTTTCGAGCTGTATCTCTATGAATATCGAGCACAAGCTGAACTTCCTTGTTTTGCGCCAGTGCTTCCGTCACCAATTCTCTTGATACCTTATAGCTTTGACTATAGGTCATTCCCCGCTGATTGAGGATGTCTGATACATCATCCGTATTGACGAGCGTTTTTATCCCTTTTTCCTCCAGCTTTTCTCCAAGACGTTTGCCGAATAACGTTACATTCTTCTCCATATGGAAGGCTTGATTGATGTCTGTTACGCCTGGCTTAAACGGAAGATATGACTCTCTTGTATGAGTGTGATATATCAAGGCAGCCGGATTAGCAGGAGGTTCAGGCTTTTCTTGAACAGGCGCTTCCTTGTCTTCATTGCTCTCCCAGTCTCCGAAATCGGGGGGAACAGGAGATTCGATCGGAAGGTGGCCGAACTCGTCGTCATCACCTGCCACAAGCTGTCTCGGCATCGCTGCCTGCAGCCCCGGAATCTCGCTTACGAGAAACGTGCGGATATCGCTGACGTTCAAATGGGTCAGAAATTCTAGCGTGCTTTTTGTAAAAGAGACATCATCCATCTCAGGCAGGACGGAGTGAAGGGCTCGCGACTCCATTGCCATGAAATAGAGCAGAGACTCGGAACTGGCGGCGTTTTTGCCTGCAATGGACAGGAAACTGATTTTCAGGCTGGAAAATGCGATGACCGATACGATCAGGAAGGCGGCAGTGATAAAGAGTACAGACCTTGCGGCGATTTTCAGCATCCATTTCATCCTTTTTATAAGAGTTGATATATCCCATGTATATGTAAAACCGCCACTCGTATTCCTGTTCGTTTTTGCCGCTGCTAGTTTGCGAGACTCTCTTCGGTAAACTGCCCGGTCTCTTTGCGGAAATGATAACGGAGTGTTCCAATCGGGCCATTGCGATGCTTGGCGATCAAGCACTCCGTCACATTCGTCTCCTCGGTGTTCCGGCTGTAATAGTCATCCCTGTACAAAAAGAGAACGAGATCCGCGTCCTGCTCAATGCTTCCGGAGTCTTTCAGATCGGAGAGCATCGGCCGCTTGTCATTCCGCGATTCAACCGAGCGCGAAAGCTGAGAAAGGAGGATGATGGGCACCTCTAGCTGGCGCGCCGTCGCCTTCAGCTCCCGCGTAATCCGGCCGATCGCCAGGTCATGACGCTCCTGCCTTTCATCCGTATCCATCAGCTGCAAGTAATCAATGATGGCCATACGTTTCCTTTCCGGCAGTTCCTGCTTTGTCATTTGGATGGCGGAACGAATATCGGCAATCGATTGGCCGCTTTTGTCATGGATCCGGAGGTGCCAGTCCTCGATATGCCGGATCGCCCGGCTGACGAGTTCCTCCTCCCTCTCCGAAAAATAACGGAATGGATTCCGCCATTTTGATCCGTGGATTTGGCAGAGGGTGCTCAGCAGCCGCTGAAGAAGCTGCTTTGCCGGCATTTCAAGAGAGAAAAGGTCGACAGATGTGCCACGCTGACACGCATTTTTGGCGAGATTCAGCACAAAGGCTGTTTTTCCCATCGAAGGCCTTGCCGCCAGGATGATCAGATCCCCGCTTTGCAAGCCGCCTGTCATTCCGTCGAGCTGATTGTATCCGGTCTCCACTCCGCTCACTTCACCCTTATCGGCTCTCAAATCACCCTCAATCTCAGCGAGTAAACTGCTTGTTGTCTGGACTTCTTTTGCCCGCTTCTGTTCCATTCCGATCAGTGCCTCCAGCAGCTGGTCACCCGCTGCCTCAGACGGACTTCGCAAAAAGCCTGCAGCCGCCTTTCCCATTTCGTTGAGCCGGTGTTTTTGCAAGATCATCTTTTCATAGCGGCTGACCCCTGCAGCAGATGGGCAGTTTACCGCCAAATCTGTCATATACGAGTAGTTTCCGGCACTTTCCAGGTTGCTCCCTAGCCTTTCAGCAATGGTAACGATATCTATCTCGATCTCGTCTTTCTCCAGTTCCCGCATCGCTGTGAAAATCAGGCGGTTGCGTGTTTGCGAAAAATGCTCCGGTCGAAGGGTGAGCCCGGCCAAAGCCGAGGGCTCAAGCAAGATTCCGCCAATAACCATTCCTTCTGGATCGAACCATATTTCCTGCTGGGAAAAGCCTACATGTGCGTTGTACACTTTTTCTCCCCCTCTCGTTTCCATCCCGATAAGAGCTGAAAGAAATCGGCTTTGGCCTCTTTCTTTTCCCTTCTTTCTTTCTTACCTTCTTCTTTTTGTTCGGCGAACGTTCTCGAAACGTTTCCCGAACGTTCGCCGAACGGCTTCTCATTGTCCGCAGGTCGCGCCACCACTGTAAAAACGGTGCCGAAGCCCGTTTCGCGAACGCTGATAAATCCTTCATTCACAAGCGAATCGACCGATCTTTTTACAGTGCTTTTTGAAAGCTGCTTCAGCCCTCTTCCTTCACGATAAGCCAAATCTTCCGCCAGCTTGGAGTAGGACCGGATGAATTCCCCCTTCTGCACCTCATATCCCTCCAACTCTCTTCCCTCCTGGAACGCCGCATTTGCCAGAAGCCAGACGTATAGCCGGAACGTGACCGGCTCCTTCCAAATTCTTGAACCGAGCAACTTCCGATCGATGCGAAACCATCCACTCACCTAAACCGCCTCCTTATGTATAGAGGGCCGACTAACTCAATCCGACCCATTCACCTCCCACATAGGGAGCAAGAGAGAAAAAGGACACCCTATCTCTTAATTCCCATTTACAAATTATTGCAAAATTGCTACTTTTAAAGAGGTGATCGCTATTCTAAGTTCTCGACCATTCAGCGCTTCTTTCTATTCGGCGGCGGCATTTTATTTAACGTGTTAACCTGAACGGCGTTATAGGTTTGGGAGAATCCAGAGTTTGCGTTTCTTTACCAAAACTTTATCCTCTATTCTTTTTTGATTGCGCTCTTCTCTCTCCTTCCTTTCACCTATCGTGACGGAATGGAAAGTGACGGACTGCAGCTGATTCGACTTGTAAGAGCTAGTGGAAAAAGAAGAAAGTTGGATGGGGAGGAAAAGGAATGAATCTTGCATTGGCCATTATTTTCGCCACCACTCTTGGTGCATTGCTGCTTCTCTTGGGGGCCAATTGCAGGCGGAATTATCGCATTCGCCATTGTTGCCGGCTGCTTGTTCAGGATTTTATATTTGCTGAACGATCTGCACGCCCGCACCTTTGCACATGTTCCGAAAAAAGACAGGGCGCAGCTGGTGTACGAGCAATATTTGAAAGACAAAGAAACCAAAGAAAGAAGTGAGTCGAGTGAAAGCACTGTTGGTGATTGACGTACAAAATGGAATTGTCGAGTTGGGGGATTTCAAGGAAGAATTATCGAAGATGGAAAGGGTCATTCAGGATTTTCGCGAACAAGACCTTCCGATTATTTTTGTGAAGCATATTGATGAAAATGAAGAAAGCTCGCTGTTCCGCGGATCTGCCGGGTCAGAGCTGCATGACTCGCTAAAAAACTTTGCTGATGAAATTGTTGAGAAGACGACACCCAGTTCTTTTTTCAAAACAGAACTGGACTCCTTCCTCCGCAAATCAGACATAAATCACGTATATATAATCGGATTCAATACCGAATTCTGCTGCATGTTCACCGCCATCGCTGCGTTTGACCGCGGCTATGAAGTGACGTTTATAGAAAGTGCGACGGGAACGGCCAACACAGCATATACATATGAAATGCCGGGTCTCGACATCAAGGACTTTGTTGGCACGGTGCTCCACTGGTCCGAGGCTATTGAAGTACTGGACTGGGAGGAATATGCGGAAGCAAATAAATGAGGGATGCCGCGGCATCCCTCTCTTTACACTGTAACAGCTCAGTAATTAGTTTCTTCTGCCATTTTCACATTGTCTAAATGGCTGCCTTTCATTCCATCATAAAACCGGAATTTCTCCCGGCATTCCTTCTCGAGTTCTCCGCTATCACTAGGCAGCTGCTGCAAATAACTCTTTGAAAAACGAATTCGCTCTTCCATCTCCCGCTTTTGGTCCGTCACAGAACCATGCCCCGGGACCAATTGATTGAGATCGTATGTATCCAAAATATGCTGAGCTTTTTCCACCGTATTGAGATAATCCGTATAACTGCTGTAAATGAACGGTAATTCGACATCCGACAAGTAATCTCCTGCCAGGAAAATTCCATATGGCTCCACAACGGTGAACAAACCATCGTTCGTATGCCCGGGAGCTTTGTAAAACGTCAAGGTCAAATCGCCCACCTTCAACGTTTCACCATCTGCTACGACCGTGAAATTCACTTCCGGATACGATGGCGTATAATTTCTCTCGATGTAATACTTCTGGTCAAACTCAAGAATTGCCTGGACCGCCGCTTCTTTAGTAGGATGCTGCTGGAATTCTTCGGTGGCAATAACCTTTCCCTCAGGAAAGGCTCCTGACCCGATGATATGGTCAAAATCACTATGCGTATATACAATATAAAGCTCCTTATTGCCCTTGCGCTGATCAACGAAATCTCTAATTTCATCAATTTCACCCGGCAGCCAATTGGGATCCGTCAGAATCACGGCCTCAGCCGATTCGATGACGGCCGTCGTTGTCTTATACAAAGCGCTTTGAAAAACCGTAAGATTGCCTTGCTGATAGTGAATCATGAAAACACCTCTCGCTTTCCTAATAAACCTTAAATCTAGCTGCATGTCTAATTTTAGATTATGAGAATGCACTAAAACGGATTCTCTCCGATGGCAATAGGAAAAACAACGATAAACAACGATGCAAGACAAAGCAGCCAGAATCGCACCGAGTTTAGCCGCTTGTTAAAGAAAATGCTTTTCTTGGAGATAAAAAAACCGATCACAATTGTGTACAAACCGAATAATAGATAAGATAGCGCAAACCAATTTACCCAAACGTTCCCTTCGAACGAAATCCCGTAATTCGCATAAACCATTTTTAAAACATAGACGGTTGCAAGCAGGCCAATCGCCAAAACGGATAAGCCTTCAATCGATCCAATCACAGCTTTTTTCATCTCTCCCAAGTAAATCAGCCCCCTATCCTCATCATTTTTCTGAGCGAATCGACTGGAAATACTCATACCCCAAGATGACTAGACCGATAACCGTCAAAATCACCCCGGCTATGAAAGGAAAGCCCAAAAATAGCGAATCGACCGTTTCGCCCGCAAACTGTTTCTCGCCAAAGATGGCATACCACAGCTTTGACCGTCCCGACCACGATGAAATGTGAGGTGCATAATTAGCTCCCACAATAATAATGGTCAAAACGAGCATGAGCCCACCCAGCAGGGAAAAACCGCCAATGATGATTCTTTTCATCTATTCACCTCCAAATGAAGTATATGACGTCCATTCCCACACCTTTCTTCTTTACAAAAGAAGATTATTTGAAGTGTACAAACATTGTAACAGTTATATGGAAAATAACAGCAAGAGATTTTCATTTACTAGACAAAGCAGATCGGTCCCTACCCGCATGCTGTGTCTGCCATATTGTCACTCACACCTTAAAGGACACAGAGTGGTGAACTCTCTCGTTTGAAAAATTGTTATTGGGAACTGAGCTTGCCAAGTTCAATTATAAAATTGCCAATGAAAAAGAATCCTTTATCCCGTGTTAGACGTCTAGTTAATCAAAGGGGGATTAAATGTGGAGTTTTTATTGTTTTCCTTAAAAGTATTCTATAATGCTTTTACGAATTTCTTTAAAGATGGTATCTGGATTGTAGGCTTTCTTTTCTTATTTATTCGCGTATTTGAAAGGCCATTGGTTCAAAAAATCGGAAAGTATCTTGCCGTGGCTGCATTGGCCATTTTGTTCATCAATTCAGTAATTTGGGCCCTGTAGAAAGCGGGATAAGGGGGTGCTATCCCCTTTCCGCTTTTGGTTACTGATCGGTCGTTATGCGAGTTGATGTATAAGAGGGCGCTGAGTATGAAAAAAAAGTACGTGGTTTTTTACTCTGTCTGGCTGTCCTATTTGTATTAGGATATGGAATTAAATTTCTTTCAATTACACCAACCGAAAAATATGCAATCGAAAAGTTTTTTCAGGCTGGCATTTATGAAGAGGCTGAAGAAAGGCTATGAGAATTATGAAAAGTTAACATTCTTTTCAAGTTAGAGTAAATTGCAAAAATAATAATGGAGAAGAAATCAAAAGGTATTTTGAAGGCCAGCTGGAGGAGTTTGACTTACATCGTTATCAGGTAGAAGTTTTTTAATTGACCATATTACACCCGGCACTACATAAAAACAGGCAGTGCCTCTCTTTCGGCACTGCCTTCTCTTTATTGCCCTTCTTCCTCTTCTTGCTTCCTCTCCTCAAACTCCCGGTCATACGTTTCTTTCACCTTGTCCATCGATTTGCTGTCGATGAAGTAGGCGACCGCCGCTTCGCAAAGCGCGTATGTTCCGGCTGATGCAATGAAGCCCGAGATGGCGCTTCCGGCAAACGGAATCAGCTTGACAAGCTGGCGTGCTACCTGCCGCAGCACGATGCCGGTTGCCACGTTGACGCCAAGCGCCCCCATGAATTCAGCGATCGCCTTCTTGCCAAGCTTCTGTCCGCCAATCATTGCAATCGAGGCGATCATCGCTGTCTGCAGGCCGGTAATGATCGGCATGTCCGCTATCGGAATCGGGCTTGCCCCGACCGCACCTGTGATCCCCGCTATACTCTTTCCCAGGCGACGTGCTACCTTTTTCTGGACCGAGCGGATTTTTGACAGCTTTGCCAAAATCATCTGCGCTTCATTCGGTAGTGTTTCAATCAAATAATCGAGCAGCACATCGATATTCCAGCGTATATCATAGACAATGTTGCCGTCTTCAAATTCCATGTAGCTCGCAACCGGAATAACATGAACCGGCTCTGATACGGCATCCCGCAGTTTCTTCGAGAGAACATCCATCGCTTCCTCGATATTCTCTCGCTTCACCGGATGGTCAAAAGGCGGCTTGTCCGCCGATTTGGGGCTTAATTCATCCACCTGTGTGACGACACCAATTATCGGCGCATCGTATTCATGGACTTCCTGAATCGTTTTCTTCAATTCCAAAAGCTGGGCCAAGTCCTCGTCAATCCGCGAGCTGACCTCCTTCGCCTTGCTCAGAAACAGAATAGCATCCGGACATTTTTCCTTAATAGATGCTTTCACTTCTTCCAAAGCTGTCGTTTCAGAGAACGCTTCCTCCGGATTGTCCGCCTCGCCGAGTCCGCGCGTGTCAAGAATATCAAGCGTACCGACATCCGAAGAATAGGAGTGCCATTTTCCGGCGCCTGTCCTTGCTTTTACATCGCCGACTTCCGCGCGCTTTTCGCCGAATATCGCGTTGATCAAACTTGATTTCCCAGCGCCCCTTCTGCCGACAATCGCAATTCTTGCCGGCCGGGCATCAACCGTAAATGACTTGAGCGACTCCAGTTCAATTCGAATCGTCTTCTTCATCTTCTCCGGCATTTTCGCTTTCGCCAGTCCTTCATAAATCGAACCGATTAAATCGGACATTTTCTTTTTCTCTTCGATTTCGCTCATAGAACGACTTCCTCCTCATGGCTCTGTGTCTAAAAGTATGAATGAACCGCTACTGCTTGTCTAGGAATGAGCAGGTCCTCTTCCATATACATACCCCGAATGTGTAAGAATTGTTCGCGTTTGATTTACTGAATTACATTTTAAATACTCTAAAAACAATGTAAAATGGTAAGAGATCAGAGTAATTTCCATTTTAAAGGGGGGGAAGTCATGCACTGGAAGATAAAGATCAGCATCTCTGCACTCATACTCATCGTTTTTCTAGGTGGCTTTTTATTGGGGAAGACAACTGCACGGGAAGCATCACGCGAAATAATGATCGGATATGCCAATACAAAAAACGCAAGGCAAATCATCGATTTCAACAAAGTGATTACTGATCTCGATAGCCAAAGTGTTGTTGATAACTTTATGATGATCTACCTTCACAAGCAGCCACTCCCTGATGGGGAACAAAAAGCTGTCGCGAGCCGGATATCCATATTTGGGTAAACAGTCCGAAGCAGTATACCCGCTTGATTGAGTCAAAAGTGTGGTTCACCGATGCTGGTGCCATTATCGGGGAGCGAGCTGGGGAAAGCTGGGATCAAATTTCTTATTACCAAATCAACCAAGACGATGCGAGGTATATAAAAGAAAGTATCGATTATCAAGACTAGATGCCTACACTACAAAAAAGAAAGAGACCACCGTCTCTTTCCCTTCACTTGCGCAGCGGTATGTCAACCGTCTGATGGTATGTTTTCATATAATGCATGCCACCGATCATCAAATGTGTCGGTTCGTCCTTTGTTTTAAAGGATATCACCCGTTCTTTCCAAATCTCCCCACTTTCGTCCGTCACATAATCCATTCTCTTCGTTGTTTTAAGCGGCACCTCGCCGGCTTTTGTCAAAAGGACGACCTTATCGAGCATAACGTCTTCCTCTGTCCGGATCGTCATGTCGAGGTCATCTCCATTCTGGTTCATCCCTGTGATGAAAAGGCGTTTCCCGCCGATTGGAATGGTGCTCATTTTGTCAACCGCCTCTTTGGCATCCAGTTTCCTATAGCCAGCAAATGCCCTCATATCGAGCTTCAGACTATTCACCCCGTCGGGCAGCGGATGATAGCGAACTTCGAATTTGACCCCGCCGCTGATCGTTGAAGTGGTTCCTCCGCCGGTAGATGCGAGCGGTTCCCCGTCTACGACAAGGTCAATCCCCCCGAACGGATCCGAAACCCGATCGAGATTTTCCACAGACGCCCTCCCTTTCACGATCGTCATCGTCGGTGTAGCGGTAATGGAATCGAAACGAACCTTCCCGCCGTCCACCATCAACGTTTTTCCGATCCGCTGTTGCACCCCTGCCCGCATCGCCCGGTTCGGCTCGTACGGGAAAGTGATGGTCCGTTCGACTCCGCCTTCTCGCTCAAAAAAAGACAATGTCAGTTTTTTGGCAAATGGGTTCACCGGCTCAAAAGAAAATTGCCCTTTCTGGAGAGTGCCGTTTTCTGTTGTCGTGCTCGTTCCAGACTCTATATGAGATTTCGTACGGAATCCGGAAATAGTAGTAGGTGAGAAAGGATCGCCATTGTCCCAATCAATCCCATTCTGATTCGTCACCGTATAAAAAAGCATCAACTGATTGTCATCCGATAAGATTCCATCAATCGTCAATTTTGACCCACCCTTCAGAGTGACCGTTTTACCGATGGGCTGACCCATCCCCTTTTCATTCAGCTCGGCAATCGGAGCATCCATGATTTCATCAAAGCCTAACAGCTTCTTCCCATAAAAGGCAAGGGCGTTATATTGGGAGCTGATCAGGACGAGAAAAAAGAGGGCAGCCGCTGAAAGCAGCCAAGGCTTCCATGCCGGCTTCTTCTTTACCGGCTGGGCATTTTCCAGCGCTTTCCGGATTCTCGTTTCCATCTCTTCAGGAGCAGAAATCGTTTCTATCCGCTTTCTCCGCTCTTCCAAGCTTTTTTCAATATCCGCCACTAAACTCCCCGCCTTTCCATTCCCGCATTTTCTTCAGTGCATTCGAAATTCGCGACTTTACCGTACCGGGCGGCACATCCGTCATCCCGGCAATCGTGTCAATGTCCAGGTCATGAATATACCGCAAAATAACCGCTTCCCGCTGATTCTCATTCAATAGGCCAAGCAGCGAATCGATGTCCATTTGCCGGTCCGCAGTTGCGTACGGATTATGGCCCGCTTCCTCTACCGTTTCCGGATTTTCCAGCAGGACGACTCTTTTCTGCTTCTTCAGCAGCCTTTTGCAGCAATTGACCAAGATCGTTTTGCTCCAACTATAGAAAACCGCGTCCTTTTTCAGCTGGCCAATTTTTTCATAAACGAGTACTGTCATTTCATCAATCGCATCCAATGCATCATGCTCATTTTTCATATACGCGAGCGCCAGCCGGTAAAATGCATCTTGCTCCTTTGCCAGCAGCGCAATCAGCGCCTCTTTATCCCCTTTTTTCGCCTTTTTTACAAGCCGTCCAACATTCATGCCTTCACCTCTCTTCCTAAGAGCCATGGGAATAGGAAAACGTTCAGATTATTTTCAATAAAATTATGATAATATGAAAGAGACAAAAGCTCGAGCGGTTAACAGAATGTAAACAGGTTTGTTTTGGGTAAAGGAGGGATCATTTTGTTAAAAATTCTTCGTTATGTATTATCACTAGTAACTCTTTTATTTGCTTCTTATGGAGTAATAACGAAAGATTTTACGTTTGCAGATATTATGATTTTCTTTTTAGGTCTTACGATGTTGGTTTTGGGTATCGAGGAATATAAGAATGAACGAAAAGTAATGGGCTCGTTTCTAGTTGTTGTCTTTTTATTTTCGTTATATGTATCAATAGACGGATATTTTTCGCATAATTTTTATTAATCATCAACATAAGAAGGGTAGTAATCTTCACCAAACTAATTAATTAGAAGATGCAGGATATTCGGATATTAGTTTTTGAACGATTAGATGAAGTAGTGGATCTTGCCATCCCAGAAAGCATTAACAATAAGTGATCGATAAATTTTCAAGCGTGATGGTGTTTATAGCAAGTAAATGAACTGCTAAAACATAAATCTTAACAACCGAATACACGATCGGAATGGGGTAACTTGATGGAAAGGATGAATAGTTTACTTGAAAAATGGGCCGGTGCTTGCTTTTCTTTTGCCGTTTTTGCAGCCTATCTCCTGCTTTCTGAGGGTTTTGACATGTATCGGTTTTCAGACTTGATTGGAAACCACTGGCTCTATTTGCTCTTTTTTGCTTATGGGATCTTCTGTTCTTATCTAGTTGATCTGCTTGTTTTGCGGATTCACGACCATCGAAAAAATAAGATTCGCATCGCTCTGTACATCTTTTTCGGAATGGCGGTCTTCCTTGCGGTCGGCGGAATTTCTATATTCAGCCTGTTTGCCGGTTTCATCGGCGCTATCTTCGCAGCTCTTGGATTTGCAGGAGCGGTTCTTGCTTCAAAAAGCAAACGCTGGAAGTATGGATTTGCCTTCGGGATCCCTTTGCTATTGGCCTTCTTTTTAACGGTTGATTTTACGGTGAAAAGAGATTGGACAGAGGAAAGCACGCCGACTTTCTTTCATGCCAAGTTCACTTATTTTAACGGCGAACACAGAATCCCTATTCAAGTGAAAAAAGGGGAAAACTTGGACTTCTCCATAACCGTCACCAACGAAAACGGCGGCGGCCACGGCTATCATGTCGAAGGGAAAGGAAAAAAATATATCTCAATGGAAGAACTCGGTGAAAACAGACTGCGGATTCATACAAACAAAGACGCCGAACTCGCAATCATCGTCACAGGAGATGATCTGGAGGGGGAGGTATCGGTGGATTGGCAAATAAAGCCTGCCGATTAAACAGCATACGGAGTCTGGAATAAGACAACAGAAGATTTTTGCAATTAGCATCGCACCCGTCTCCCCGGTGTGCATGGCGCAGTCGGAGAGAAAAAGACAGACAAGAGGGGGAGTAGACGACATCATCCCCCTGGTTGACCGGCTATCCCTTATCAGCCAGCTGTTGGACATCCTATTCAAAGAGTGGCCCTTTCCTCCATGAACAATCATTCCTGCTAAATGATGATCAGGATGGGTATGAATAGTAGAATGAAATTCTTGATGTTTTTTTCCATCACATCACGCTTCGTGCCCGACAATTACCCCTTCGATCGCTCCAATCGGCAGCAGTCCAAAATCTCGGCTGTCAAAACCCTTTGACCATTCATCCACCAAGACAAAGACGGTGTCCACTTTAACCGTTACTCGTTCCATACTCGTTTTAAAGTATTCACTTATGCTGGCATCATCCCAATTTGCCTGTGAGCCTGCGATATTGAAATATTCCTCTTCGCTGTACCCGTTGAGAGTCGCCCTGCCATAGGGAGCTTCGAGCATTTTCCCATCAATATAAACCTGGCCTTCTTTAATCTCAACCGTTTCTCCAGGCAACGCTATGATTCTTCCAATATTCATTTTGGGAACGGAAGCACCTTCCCTTTTAAATTGGACAACAGGTGTTCGATAAGAAACCATCTGCCCTCTTTTAAGCTCATCATATTCCTTGTCTACAACGAAATTGGCAAGTTCATCTGGCTGATACGGCGATTCGCTATCAACAATTCGTCCCGGCCCAACCTCTGTCATTTTTTCGCTGATTTCATTAAACTTTCGTAAGACCCTGTATAGCAAAATGAGGACATGAATGCCCCACGCGATGACCAAGCCGGCAATAAAGCCCACCCATGAAAAAAACATAGTAGAAAATAAAATTAATCCTATATATATAAAAACAATCATCCATTTCCCCACTTTCCTAACAGCCTTCCGAGTTAATCTCATTCGCCACCGGACAATTTTACCTCATACAGCTCCATGCTTTTTGGAAGGATGGCCGATAAAAAACCTGACCTTTGGTCGTAACTAATATCGTCTTTATTTATCCCTACGATTGAAACGTTCTCGACTCCTTCTTTTAGCACCTGTCCAAGCATAATGTTTGTATCTTCAGAAATAGGCTTATAAAGAACCGCGTAACCGACCGAAGGATCTGCTGGACCAAATCGATACATTGGGGAGTATGACTCCCATTTATACTGCCCTTTTTGGTTTATAATCACTTTGCTGATCCCTATTGCATTTTCTTGATGAATCCGGTAAACATAGTATGTTTCCTCGCCATGGGGATACCTTCCGATAACTCCCTCTCTTGCTGCTTCAGCAGTCTTTAAGCCGTTTTCCACTGCAGCCGCTTCCGAATCGTATAATTCTTCTTGCAACTCACTTTCCTCATCAGCCGAACAACCTGTCAATAAAAGGAATGCGATTATAAAAGCAAAGGGCATTATGCGCAATAAGATTCCCCCTTGGTTTCTGATGACAATTTCAATTTCTTCCAATAGCAACCAATTCAATGTTAAACGACTCCAAGTTTTTCGGAACAATAGCTGCAAAAAAACCGGAGGTGCGGTCGTAAATGATATCCTTCTCATCCAAACCGGTGATGTTAATCTGCATTACACTATCTTTTACCACCTGCCCCAGCAGGATGTTTGCCTCTTCAGAAATTGGCATATAGGCACATAAGTAACCGGCCGAAGTATCAATTGTTCCGAAGCTAACCTTCGTCGGGAAAGTCTCCCATTTAAATTGCCCATTTTCGGTTTCTGTTACTTTACTAATTCCTAGTCCGTTTAACTGATGAATGCGGAATACATAATATGTTTCATTTCGATAATTCAGTTTCCCTACTACGCCATCCGTAATGCCATAGTCACTCTTCACGCCTTTTTCTACTGCAGCAGATTCCGAATCGAAAAGTTCCTCTTCCTCCTCACTTTTCTCGTCTTCATGCCCAGCAACAACACCCAAAATGCGTTCCACACGCACCGGGCCAAAATCTCGGCTGTCGACCCCTCTCCACCATTGATCCACTAGAAGGAAGACGGCGTTTTCTCCGACCTCCACTTTTTCCATATTCGTATTGAAGTACTCTCTTGCTTCATTATAAATATTTTTCGAATCCGTCACTCTGAAATATTCCTCTTCCCCCATACCGTGCATTGTCGCTTTGCCATAAAAGGTGTCAAGCTGCTTTCCCTCAATATAGACCTGACCACCTCTAATTTCGACGGTTTCTCCTGGCAGACCGATCACTCTTCCAATTTGCATATCGGAAATATTCGCTTCTTTGTTCGGATGTTCAAATTCTGGGAGCTTATAATATACCGCCTCCCCCCTTTTCAGTTCGCCGAACGCCTTTTCAACAACCAATTTCCCATGCTCATGTGCCTCGAAATCATGATTGCCCCTGTCCATTGAATCAATGCCCCATTCGACTAGAAAGGAAGTTTCCGTCTGCGGAACTTGGGGCAGTCTCTCCGGTGTTGACGAATCTGTTATATACTGGTCGCTGCTAGCCACGCCGTTAATAAATATATAGGCACCTGTAATGGCTGCAAAAAATACTAGCAAGGTAAAGACAATAAGAAACCATAGATGCCTCCTTCCAGGAGCTGCCTGCCTAGAAAACTTCCCATGCTCTTGAACAGAAGAACTTTCGCCATCTCCCTTTTGCAAGTCATCTTCAGGTATTTGTTTCAATCGGATCCCTCCCTTTTCTGCAACTGCCGACTCCTCTTATAGGAATTCATTTTCTATATTTCAATATTCTGTCAAGATATAGACGGAGTTACATTACTTTACTTTGCTTGTTACTTCTTAGACGACTTGAAAGGAGAAAAAGTAACGAACATTTAGAAAATACATTGCTCAATCCTTATCTGGAGAGCTCTAGAATCAATCCCACAGCGCTCAAACATTACATATCCTATTTAAAAAAAGGCCCCTAAGAGGCCTTTTCTGCAATATTATTTCTTCAATTTATCTGCCTGCTTTTGCATCCATTTTGCCCAAGCAGTCCATCCCCAAACCGCTGCAACGGCCATCACGACGACAATCGAAAGATTAATCCAGCCCATATGGATGCCCCCTCTAGTTGGATTGCTTCAATTGTACAATAGTCCGAAACCTAATTCCATACATTTCCAGATTAATCCCAATCAAAACGCCTTCCTTTGATAGATGGCTGTCGTCAAAACCCAAGATAGACCATAAAGTACGACAATCACCAGGGCTCCTGCTGTATAAAGAGCCGAAATGGACAGACCGGAAACAAAATCAACGATCGCTGGCAGCTTGCCTGCCAAAAAGCTCACAATCCCCGGTCCCACACCCGACAATACGATAAAGGAGATGAGTACGGCAGGAAAGATGTAACCGGGCTTAAAGATGTAAAACAACGGAAACGTCAACGCGGAAAAAAGAAGAAATAGTCCGACACCAATCGCAATATCGGTTAGAGTAAACGATTTTCTAAAAGCGAGTAACGTCAAGCTGGTCAATCCAACGGACAGGCTCATATAAACAATCGCACCCAAATAACGTGAAGCGATGATCTCCTTCCGCGTATAAGGCAGTGAATTCAACAAAATATTCGTCTCTGCTTTCTCATCGTATGCATACGTATTAAAGGGAACCATTATACTGGCAACGAGAAAAATCAGTGCTGGGTGTGATTTCATGATGATAAAGAATACTATAAATGGAATATAAATGAGCAGCTGTCTTTTCTGCAAGATTAGATCTCTTTTCATCAAATTAAACATGCTGCACTCCCCCTTTCATGTAATACATAATATCCTCGAGCGACGCCGGTTCGATGACGACGCTATCCCCAAACATCTTTCTCGCTTTGCTGCTATTATTGGTTAAAGCTTCAAACCCTGTGGAAGCCCGATTAACATGGAGAAAAGCCTTTTCCGTATCACTGTCAAGCAGATCGGTTCTGCCTTTCACAAGCGCATAATTTTCAGCAACTTCATGGATGGACTGATTAAAGACCAACTCCCCCTTTTGGATAAACGCGATATAATCGGCAATCCGGTCCAAATCCGTTGTAATATGTGTAGAAAAGAAAATCGTCCGATTTCCGTCAATCATAAATTCCTGCAAGAGGTCCAGCAGTTCCCGCCTGAATATCGGATCCAGACCCGCCGTCGGTTCGTCCATGATAATCAACTCGGCATCATGTGAAAGCGCGATTGCCAATGAAGCTTTCATCTGCATCCCTTTTGAGAAGGTCTTGATCGCTTTGTTCAGCGGCAATTCAAAACGCTCGACGTACCGGTAAAACAAGGTATCGTCCCATCGCTTATACGCCGGCCCAACAATCCGCTTGATATCCTTCAAGTTGAGTCCTTCGAAAAATACATTGCCGTCATAAACGAACCCAATCCGCTCCTTTATCTCCTTTTCATGTGTTTTGTAGTCCAAGCCGAATATTTTGACGTCTCCACTGTCAGGATGCAACAGATTCATCATCATCTTTATCGTTGTCGATTTACCTGCTCCGTTTGCCCCGATAAACCCTGTTACAAACCCTTGCTTCACTTCCAAATTAATGTCCTTTACGGAAAATCCTTTAAATCGCTTTGATATATTTTTCATTTCTACTACGTTTTCCACCCTTTTCACCCCTCATATAAAATTCCCAATAATTCCTTCAACTCTTCAAGTGAGAGCCCGATCTCCCTGCTGTTCACGATGACCTCGCCCAGCTGCTCCTCGATGACCTTCAGCTTCTTCTCCCGGATGACTTCTAAATTTTGTTCAGCAACAAAGGAACCTTTACCGACAATTGAATAGATAAAGCCCGCTTTCTCCAATTCTTCGTAAGCACGTTTCGTCGTTATCACACTGATATGCAGATCTTTTGCGAGGTTACGCATAGAAGGGATCGCATCTCCTTCCTGCAACTCCCCTGCTAAAATGGATGACTTGACCTGATTGGCAATCTGTTCATAAATCGGCTCCTTTGAACTGTTCGAAATGATAATTTGCATAAAATCCCTCTTTACTTAATTTTTGAAGAACCCGCTGAAAACAAATCCCTTACTGCCTGAATGATGTTATTGGCCAAAAGAATGGTCGTGATCAGATTGAAAAACGGAAACGAGTAAGGGGCCATCCACTCAGTATATAGCTTCGAATCGAGAAGCGATCTGCCCATTCTGATTAGAAAATTATTGCTATCGTTTATATTTGGCTCCCAAGACGTACCATCAATTAACAAAAATATCAGTTGCACAAGCACAAATATCAAGATTCTCCCTATCCAGTGCTTTGCCCTCTCGCCCACTTGCATTCTCCCCAGTTGAATCATAAGACGACTCCTTCTCTTTTAAATAGTGTATATATACTTTATATACAATATACACAGAACAATGTCTGCGTGCAAGCCCTTTTTTCATAATTCGTTAAAAATAACGAAAAAGAACCCCATTGATTTGGAGTTCTCTTTATTATTTGCTTGTTTTTGAAAGGAATAAACGTAAGATTTCATTGTAAAGCTTCGGCTGCTCAGCGTGAACAAGATGAGCTGCAAAAGGAATAATGGAGACGTGGATCAATTTATTTTGCTGAGGATAAACAATCGTCCCCTTCGTCTCATGGCTATTTGCTTCTCCGACGATAAACAATGTAGGCATTTTTAAATCGGACAAATCGGATGTTTCTTCAAACGGATACGAATCTTTCTCTCCTGCAATCTGCAGCAATTCTTGCCAACCTTCTCCGTGAACCTGGTTAAAAATATCATTCATCTCCTCATTCTCAAGGAGGACAGCGTACTGCTCACGCTCTTGTTCTTTCATTTCCGCCCAACTAGAAGGTTTTTCAGGCAATATTCCCGAGAGAGTCAATGTTTTCACTTTATCGGGAAACTTTTTAGCAAAATGCAACCCGACTAGAGCACCAATTGAGCACCCAACAATGTGAGCCGAAGGAATGCCAAGTTGATCAAATGTTTCCAGCAAGTCATCCGCAGAGCCTAAATAATAGTTTGAAAGATCCCGAGAATGGGACTTACCATGTCCTCTCAAGTCAGGAACGATCACTTTGTAGCTAGTCCGGAAATATTCCCGTTGTTGTTCAAAATCTGTCATACCCGTTTGCAAACCGGTATGCAAAAAAACAAGTGCTTCCCCGTCTCCAAAAATACTTGTATGCAAAATCATTGATTTAGCTCCTCCTCTCCGTAATCTATGAGAAGTTTTCACTATACAGTATGGTATAGTAACTCTTAGCAACCGTGTTAAAGGTGGTGTGTAGTTCGTGTACGCAGCAGTATTGTTTGTGCTAGCCGGTCTTGCTGAGATCGGCGGCGGGTATATGATATGGATTTGGATCCGAGAAGGCAGGCCGATGTTCTGGGGTATACTTGGCGGTATTGTATTGGCATTATACGGAGTGATTGCAACATTTCAGACCTTCCCTTCCTTCGGGCGGGTGTATGCCGCCTATGGAGGAGTTTTCATCGTCCTTTCTGTCTTATGGGGATGGGGGGTTGACCGGAAGACGCCTGATCTCTATGATTGGCTCGGTGCCGGCATATGCATGATCGGTGTCGCGGTCATATTACTCGCTCCCCGACAGTAAACCCGTCAAGTATAAAAGCGGGAAGACGTCTCTTCCCGCGACAAACTCATTTATTCTTCATCTCCTCCAATAAGGAGATAATCTTTTCATTCTGTTCAATAAGGGTATCGTTTTGCTGCCTTATTTTTGCAAAATCGAAAGAAAAGACGAGTAATAGTACAATCATGAACATGACTACCACGGGAATACCTCATTTCACATCGTAATTTTTTTCACCCTTTATTCATCCTTCTTTGTCCAAAGGATTTTATAAAGGAATGCCAACTCGGCTTTGTCAAGATTTGCAGGCAGTTCTCCAGGTTTAGAATCTAGCGCATGAAATGCATGTTCGCTACCTGTTCCACTAGCGCCTCTCCATAGTGCCAGATAGACGGGTTTATTTCGTTCGATGTTCATTTTTTCATCCAGCAGATTACTTGCTGAGGAAGCCACCATCTTATTCTCATACGTTGCGGAAGATCGTGATATTGGGGTGCCAATCTTTAATTCAAAAAAGCGCTCGTCTTCAAACGAAAAATTACTAATTCCGAACGAGATGAGATGATCTTTAAGTGTTGTTTTTGAATCAACTTCGGTAATCATAACCTCGCCGGCAGACCTTCCATTTTTAAATGATTCTATTGATAAAAGCAACTTTTCTTCTTCTGCCACAGTTCCATTCAGTTTAAAATAATCGATTTGATCTACACCTGTTTGCGTAACTAGGGTATTCTCTCTATCACTCAAGACATAGGGTTCTATTGTTATTTTTTGGCTGGATTGCTTTGCTGTTTCTGAACATCCTGATAAAAACAGAACCAGAGTAAACAACATGAAAAGTCCTTTGGGTTTCCGCATGTTTCCTCCTTCACTTCCCTTTTTGGATGCGAGAATAGCAGGAATGGTACTATCCGCAAATAACGAGCAGCCGCTGGATCTTTCTTTTCCCATCGCATCGCCTCCCGATTTTCCTTCAGTGAAAATGTTTACCTTTCATAGACTTTTATGGTCTCATACTTGAATCCCTGGCACATGTAGTTTTGTTTTTGATACATCTCTCTTGGCGTATCCTCTCCATCAGCCACTAAAATCACAGTCTTATCCGGAAAAGAATCCATGACAAATTTTTGCAGTCGGCTTGCAATTCCTTTGTTCCGGTATTGCTCACTAACCGATAGATCATCGATCTCCGCTGTCTCAGCTGAGACAATAATATCTGAAAATCCCGCTGGTTTTCCTTGATAGAATGCGATAAGCTGTGTGATATCCGGATCTTTAAACTGGCGTTTAACGAGTTCTGCCCGCTGTTCCGCAAAATCCTTTCCGAATTCCAGGTCACTTTTATAGCGAAGCGCAAGAAGTTCCTCCATGCTGGCTTCTGTTACCACTTGAATCTCGATCTCCGGATTAGCTGCCAGAGAAGGAAATTGCTGCGGCTGAACCGCATACAATTCGAGAAACCCTGTTTCATAGCCAGCCTCGGCCAGGTACACATCCAAATCGTCTGTTGGCTTCATATTTGCTGGATAGCAGAATTTCACGTGCTGCTGGCCTCTTTGTAAATGGTAGTCTCTCAAGTATTTTTCAGCCTCTTTGAATTCCTGTAAGGATGGCATTGTTTTAAACTCAAGGAAATTGCTGTCGTATCGGATTAACATCTCAGGGTAATGGACGTGTCGAAATCGTTCATTATCGGCTTCAATATTTCCTAGTGTATAAATATCTTCAAATGTAATTTGTTTCATTGTTTTTCCCCTTTTCTAAAACCATCTGTTCATTTAAATTAGATCAACTTTTTTAATCTTTTTACTGCCGAATGTACCGTAAGTCTATGGAAAGAAATAAGTTGGTTTTTATAAACCACACCATACACTCCATAAGGTGTAGGTGAAAGTTTCAATAATTCATTTCTATCCTTTAACTCAATAACATCAGCTACAATATGTAACTTTTTCGCTCCCTCTAAGACATTATCCGTTGCAATCTCTAAAAAGGGACATTGGTGAGTTCGCAAGATAGTTAGGCCATTACATCTTTTCAGCCTTGCATCCCAATCGTTTGGGAAATACGGGTTTGGAAAATCCCCCAATTTATAGACCAATAACTCAAAACCATAGGGAGCCTGTTCAATTTCCTGAAAATGATTCTTGATAAAAACATCTTTGCTTGGTGTCCATGAAGTATCCTGATTTGTAATAACTACGACACCATGTTTGTTTTGCTCTCGAGCATCTTCAATACAACGATTAATCAATTGTGTAGCAAACCCTTTTCCCGTCACATTGACCCATAAGCAATGAATGACCAAATAGTTATGTCCGTATACAACTCTTGAAGAAAATTCAATCGGTATGTATTCAATAAATCCGGCAGGCTTGTTCTCATATTCAATCTTGATGTATTTTAAACCTTGCTGAAAACTCCCTCTTAGCCAGTTGTTTTTGTTTGTATAACCCGATGATTGAGGTTTACTGCGAAGACAATAGCATCCCGAATTTTCAATATTTTCTTCGATCACCTCGACCATTTCAACTGTCCCCATCTAAATTCCTCCTATATAAATTTCACATTTTCGAAGTTATGTAAGTCTAAAATTTCCTATTTTCCAAGAAGGAAATAGCAAGAAATAGGACGAGAAACATTCCAGCGCCTAAAAGTTGATAATAATATGATTTATCTTCCCGGCTTGATACCCAAAGTTCGATCCCTCTGAAGGCTTGAACAAAAAAATACAAAACACAGAGAAATTTCGGGGCGAAGGCCGTGGATGGCGGATTGGCTATACTTATGTAAACAATAACTCCAATTGCGGATGCTATAACAATAAGAATCTCTGTGATTACAAACCACTTATTTCTGTCTTTTGAGAAAGGGGACATCCTTTTTTCTTTTATCTTCAGCTTTCGACTGAAGAGATAACGACCGATGAAGAAATAACCCAGGAGAATGATTGCTGCTATTACAAAATAAACAAACACGTTTCATCCCTCCTTCAAATGAACAAATGGGTAAAGATAGTTAGCAACCAGCTTAAGCAACCTGTCGTATAATCAAATTCCACGCTCTGTAAATACCATGATACCGCAAGCTGCGACCGAAAAGTGTTGAATTACGATTTCCCCTCATAAATAAATAGATAATACAATAAACCGAGAAAAGCGATGAGACATCCAACCAAAGCGAGCGCAAAAACATAAGGCTTAAAAAATCGGCTTATGAGAAGGATAGGAGCCACAAACATACTGAAAATCGCTGTAAATTTTGTAAAAGAATAAGGTCGGGCGAGAATTCAGGTTCCTCTTGGTACATCCATCTTTTTCCTAACATCAGACTATCCTCTGGAAAATGAAACGTCCAAAACGCAAATGCATACACAGGTATCAAAACGATGATTGTTATGATGATGTCAGCTGCCATATTGTCCCCCTATTAGCCCAAGAATGGAATTAAGCATTTTTACAAAAGCTAAGATATCTAGATCCAAGGAGATAAGAAAATGAGAAAAATGTTACTGATCTTCCTGCTCCTTCTTAGCCAGCACGCTACACCGATTGAAGCAAAGGCAGAAACAGAAACAATTGCTCAAAATCAGCGTCCCTCCGTTATGGAGTTGGCTTTTTTAAGAAGCCTGGGTAATACAATCCTTGAAGTGATGAACACCAATGGCGACAAACAGTTATTTACCTATGGAAGAATTGAAAAAATCTCAAGAAATATAAATACTGATACGTATGATATAACGTTACGGGTGATCGGGTTTGAAGGCCCGCACAACCCGCCGTATAAATTCATCAGGATGACGATTCGCATACCTGGAGAAAAAGACAACAAATACACAGTAATTTCCTATGAACATCGAATCATTTCCGATAAGGAGCTCAAGGAGTTAATTAAATTCGTTGATTGACATTGGCCTTCTAACCACATGACTTCTTCACAAAAATAAAATTAACATCCAAACAAAAATAAAGATTGGAAATAGGATAAAGAGCAAATTAAGTCCTTGCAGAATCCATAGTAATGGGGTGTACCTTGCCCTATACGTGCTAAAAATGTACAGAAGAGAACCCAATGCAATGATTGGAGAGTACATAGCAAGTCCGCCGTAGTTTGGAGGTAAAGCATTGTTCAGCTCTTCGATGAGGAAAATAAAAAATACACTATTAATTCCTGCTAACAGCATGGGGATCCATAAATGAAACCTGAGACGATTTCTCGCCATTATGTCCCTTCCTTTCTCGTTCCCTATCTATTCAAAGCGTCTTCCGATCATAAGCAAAAATGACAGTCCCAACTAAGAACAGCAACGAATTGATCGTCATCGCCATTCCATTCCACTCACCATTGAATACTCGAATGTTGATTAGACTCACAAGGTGGACGATAAAAAGAATCAAATACAGCCCCGATATCGCTTTCAATTTTCTCCCTCCTCACGTTCCGGTCAAAACACCAAAAAGGGCTCAGGCCCATCGTTTATAAATAAGTAGATAACTGCAGCAATCGAAAGAATAAAATCGGCTGCCGCATGCACGGAACAAAAGATATGTCCCTTATCCTTCCGAAAGTACCGATATTCCATTAGCGCACGCAAACTCATAATGATTACTGAGATTCCCAGGAACAAAACTAGGCTAACTTCTATTAAAGCGAAATTGAAAATGCCTAAGAGCAAGACGAGTATGAGAGAACTTTTTAAAATCCGTTCTATCCATGTATGAGTTTCATCTACGGGTTCATATGGACCATCCGATATAATGCCAAATTTCGTTCTGACAATAAACTCCAATATATCCACACCTATAGAGATCACATAAATCAACATCACCATGAACAAGCCGCCTTCTCTCACTGTTTTGATCATTTACTTGATACAAAAGCAATAATGCAATGCATTTATTTACACTTGCTAACTGTTTTCACGGCCTAGACTCCAATGAGACGACAGGATTCTCCATCTGCCTGCAGCCGTTCGCCGTCATGATTCTCCGCATAGGGATGTTCTCCTTTTGGGTTGCGCCAAGATATGATTTTGCTTTAAAAACATGCTGGAGTCTATAAAGCCCCAACACATGCAGCATTTGTCCAAATCCCTTCCCAACAAACCGTGGGTGCATCCCAATCCAAAAAATCCGTCCTTCTTGATCTGTATCCGGTTCGATATGAGGAAGGACCACTCCTGCAGGTTCCCCGTCTATTACGAGCACCGTATACATTTTGTTCACCTGCTCCGGCAATTCGGTTTTCATGCTGAGCAAAAAGCTTTCTGTGTCCTGAACATTGCGGCCCATCACTTCAGATAAAAATGCGATGGATTCTGAACTGAAGGTTGGCCACAATTCATGCTCTGGTATCAATCCTTTGAACGGATTGGATAAATCTTTCGTGTACATGACCCGTTCACCGACGATCTTCATTTGTTCTTTGGTCCGAGGTAATTTTCCCAAGACGGCTTGAGGGCATTCAAACAGGACTTTTTCCTGTTTGCTAAGTTTCAACTCCGTCATTAACTGAGTGATAGCCTGATCTACTTGATCTGGAGCATGTACCCCCTCCTCGAGTAGCTCTAAAAGTATGCTCGTTTCGCTTTTCATTACGTGTACGCCGAGGTCCTTCAGTCTCTTTATATTTTCATTCATCATCTTATCCTGGCCATCCGCCCATTTCATGCCGTCCTCCCATTCCCATTAAAGTAATGTCTCATGCTGTAACCAATCATCAATATTTACACTCCCTTGGACGGATAACAACCGGTATAAGTATCGATAGGGCTGTCTGCAGCCTTTCAAATCGGGAAGGTCCATGACTTTTTCATAGCCTTTGATGAAATCTTCAATCGCCTTCCTGTCTAAAATATACTCCAGGCCAATAAAATCCAGTTCTCTTGGAGCGATAACATAAGCTTCTGTATCGACAAGACCCGTTAACCTTTTCCCATCCCATAAAAATTGAGTGGGATCCATGTCGACTAAAACGAAAGAAGCGGTTTGCGGTATAGGCATGTTTCTGAACAACTCTGCCATTTCAGGGAGCTTCTTTTTTATCGCATCATTGCCTTGATGAAATCTAGATACTATATCCGTCATCCCCTCTATTACATGCTTGTTGAAGTCGTCCAGGGGGATTTTGAAATCTCCAGAAGGGCTGCCGGCGTAATTTACTTGGAATTGATGAATTGTGGCCAATCCTTCTCCAAGATCTTCTAACAGTGATGGAGGCTGATTTTTAAAAGATTGGACGGCGGCTCCCTTTAATTTTTCAACTACGACGAACTGTTTGGAAGAGATGGCCGCTTTTTTTATAATCTTTGGAATGGGAATGGACGAAAGTTCACCAAGTGTATGATTTAAGTACTCCAAACGAAATACTTCTCTAGGGTCAATGCCGAATAACCTCTTGCACCCCCACCAAAAATCATTATTCGGTACTTCACTCATCCGTGAAGTTCGGACAACGACTTCCTGCTTATTTGTTTTCACGAGCCAGACATCACTTGCATGTTCCTCATAGCCAGGATGTAATGCCTCGACTTTATCGATAGGTTCTTCAAATAATAATTGTAAATCCACCAAATGAGCCTGCCTTTCGTCTAAACTCGTACCCTGAATAACAAATTGGCCCGTTTGCGGAACAATGAATTGTGGGCAAACGGGCACAATTGTTCTACTTAGAAATGAAGGTGGCCGGTAGCCGCTCTTTCACCGCCGCCAAATATATTGAAGATGCGGCGAGCAGCACACCGGCGATCATGAATACAAGCCGTGAATTATACTGTTCTGCCAACCATCCGAAGAGTAAAACAGAAACAGCAAAAACCAATGTCACGAGCGAGTATTGTGCACTGTAAATTTTCGGCAGATCATCAACGGATGCCTCTTTTTGAATATGCGTATGCAAAGTGATGCCTTTGATCTGGTCGATGAATCCGCTGAATCCGACCAAAATCAATGCCACCCACGCTGTCGAATTCAAGCCGAATAACAGTGTCACAATCGATACACCGAATGAGGTGTACATCACAATCTTTCTCAGATTCCGTTCAATCGCCCCTGAAAATCTTGAACAAAACACGCCGCCTAAAATCAAACCGAGGAAAAATGAGGTGTTGATGTATCCCCACCACGCTTCGGTTACATGCAACACTTCACTGACAAATACGTACAAAATGGCGGCCACCCATACAACATTGGCGATGGCTTCGATAAATATCAGGATATGGATGCTTCGATAGGCAGGATGCTTCCAGATCGTTGACCAGCCTGCCTTTAGTGTTTCAAACGGAGTTTCCTCCTCTTCACCGACTTGAAGAGGTGTTTCATCCACAACCTTGATCATCATCATAGAAGAGAGAACAAATAGCCCGAAGGTTAGCCAGATGACTAATTGGCCGCTCGTTGCAGCTACCAGTATTCCTCCTAACGCCCAGCCGCCTAATTGTATCGTTTCATTTAGCACGGAGATGAAGCTATTGGCCTTTACAAGTTCAAACTCCTCGACCAGCCTCGGAATGAGGGCATTCATCGCCGGCATCGCCCAGCCATCAAAAAAGGCAATCAGCAATATACAGCAGACCATTAAGGCAATATTCAACGTGCTTTGCATGCTCATCGAAACAACCAACAGCAGCAAAATGACGGTTTTACTTATTTGCGAGAGTACGAGCAAAGATTTGAGCCTGAATCTTTTCAAAAGCAAAGGTGAGATGAAGCTGCTGACAAACCTGCCAAATGTATTGAAGAACGGCAGCAGGGCAAGGTACAGAGCAGATTCTGTCACTGAATATAAAATCGCAATGAGCCCTACTATATACAACACATCACCGAAATTAGCGAATAATTGGCCAATCCATAGGAAACGGAACGAATTATTTTTCATTTTTTCTACCCCTTTATTATCATTTAGATGATTGATAAAAAGGGAGTTTACACTGGACATTCCTCCTTTTCGTTAAGACTGCCGACAAATAATCTTTCTCGGAAAAAAGTGAATTCGTTCCAAGCCAATTTCGCTTTTCTATCCAATTACTAGGATCTAGAAGAATTCTCTTCTGGATCTGCACCGTATTCTTATCCGAATACATTTGCATAATAAAAGAACGTGATGTGCCAGGCGTAAAATAATATGATTCCAAAAAACAACGTCCAAACCAACCAATGCATCGTAGTATTCTCGCTGTATGCTTCATGAACAAATAAATACCAAATGGCAAGCATAGCGACTGGCGTACCGAGAAATAGCCATATACTTTGCGTTGCTCTTGGATCAACAAAAAGTGTAGACAAAAAAATATTGTAGATAATCACTGTCCCCGATAAACTAAATAAGACTCTATATTTTTTGTTCTCGAGCGGCATTAGCCGAATATATGTTACTGCCCAAATAGCCGCTAAGATGCCTAAGCTCAAAAACGCTTTGAAATTCAGGCTTCCACCAAATCCTAAACCAAAAATTAAAAAAAAGGCGAAAATAGAAGCAAAAACAAGCAGGACAAAAAATACAATAGTAAGCCATATGAATTTATTTTTCAATGATATCCTCCCTCATATAGACTCCCGACAGAATGTCTTCCTAGTGGAATAATGGACTGGTTCCATGCCAATCACGCGCTTATATCCAAATAATCAAAATTTAACAGTTTAGATAGCTTTTACATACTCAATAATCTTGTTAAAGTTTTCTGAGTTGAATTCTGCCTCTGACAAAACGTAGATTCCTTGATTGGAATAGTCTGTCTGCATAAATTTTACTATTGGCACCACTCCTTTGGATGAATATACCATATCACTCTGTACGGACCCCCTTAAATAAGGGTTTCGATTTTCTGTAAATAAATGGTGATAATACCAAAATAATAAGAAATGAATTCTCGTAAGTCACCACTGAATGCTTTTTTGAGTACTTTCATACATTTAACGCAGGGATGGATTTTTCTTCACAATCTAATTAATCCATTTTCTTGCGTGGCAGCAGAATTCATGAATAGTGAACCTTTGCGTATAACAATGGAAAGAAGAGGAACAAACTTAAGAGAAAAACAGCAATATAAATCGTATGTCCGATAAGCAATACTTTCCATCCACCTTTAATAACTTGAAAAGCATAATTTCCAAGAGTAAGTAACAGCAGAAAAATTATCAATCCTACAGTTACAATGTCTAAAGCGGGTATGTCACCTGCTGATATATTAGACGATGCAGCAACAAAAACTACACCAACCACAAACAAGAAAAATAGGTTTGTAGCATGTAAAACTACTTGGTAAAAGATTTTCAAGGAATCACTCCTAAAACATTAGTCTGTGTGGATAGTCAACATGTTTTTATGCTCGATGCAAGGCCGGATTCTTATCACCCAAAAATTCTTCCCTAAGTATGGAATACAATTTCAAATCCCTATGCCTTTCTTTCACGTACATCGCTTTTCTCATGACCCCTTCAAACGACATCCCGACTTTTTCCATAACACGAGCGGAACCGATGTTTTCCGTGAAGCATTTCGCCTGGATCCGGACGAGGTCCATGTTTTCAAAGCCGAAAGCAAGGACGGCCTTTGCGGCCCAGTCATCACCCCTTTTCCCCAATAATCCTGGGAAAGGACATAGCCGATTTCTGCTGTGTTGTGGTTTGGCTGCCAGGAAACAAAATCAATCGTTCCAATAAACTTACCGTTCTCTTTAAACTCGATTCCCCATGGCGCGAGCTGCTTGTTCTCGTACTGGCGCAATATAAATTGAATGAAGCCCTCCGTCTCTGCCACTGACCGATGTGCGTTCCAAGTTACATATCGGGCGACTTCCTCATTTGTTCCATATTCGTACATCGATTCAGCATCATCCGGCGTTACCTTCCGCAGCAAGAGCCGCTCTGTCTCCAACGTCGGAAAATTGCCAAATACTCTTTCGATTTCCATGTCATCACCCCGGTAGCTTCTATTGTATAGGCATGAATGCCACTTGCCAGACTCCATCTTCATTTCGAATCATTTGGAAGCCCTTTGTTCCTTCTCCTGAAGTAAACTCGATATACCCTTCATCGTCGCTCGTTTGAATGAATGTCCCATCCTCAATGCCTTGGAACTCCTTTTTAATTTGTTCCTTTGTGCCTCTCTCTCTTTCGGGAATCGCCTCATCCTCCTCTTTTGTCCATTGGATGGATCCTTCCCTATCCGTATAAAGTGCATAGTGAACGTCATGGTTTTGGTCCAATTCTGACTTTACATATATTTTGGCAATGCTTAGCGGCTCTAACCCTTGCAGATGCTCATGATCTAAGTCTTTTTGGAAGCGAAGATACCTCTCCCTTTCATCGGACGACAGTTCAAAGGAAGGTGCTTCATCCGACGCAGCCACTTCCGTTTTTTTGATCGGTTGCTCCGTCTCAACTTTTTCATTCGAACACCCTGTGAACAGCAAGGCCCCACTTACAATCAACAATGCACTCCATTTTTTAGACAACATGTTTCCCTCCCTTAAAAATTTGATTGAGACCAGATACTTATTCAACATTTGTGCCCGATTTATAAATGCCCACGCACCTTTTCTTCCACATAATCCCTTAGATACAGGAGTTGCTCTTTTTGTAAAGGACCATCGGATTCCTTACCTTTGTACATATTCGTCACTTTTCTCACTGTCGGTCGATAATCTTCCGGCATTGTCTTTGTTCCCCATTCACCTGCTTCCAACTTAGACGAAATCTCCCCTTCTTTTACATAACAATACACCCGCAACAAATTGAGGCAGCAATAAACCGGATCCTTTTCTACGTTCTGTAGACAGTCTTCAAAATCACCGACAATTGATGATAGATAATCTGCATGAGGAACTGCAGGGAAAATCCCAGCAATCGGTTCCCCTTCCACACAGATTCCCCGGTGGTTCATTATTGTAATATGTGCAGCCAAATCTGGATCGGTGTTCCGCTCATCATTTAAAAAGGTATATGTGCCATGTAACAGGTCCCTTTGATATTGCTCTCTCCAAAACTCACTATAATGAAAATCATATGGGCAAGGATGCTGCCAGTCCTTCAGTTGATCCTTGCTCAGAAAGCTAACTTCCAAAGGAAACGGCGAGTTGGAATGAGTTATAAAGAATTGTGCCAACCTCCTTTTCGTTTCCATGCTTACAGGGTGGTTTGTAACAACTAAAATATCTATATCACTTCGCTCGGGATTAAATCCGCCCATCGCCAAAGAACCGTGTAAATAAAAACCGGCAAAATTGCAATCTGTTATGTTTCGAATTTCATTTTTAATCTCTACAATAAACTTTTTTACAGTAGAGGGGCTTGTTTCCCAATTCATTTGTGTACTCCTATCTTCTTGACGTCAATTTCTTCTCAACAAACATATTATCGCTGCGTAGTATTCAATCAATTCCACACCGATTATCCATGTATTTACCTATTATGGATTTGAATGGATGACCACTTCCAATCCATTATAAAGGATTTTTCAATGAGACGGTAAAGTATTTTGATTAGGTTAAATTTTTTGTCATTGAAAAACTAAACTACTATACTAATAAGAGAGCAATTAGGAGGTGATATTGAGATTCTGTTGCAAGGTATTGAAAGCGCTATCAAATTAGGTGTGAGGAGAGGAGAAGATATGAAGACTTTCGGTAAAATAATGGTGTCTGTCTGTTTGATGGGTTCTCTTGTTGCCGGGGCAATCAATCAGGTCCCAGTCTCGGCAGCTTCTTTGCAGAAAAATTTCAGCGAACCGGTGAATTTGGGAAATCCGATAGAAAGTATTGCCATCTATGACTCTGCTTATGGAGTGGAAGACGGGAGAAATGTGTATTATACGACAGTGACCGGCAATCCGGCGATTTTTCAAGTGCTGGATTTAGAAACGAAGGAGCTGTTGTGTACGTTTCCATTGGAAGGATCGGAAAGCTCGTGGACCCATCTGACCGTTCCGAATGGCAATGTCTACATAGGCGGGAATGGAAAGCTATATGAGTATTCTCCACAAACAAAACAACTGAAGAACTTAGGCGGCATCGGCGAGAGTGTTGTGTACGGGCTTTCCCATGATGAAGAGGGCCGTGTCTTTTTTGGTTCCTATCCAAATGGCAAAGCAGGCATGTATGACCCATCCAGCGGGAAATTTACGGATTTTGGAACAGTTGCCCCAGGGCAAAATTACACGCGAGCTACTGCGTACTTGGACGGTTACTTGTATCTTGGCGTTGGCGTCTTCGGTTCACTGGCAAAGGTAAACGTGGAAACCGGTGAAATACAAAACTTTCCACTGCCCGAATATGCTGACAAAGACGTGACCGTTTGGCAGCTTGATGCCGCAGGGAAACACATCGTAGCAGGCATGGGCGGCGGTAAAAACACCTTATTTTTCTATGATACAGAAACGGGAAAATGGAGTGACAAACATTATGATGGCAACAAAGGCCTCAGATTAATCAAAGGCAAGCCAGGTGAAGAGGACACGGTCTATTTTCTCCAAGGGAACAAGCTGCAAAAGATTGACTTGAATACATTGGATATTAAAGATACTGGCGTTACGTTCGGGACCTTTATCCGTAATACGGCTTGGGTGGAAGTCAAGGGCGATCCGCAACTTCCAGGCTATTCGCTTGTAACCATTCAATTTAGTGGTCAAATGACCTTTATGAATTTGGAGACGAAAGTCGTGAAAACCTATACCGATTATGAAGTCGCCGGGAATCCTATCCCCATCCAGACACTTGAACTGGGACCGGATGGAAATTTATATGCCAGCGGCTATCCTGGTGGCACGGCCGGGCTGTTGAATCCAAACACTGCCGAAGTGACAATGTTCCCATTGGGGCAAGCGGAAGGAATGACTTCAATTGGAAGCAAAATTTATTTTGGCGTATATCCGGGTGCCCATCTATTCGAAATGGATGTGACCGCCGGAACGAAATCGGCTAAACAAATTTATACAATCCCTAATCAAGACCGTCCGTTTGTGATGACACCTTATGAAGATACGTTATTCATCGGCACGATCCCGAATTACGGCTATTTGGGCGGTTCCCTCACAGTTTTCAAACCGGGTTCTGATCAAGAGCCGCAAATCTATGAAAATATTGTACACAACCAATCGATTGCCGGTCTTGCCGTAAAAGACGGAAAACTATTCGGAACCACAACAGTTGGCGGCGGATTGGGCATCACACCGACGGAAAAAGCGGCCAAAGTGTTTGTCTGGGACATTGAAAAACAAACGATGATTACAGAGTTTGTCCCGGATATTCTAGGAGCAACAGGTACACCGCGAATGATTAGCGGAATCAAAGAAGGGCCGGACGGATTATTATGGGCAGCGGCAGATGGCACTATTTTTGCAATGGACCCGGAAACATTGGAAATTGTTAAGAGCAAAAACATTTATCCAGAAGTCACGAATTACGGAAACTGGCGACCAGTTCATTTGCGTTGGAGTGATGATGGCTTACTGTACACGACATTGGCCGGAAAACTGACCGTCATCAATCCGGATACGTTGGAATTCGTCAGTTTGGCAGACACCCAATTAATGACATTGGATAGAAATGGAGACGTATACTATACAGAAGGCCCGTATATCATGAAAATAGCAGTGACAGATGCCGAAATTACGCTTGAAGAAATTGCCCAAATCATTGAAAGTGCAACCGAAAACGGGGACATTTCCCACCCGCTTAGTACAAAACTTGAGAATTCCATCAGGCAAGCCATACATCATCGCGATGCCGGTAGAACAGCCCAATCAAAACAACAGATAAACAATGCGGTGAAACACCTAGAAAACGCAAAAACAAACGAAATTTCGAAGGAAACACTTGAACGTTTGATGGGAATGTTGCGTTCATAGGAGGGGTTTTCAGAGGCAAATGTAAAACTCAGCATAAATATAAACTGATATGTAAGCATGACAACCAAATGAGTATTAAACGTTTGGTTGCCATGCTTATTTTTTTCTATTAATTCGCAACTGTTGTAAGGATGTGTTTCGCCTTTTGAAATTTCGATTTCAAAGGCACAGTCCAAACTGTAAATGGACTGGTTCGAACGAAATCGAGGAACTGGCCCGTTGTTTCACAGTGCCTGACAATGTATATACTCTTCCCCCTATTTTCTCCTTAAGTTCATTTACTTTATGTATAACGAACCTTATTCCAGACGGCCGACCAGTCTTTCTCCCTGATGCGCTTGTGATATATCGCTTCCAGTCTGCTGTCTCCGCTGAAAAGCGGCGACGGTTTGACCTGCATGTTCAAAACGTCTTCGACTCCGTGCGGTGCAGTAAGCAGCAACTTTCCTTCATCAGAAAGAGAAACACCCAGCGCCGTCACTGTTTCTGGAAATGAGGCGATTCCATCCTCCGAGCTTACATAAGGAGGCAGATTGTTGACCTTGTGCATCCGCGCCTGGTTTTTAACGGACCAAGGAACATCAGGCAAGATGCTTCGCAATTCGGCCTCCAGCCGTTTTTCCGTCTCCTCTTTTACGTTCTTTGTATCGAAATAAATAACATCTACATCCTGAAGTGGCGTTCTCTCCCCAAACTGGTGAAGTTCATCCCAAATTTTTGACCGGACAAATCCTGCACAAACCCACCAGTCCGGGAGCTCCAGCTTTTGTGCCGCACGGAGAACGTCCATCATCCAGGCATCTTCCAGGATGATCCGATTAATGTCTTCCTTGCTTGAGATGGTCAAGGACTCTTCCCCCTTTTTTCCACTGCCAAATGATCGCACGCTTACTATTTCCACATCCTTACAAAAGAAGCGAGATATGATAAACTTATTTTATACTATTTTTATAATTTTTTTAATATATTTATTTAAAACGAGTAAATCCACAATATGATAATAGCTGTCATTCTTTTTTTCCTCTTTTTGCTTTCGATAACTGTAACATTGGATAAAATACAGAAACAAAACCAACGGACCGAACAAATTTTAATTGCTATTCTCGACAAGCTGGATAACAAAAAGTAACAATCGCAGAATGTATTGTATAGGGGTGTGAGGGTTATGAGCGAAGAGAAAGAGTCACCTGAAAGAAGAAGAGAAAGGCTAAGTCAGGAGGAAGCGAGAAGAAACCCAGCTGGAAATGTAAACAATGCATTTAACCGGGCCGGGTCTGGAAATCTTGCAGACTTAGTCGGCAGCTTAGGCTGGAAGGGAACGGGTATCCTTATCCTTTCGATTATTGCAGGGTTTATCGTCGTATCTTTCTTCTTCAGATAACCTTTCAGGAAAGGAAAATGATTCATGAAGAAAACAACATTCTTTTTCGCTCTAATTTGGCTCTTCCTTCCAGCCTGCAGCAACACCGCTACGGTTTCATCAGACTCCCTTCCTTTGCTGGCTAATGAGAAAACCATGCCGGATCGTTTTAGCCAAATCACTCTCAATGAAAATGACCGCTATCTTATAGAAAAAGTTGTAACCTCCTCAGCTTTTAAACAAACGTGGAGTGAATATGGCTTTAAAAAGAAGGCACCTGACGTCGATTTCGAAACAGATTTTGTTCTATTCATTGCCCTTGAGGAGTCTGGCAGCTGCCCTAAAAGA
Organism: Lederbergia sp. B243.17; assembly: GCF_057657925.1. Classification (NCBI taxonomy): domain Bacteria; kingdom Bacillati; phylum Bacillota; class Bacilli; order Caryophanales; family Bacillaceae; genus Lederbergia; species Lederbergia sp. B243.17. The sequence continues at coordinate 130,589 of NZ_JBWBKF010000076.1, forward strand.
CTGGAACAAATCCATTTAAGCCCGAATGGGCAAACTCTGACTTTGTCTCTCGAATCCCAATCAGGCGCCTGCACGGCCGACGCAGTTCCCAGATCCTTCTCCCTCCTGCTTGATAAACAGCAGTATGGGAATGTGGAGAGAGCCGTCATTGGAGATGTCCAGCTTGAAATTAATATGTTTGATTGAAAATTTTAGAAGTTCCTTACTTCTATCTCAATACAGGGATTGTATAAAAGGGAAAATGCAATACTACGTTCTTGAATGATGCTTTTTACAAGGAGGAATCGGTCATTGAGAAGGTCAATAACGATGCTTTTTCTTGCTGTTGCAATGGTTACCGGATTGTCCGGTTGCAATATCTATACTCAATTCGCGTCTGAATCTTTGCCTGAATTCGAACCCTATGATGGAAAGTCATTATCCATTGCAGTAATTGGAGAACCACCGATTGTAACTGAAAAACATGTAAGGTTTACAAGGATTTCTTTTGATGAAATGACTAGAACCGAAAATATGAATATGTACGATGCAGTCATGATTCGGGAAAACCATCTCCCCGAGGCAGCGGAAAGTCAATATGCTGATGTCTATATGAGTTCGCCCATCCCCACATTCTTTATCGGGGCAAATACTTTTGTGCATTTCACTGAAGCCAACTGGAAATATGATGAGGAGTTCAATTGGAAACCAGGGACAGGTTATGCTGTCGGGGTACTCGTATCACCTAAAAAGGACACACTTAACTCTCAAGGTGTAGGATTATACAATGACATAAAGACCGATGAGACATTGAAAAATATGTATTCCTTGGTTTTCAGCGCTATTGAAGAAATGAATCAATCCGATGAATGAGTGAATGGATAAGTGAATAAGCTCCTTTATGAAGATACTTTGTTTGGGTTTGAAGTAGTACTTTTACCCAAGGCTCTTATGACAATCATGAGAACGATACAAACGTACCAAACCATAGAAATGATTCGAAAACGATAACGAATACTATGTATGCATAAGCTTCTGCCGGAAAAAATGTCCAGGGTTTTATGTCTGAGCATTTTATTTCTTCAACAATCTCATCCGTGAAGGTTATCAATCAACAACTAAAAGTTTATTATCTTTTATGGTATAGTTACCATGTTTCCTTGAGAGCACAACAGTTTTGACAGCATGTTTTTCATTAGCAAAAACTAATAAAAAGCGGTCCTCAAGTATATCAATTCCACCATTGTCTCCTTTAAATTCAATGTTCATTGAATCCTCGATTAATTCATCTGTTGTATAAGGTCCAAATAGACCGACTTGTGTCCATTTAAAGTTGGTTAACCTTATTAAATCAATTTGTGTTTCTCCTTTTTCTAAAAGGGAGTCAATTTCTTTAGCTAAACCCGTTTCTTGACTGGCTCTATCCCCCAAAAAAATAACAGCTAAACCTATAAAGACAATGAAAATGACTACAAAAACTATTTTTTTCATATGTCTCTAAGCCACCCCCTAATACCTTGATTCTTCACACCTTATTTCAAAAGATGTCCGATAAAGAGACCGGTTATTAAAGTGGTACCTATGTCAAGGACACAATAAAAAAAGAGATTAAGCAGTTTGAAGATGATTCCTATATTGAATAGGGGTCATCTTTTTTAAATTCCACTGATAACGATAATTATTATAATAGACCATATAATGGTTAA